>DASWIC010000144.1:0-31146 GCA_036397875.1 Burkholderiales bacterium
TACAACGTGCCCTAGCTTCCCCTGTCTCGACACCCAATCCCCCCTAACCCCCCTTTGTCAAAGGGGGGGCGAAGCGCGGGGGGATTTCGTCACCCGCGGCCTCCGAGTACCCCTCGCATGATTCGATATCGTAGTGTCGGCCGCCCTGCGCGCCACCGGGGGTCAGATCCCCGACACAATAATGTCGGGGTCCCTCTTCCGCCCCTCGACGCGCGACCTCGTCACTGATTAGCGAGCGATGGCGAGCGAAATCAGAGTTCTGTCCGCGACCGGCATCCTGGGCTCGGGCTTCCGCGAGGAGACGCTCAGGCGCGCGATGGCGTGGAAGCCCGATTTCATCGGCGCCGATTCCGGCTCGACCGACCCGGGACCGTTCTACCTCGGCTCCGGCGAGACGCTGTTCTCCGATTCGGCGTACCAGCGCGACCTGCGCCTGATCCTGCTCGCCGCGCGCGCCGCGAACATCCCGGCCATCGTCGGCTCGGCCTGCACCGCGGGCACGGACGGCCAGCTCGAGCGCCTGGCGGGGATCGCGCGCAAGATCGCGCGCGAGGACAAGCTGTCCTTCAAGCTCGCCACGATCGCAGCCGAGCAGGACAAGGGCTACCTGAAGAGGAAATTGCGGGAGGGCAAGATCACGCCTCTCGCAAACGCGCCCGAGTTCGATGACGCCGTGATCGACCGCAGCGCCCGCATTGTCGGCATGTGCGGGATCGAACCGTATATCGAAGCGCTCGCCAACGGCGCGGAGGTGATCCTCGCCGGCCGCTCGAGCGACACTTCCATCTTCGCGGCGCTGCCGGTATTGCGGGGCTTCAATCCCGCCACGGTTTGGCACATGGCGAAGATCCTGGAGTGCGGCGCGGCCTGCGTCGTGCTGCGCAAGTACCCCGACTGCATGTTCGCGACGGTCACCGACGACCATTTCATCGTCGAGCCGCCGAACCCCGATTACCGCTGCGACCCGGTAAGCGTCGCCTCTCACAACCTGTACGAAAACTCCACGCCCTACGAGCTCGTCGAGCCTTCGGGCGTGCTCAATACGCTGCATGCGAAATACGAGGCGGCTTCCGACCGCGCGGTGCGGGTGTCGGGCAGCACCTTCCGTCCGGCGCAGCGCTACACCATCAAGCTCGAGGGCGCGGAGCTCGCCGGCTACCAGAGCATCATCGTGGGCGCCGTGCGCGACCCGGTCATCCTGCGCCAGCTCGACTCGTGGCTCGCCGGGCTCATGGAGGCGGCGAAGGATCGCATTCGGGCGGTGTTCGGACCGGACATCGAGCGTCAGTGCCGCCTGGACGTGCGGGTATTCGGCAAGAACGCCGCCATGGGGCGCCTCGAGCCCGAAACCGGGATCGGGCACGAAGCCGGCCTGCTGTTCCAGGTGACCGCGCCCACCCAGGAACTCGCGACCGCCTTGATGAAATCGGTCGGACACATCGCGGTGCACTATCCGGTGCCGGAGTGGAGCGGGCTCATCACCTCGATCGCATTCCCCTACTCGCCCCCGGAGATCGCGCGCGGGCCGAGCTATCGCTTCACCATGAATCACGTGGTGGAGCCCGGGTCGCCGCTCGAAATGTTCCGCATCCACTACGAAAACGTCTGAGAGCGTCATGGCGAAACTGTGGCAGGTCGCGAAGCTCATCCGCAGCAAGAACTCGGGCCCGTTCGAGCTCACCTTCGACGTGATCTTCAAGGACCGCGCGACGTATGAGAGGGTGCGCGACGCGAAGGTCATCAACGCGCAGTGGTTCGCGCGGACTTACAAGCTCGCCCCCGAGGTCGTATCGGTGATCGAGTACGACGCGGCGGCCGCGATCAAGGTCACCATCCCGCGGCCCGTCGTTTCGGGAGACGTGGACGATACCGACGTGTTCGGCGGCCAGCAGTACGGGCCGCTGGTGGACCTCGAGGTGCCGTGATATGTCACGAATGATCAAGGTTCTCGCTTCCAACAGCATCCGCGCCGTAATGGCCGAGCTTGTCCCGCAGTTCGAGCGTGCACACGATTGCACGGTTGCGATCAGCTACGACCCGGCCAAGGTCATGCTCGCCCGCATCGAGAACGGCGAGACGGCGGATCTCATCGTCACCGGCTCGGGCGCGATCGACGCGCTCGTGAAACAGGGGAAGATTCTCGCCGGCAGCCGCCGGACGCTCGCTCGCTGCAGCGTCGGCGTCGCCGTGCGCGCTGGGGCGCCGAAGCCGGACATCGGCACGGTGGAAACGCTCAAGCGCGCGCTCCTCGCCGCGAAATCGGTCGCCTACACGCAGGACGGCGCGAGCGGCATGCATTTCGCCGGCGTAATCGAGCGCCTGGGGATCGCGGAGCAGGTGCGCGCCAAGGCGGTGCGGCAGCCGGGCGGCCTGATCGGGGAGCTGGTCGCCGCCGGCAGGGCGGAGATCGCGATCCAGCAAATCCCGGAGCTGATGGCGGTGCCGGGCATCGAGCTCGTCGGTCCCCTGCCCGCCGAAATTCAGCTGGTCACCGTCTCGTCCGCCGGCATTTTTTCCGGCACGAAGCAGGCCGAGACGGCGCAATCATTTATCGAATTTCTCGCCTCGCCGGCCGCGGCGCGAGTCATTCGAGCGAAAGGCCTCGAGCCGGTCGCGGACGGGCGTGGCCGGTGACGTTCGCTCCCGCGCCCTAGCCGTTAGTGCGTCGTCCAATCCCCCCTGCCCGCCTTTGTCAAAGGGGGGTGGCGAAGCCGGGGGATCCTGCCCCCCTTTGGCAAAGGGGGGTGGCGAAGCCGGGGGGATTTCGCCAGTCGTCGCTCATCCGACACGCAGTCTTGCGATCACCGCCGGGTCCGGGTCAATGCCCAGTCCGGGCCCCTGCGGCACCGTGAGGCAGCCGTTCTTGTCCGGCAGGATCGCGCCGTGCAGGGGGTTGATCGCGAAATCGGCGTCGTAGCGCTCGACCAGGCCCTCGCCCGCCATGGCCGCAATGCAGTGAATGGTGGCGAGGAGGCCGGGGCCGAAGTACGCGGAATGCGGCACGACCGCCACGCCGTGCGCAGCGGCCAGCCCCGCGACCTTGCGCATCTGCGTGACGCCGCCCACTTTGGTCACGCTGGGCTGCGCGTAGCGCACCGCGCCGGCCGCGAGCAGGCTCTGGAACTCGGGCAGCATCGAGTTCTCGCCTGCCGCCGTCGGGATGCCGCCTTCCGCCTGCACCCGCGCGAGTCCCGCATGGTCCTCCGGCGGCCACACCGGCTCCTCGAGCCATTTAAGGTCCAGGGGCTTTAGTTTCCGTGCCATGTCAATCGCCTCGGCGACCGGCCACGCGCAGTTGCAATCCACCATGATGGCAATGCCGGGACCGGCGGCGCTCCGCGCTGCCTGGATCGGGCCGGTCGTGATCTCGTGCAGCTTGATGTCGCGGTAGCCGCGCTCGAGCGCTTTCTCGACGTGATGCGCGACGGCGCCGGGTTCCCCGTAGCGCAGCAGGCTCGCGTAGGCGGGCAGCCGCCCGCGCGGCGAGCCGCCCAGCAGACGGTAGAGCGGCATCCCCGCAAGCTTGCCGGCGATATCCCACAGCGCGATGTCGACCGCGGATAGCGCGTACATCGCCGGGCCGTTGCGGCCCACTCCGGCGAGGTTGCGCTGCAGCTCGTCCGCGAGCGCATCGATCGCGGTCGGGTCGCGTCCCACGCACATCGGGCCGACGAGGGTATCGAGCGCGGCCTTGGTCGCGGGGAAGATGCGGTGGCCGAACCCTTCGCCCCAGCCGGAGACCCCCGCGTCGGTGTCCACGCGCGCGAGCAGGATGTCCATGCTGGTGCGTGGCCGCCCCCCCTGCTTCGGCACGACCGGGCCCTCGATGATCATCGGCAGGTTGAGGACGATCGTTTCGACTTTCGTGATCTTCATATCTTCATATTCGCTATAGTGTACAGGTGCGGGTCGCAACGCTTCGTGCAGTCCGAATTGTGGTCACCCGTCACTCATCATTCAAGGGGGAAACCCGATGAAAATCGCCCGCACCACGGCGCACACGCTGCGCGTGCCGTACCAGTTCCCGCTGATCCAGGAGACCCAGCACGCGCTGGTGACCTTCGTCGAGATCGAGACCGACGACGGCCTCAAGGGTCACGCGTTCTCGGCCTACCCGTTGCGCTTCAGCATTTCCGATTTCATCAACCGCGAGGCCGGCCCGGCAATTGCCGGCATGGACCCCTTGCGCCCGGAGGCGGTGCGCAGCGCGCTGTATTGGCGGCTCTCCAACAAGCATTACATGGGCACCTGGTCGTGCGCGGCCAGCATGATCGACGTGGCGTTGTGGGACATCCGCGGAAAGCGCTTGAAGCAGCCCATCTGGAAGCTGCTGGGCGGCGCGCGCGAGAAATGCCCGGTCTACATCACCTGGGGCCTGCCCCGTTACAGCCGGGACGAGCTGGTGGAAGCCGCCAAGCTGATGATCGCGGAGGGCCACACGCAGCTCAAGATGGCGATCGCGGCCGGGGCCGATCCGGCGGCGCACATGTACGGCGAGCCAACCGACGACGACATCCTCGAGGACGCCGCGCGCATCCGCCACGTGCGCGAGAAGCTCGGCGACAAGGTGACGCTCATGATCGACGCCAACAAGAACGCGCGGCTGCCGCAGGCGATACGGCTCGCCAAGCTGGTCGAGGACTGCAAGATCGCCTGGTTCGAGGACCCGGTCCTGAAGGCGGATCCGCGGCTGATGGCGAAGCTGCGCCGCGAGACCACGATCCCGATCGCCGCCGGCAGCAGCGGCACCTACGACCTTGGCTACCTGCGCGAATATTTCGTCAACGAGTCGATCGACATCGCGCAGCCGAACGTGCGCGACATCGGCGGCTTCACCGGCGGGCTCTACGCGGCGGGACTCGCGCAGGCGTTCAACATCCAGCTCGAGATGGGCGGCAACTACCCGCACCTCAACATGCACCTGCACGCCGGCGTGCCGAACGGCGGGCGCATCGAGTTTCACCTCGGCGGCTGGCGCATCGGCGAGGCGCTGTTCGACGGCACGCCGAAGCCGGTCAGGGGCTGGGTCACGCTGCCGGACGCGCCCGGGCTCGGTTTCACGCCCAAAGCGGGCATACTCGACCTCGCCGTCAAATAGAACCTGCCAACCTGCGTCGCCCTCATGAATCTCCAGTTGAGCATCGGCATGGCGTCCAATCCCCGCACCTGGGCGGTTTTCGACGGTCGCGTGAAGCCCGACGGCATCGACTTGATCCCCAGCCGCGTGCACCCCTCGGAGCTGTTCTGGCGCCAGCTCCGTTTCGCGGATTTCGACGTGTCGGAGATGTCGTTCTCCTCGCTCATGATGGCGAAGGCGCGGGGAGACGAGCGTTGGGTCGGCGTGCCGGTCTTCACCACGCGCAAGTTCTATCACGCCGCCATTTTGGTGCGGCGGAAGGCGGGCATCGCTTCACCCGCGGATCTGAAAGGCAAGCGCGTCGGCGTGCCGGAGTACCAGCAGACCGCGGCGCTGTGGGCGCGCGGCGTGCTGCAGGAGGAATTCGGCGTCGAGCCGCGGCACATGGAATTCTGGATGGAGCGCGGCGCCTCCCACAGCCATGCCGGCGCCGTCGGCTTCACCGCTCCCCCCGGCGTGACAATCCACACGATCCCGCCCGAGAAGAGCCTGGGCGGCATGATGCTCGCGGGCGAGCTCGACGCGGCGCTCCATTACATCGTGGACCGCAACCTGGTGGACCGCAGCATGGCCGACCTGTGGAGCCATCCGGAGTTCGGGCCGCTCTTCCCCGATCCCGTCGCCGAGGGGGTACGCTACTTCCGCAAGACCGGCATCTTCCCCATCAACCACGGCATGGTCATCCGCAAGGAACTCGCCGACCAGCACCCCTGGGCGGTGCTCAATCTCATCAAGGCGTTCGATCGCGCCAACGACATCGCGGACCGGGAGCGCCTGGAGCACGCGGAGTACCACGTCGCGGCCGGCCTGCTGCCGCCGGGGGCGACGGATGCATTGCGCACGCCGCTCGTGCGGCACGGCATCCGCGCGAATCGCAAGACGCTGGAAACCGCGGCGCGCTATTCGTGCGAGCAGGGACTAACGCCGCGGCTGGTCAAGCTGGAGGAAGTGTTCGCGCGCAGCGCGATGGAGCAATGAGCTCCGGTTAGGAACCCCAGCAGCAGCCATCCTCGCGGCGGCGGGGATCCAGTATCGATTCGTCAGGCCTAGATTCCCGCCTTCGCGGGAACGACGACACGCCGTTCTTGCGGAACAGTCTTTATGGGAGAATGAAATCCATGGAGCTGAGACTGCTGGGGCCCGGCTTCGCCGCGGAAGTGCGCGGGGTCGGGCTGGCCGACGTGGCGGAGCGCGACGATGCCTACGCCACCGTGCGCGCGGCGTTCGAGGCGCACTCGGTGCTGGTGTTCCGCGGCCAGCCAATTATCAACGAGCTGCAGCTCGCCTATTCGAGGCGCTTCGGCCCGCTGGAAATCGCCAAGGCCGCCTCGCGCGGGGAAGGCACGCCGTTTTCCATCCTCACGAACATCGAGCCGGACGGCAGCCTGGTGCCGCCCGACCACAAGGAAGCGCTCCGTGCGCGCGCGAACCAGCTCTGGCACACCGACAGCTGCTTCAAGGACCCGCCGGCGCTCGCGTCCGTGCTCTCGGCCCGGACGATCTCGCCGGTCGGCGGCGAGACGGAGTTCGCGTCCATGCGTCTCGGCTGGGAGCGGCTGCCGGATGCGATGCGCGCGCGGCTCGCCGATGCCTACGCCTGGCACGACTACGCGCACTCGCGCGGCAAGATCGCCCGGCACCTCGCCTCCGGGCGCGAGAGGTCCACGCTGCCGGCGGTGCGCTGGCGCATTCGCTGGCGCAACCCGGTGAACGGACGCGATTCGCTCTACCTCGCGTCGCACACCTGCGGGATCGACGGCATGGCGCAGGAAGAGGCCCAGCGCCTGATCGAGGAGCTGATCGCGCACACTACGGCGCCCGGGCATACCTACCTTCACCGCTGGCAGGCGGGCGACATCATCATGTGGGATAACCGCTGCGTTCTGCACCGTGGCCGGCCCTGGCCCGGGGACAAGCCGCGCCACGTCGTCCGCACCACGATTTCCGCCACCGACGCCGACGGCCTCGCCGCCATGCGGCCCGCTAGAAGCGGAACCTGAGCTCCACTCCGTATTCGCGCGTCGAGTTTTCCGGCTCGATCACGCCGAGGCCGCCGCCGATGGGCACGATTTCAGAGTCCTTGATCTTCCAATAATGGAACCAGGGTCCGAACGCCCATCGCCCGGTCTCGAGCATCAGGTTAGCCCGGTAACCGCGGCCGTTCTTCTGATCGTTGGTGACGTCGGGAAGGCCGAGCCCGGTATCGCTGAGCTTGGATTCCTGCCGCCCGCTCAGGAACCAGTCATACTCCACCGTGGGCGCGACGACCCACCGCTCACCGGCCCGGAAGCGGGCGGTCACCCCCACCGGGACGTAGTAGTAGTGGGAATAGCGCCGGTAGCCGACCGCACCGGTCGAGGAGTAGCCCCTGAGGTCGTTGTATAAAAACCGGTAGCCGAATCCTATATACGGTGACAGGGCAATGCTGGCACCGGTCAGATAGTCCCTGCCGACCACCACCCGCGCCTCGCCGATCCAGTCCGGGACATCGTCCATGGTGCCGGTGCCCACGCTCTCGTACTCCAGCAGGCCATAAGACACGCGCAGGTCGATGCGCGTATACACGCGATTGGGACCGGTAAACGTGTATGCGCCGACGAAGCCCGTCCGCTCGCCCTCGAGCTTCATGAAATTGGGTTCTTCGTATTGATAGTGCGAGACCTGCCCGCCGATTTCCCACCCGCCCCGGGTGAGAAGCAGGTTGGGTTGCGTCGTTCCCTGCGCTGCCGAGGCCGTGGAAAGCGCAGTAAACAGCGCCACCGCCAGGATCGGCGTTCCTGCATGATGGATTTTCACGGCCCCTCCCCGAATGCGTACTGGGCAGAGCGTGACGGAAAAGGCGTCGCTCGTAAAGCGCGCCTTGGAATCGGGGGGTCACCCCGCCCGGACTTCCCTAATACGTGATGGCGGCCCGGGTACCGGGCCCGGGGAATGAAGACCGGAGATGCGGCGGCGAATCAGGCAATCGGCCGCTGTGAAGGGGGAACTGCTATTCCGGCTTGCGGTGCTTTTCGGTATGCCAGAGGTAAACGAAAAAGGCGACGATCATGCCGACGAAGATGACGCCGAAGACGACCACCCAGACCAGGCCCACGGTCTCAGAGGGCGGGATCTCCGCTTCCATCTCTCTCGCGGCGGCAAACAGCGGGCTCGACATCAAGAACAGCATCACTGCGGACAAAAGTTTCGACATAAAACTCCAGAGCGGTACCCCGCTGGTTGATCAGGCGCCGGGGCACTGCGGACAGGAACAGCTTGCGCGTACGATCACACCCCGGCTACGCTATTTTCTTACACCTGCCTTACGCCACGCTTACTGAATGAGTCCACATCGTGTGGCGAGTCTCCTTGCAAAATTCACGTTCTCCGGCCTCGTGGCGCCGCACAGTCCAAATAGCAGGTGCGCGGACGCGTCCTCATTCCTGCTCCCGGCGGACGATCGACGCCGTGGCTTTCCGGCTCTGCCGCGGGTCACGAGTCACGAACCGCCGGTCTCCCTCAAATACACCGGCAGGTCGGTTGTCGGCGGGCGCGCCGGCACCTGGTAGAAGAGGTCGGCCACGAAGCCGCGGTGATAAGACGTGTGGTTGACGACGTGGAGCAGTATTTCGCCGCGTGTCATCCCGCCGCGGTTGCCCCCGATCAGCGTGAACGTCACTTTCTCGTCCAGCGCGGCATCGGACAGCGCGTCGCTCCAGCCGACGTACCACCGGTCCATCGCCTGCTGCGCGCGCCACAGTTCGGCGAGCGGAGGATGGTCCGGCGTGTTGCGCGCCGCGTAGCCGTGGTCGCGCCCTTCGAGATGCGCCTGCCAGATGCGGTCGATGACATAATTGTGATTGAGCGTGTGGACCATGTTCTTGAACAGGCTCTTCCGCTCCCTGGTCGCCTCCCCCGCCGGCAGCGCGGCGACGGCGTCGAATATGAGCTGGTTGGCCCAGGCGTTGTAGCGCGCAAGCATGGTCGCGGTGCGGGTCGTGATCACGGTGCATCTCCCCGTAAGCCTCAACTGGAGTCGAATGGCGATTCTGCCACCGGCAGCATGATCCGTGAATTGCGATTCGTGGTCCGAACGCGGGTCGTACGGATCCCGCGCCGCCGCCAGCAGGTTTTCTTGGTATTCTTCCCATGATATGGGATCCAGCCGGGTCCCCGTACCCCTTGAAGCATGACGGAGAGATCGATGCCCGAGAACGTCACACAGAGCCTCGCGCGGTTTGCGTCCGGGCTGACCTACGAGCAGATACCGGCGCGCGCCAGGGATCATTGCAAGAGCCTGCTGCTCGACGCACTCGCCTGTGCGCTGGCCGGGCACCAGGGCGAGGAAACGCACCAGATGGCGGCGCTGGCCTCGGGGCTCGCCCAGTCCCTGGAAAGCAGCGTCATCGGCGGCGACCGGCTGTCCCTTGCGGGCGCCACGCTGCTGAACGGCTACCTGATCACCGCAGTCACGATGTGCGACGTGCATCGCGCCACGCTGACGCACATCACGCCGGAGGTCGTGCCACCGGCGCTGGCGATCGCCGAACGCGACGCGCTCTCCGGGCGCGACTTGCTGACCGCCCTCGCCGGCGGGTGCGAGGTGATGACCCGCATCGGGGTGGCAATGGACTGGCCGGCTGCGCGCGCCAAAGGCTGGCACGGCCCCGGCGTCCTCGGGCCGTTCGGCGCCGCTGCGGCGGTTGGCCGCCTGCTTGGCTTCGACGAGGACACCATGGCGCGCGCCTTCGGCCTCGCGGGCAGCCAGTCCGCGGGCACGTTCGCCGCGTGGGGCACGCCGACCGTCAAGTTCCACCAGTGCCGGGGTGCGCTCTCGGGCCTGATGGCGGCGCTGCTCGCCCAGCAGAAATTCGTGGCAACCCGCGAGTTCCTGACCGCCGCCGACGGCGGGCTGTTCAGCACCTACTCGAACGGCGGACGTCCGCAGGCGGTGACCGAAGGCCTCGGTACGCGCTGGGAGCTGGAGAACATCGCGCTGCGCCTGTGGCCTTCCGCATCCACGACTCAGGGCTTCGTCACGGCGATGTTCGACCTGGTGGAGAAACACCGCTTGCATCCCGACCAGGTGCGGACGCTGCGCGTGTCGCTCAGCAAGACCGCGGTGGACATGCACGGGACCTTCCCCCGCTACCAGGGCAAGTTCGAGGCGCTGCTCTCGGCCCACTATTGCGCGGCCGCGATCCTGCACGACCGGGCGCTGACGCTCGCCCAGTTCGAGCCCGCGCGCTACAACGACCCCGTGCTCGCGCGCTTCGCCGCCGAGCAGGTGGACATGAGAGCCGATCCCGCGCTCTCCGGCGTCCAGTGCGTCGTGGAAGCGCAAACCCGGGACGGCCGCAGTCTCAGCGTTCGCTGTGATCACCCGCGGGGAGCGCCCGAGAATCCGCTGACACGCGCGCAGATCGAGGAGAAGTTCCGCGTCAACGCCCGAGCGCTGCAGTCGGCGGCGGTCGTCGAGGAAGCCATTGGAGCGCTCTCGAGGCTCGAGGACCTCAATTCGGTGCGCTGGCTCATGGATCTCCTGAGGGCGGGTGACGAAAAACGCTCCCGCAAGTCCGCATGACGCCGGTGGCGCCGGCTGCAAGCACCCATTCTTATCACCTGTCACGCACTTCCTCCTCGCGGGCGACTGCCCGAAGGCGGCGCGGTTAGAATGCCTTCATGAGTGCGTCCCGCGGCGAGATGAACGCGAACACCCACGTGCCGGTGCTGGCGAGCGTGGTCGTGCTGAAAATACAGGAGTTCACGCGCAAGCCGGTGGCCGAGCAGGTCAAGCTCAAGGCACGGCTCGAGTCGCTGGTCGGCATGGCGATCAGGCCGCTGCCGGTCGCCGAGCGCATCGTGCTGGACACTTCCGATGGCGTTGCAGTCGTGGTGCCGGGCAGGCCTCGCACCGCACTGGCACTCGCGGTGCGTTCGCAGGCGGCCGCGGACTTTCCGTTGCGCATCGGCGTCAACCATGGCCCGGTCAAGCCGGTGTCCGACGCGCTGCGCGGGGCCGGGCTCGTCGGCGACGCGCTCGCCTCGGGGGCGACACTCGCGAACGCCGCGCCGCCCGGCCGCCTCGTTGCTTCACGCTCGTTCCGCGAGGCCCTCAAGGCCGATTCCCCACCCCGCGCGGCGGACCTGACAGCTGCCGGCGCGTTCACCGATGCCGGCCTGCGATCGCACGAACTGTTCACGTTCGACCGGAAGGCGGCGCGCGCGCGCCGCTGGCGGCTGTTCGCCTTCGGCACGTTCACCATCGCCGCCATCATCGGAACCGGCTTCGGGGCGCGCTTTGCGCGCCTCGCCTACGAGCCCCCGCCGCCACCGCCGGTGCAGCCCGCCGTCATCGAGCTTCAGATCACACCGCGCGGCGACGTGTACATCGACGGCGTATGGCAGGGCGCGAGCCCCCCGCTCACCCAGGTCGAGGTCGATCCCGGTTCCCACGCGATCGAAGTGCGCAACCGGCCGAGCCCGCCGCTCAGGCTCGAGGTTAGCCTGGGACCGGGACAAAGCATGACGATCACGCACACGTTCACCGTGCCCCGGCCCGCGGTGAAAAGCACGCCCAAGACCACGGTCAAGCGCCCGGAGAAGAAAGTGGAGAAACCGCCGGAGGCGCCGAGGCGGAAAACCCCGCGCGATTACTGGCGCGAACTCCGTCGCGACATCGGCTTCTGAAATGAGCAAGGCGAAGCTCAAGCAGCTTGGACGCTACCGCATCGTCTCGGAACTCGGGCGCGGCGCGATGGGCGTCGTCTATCGGGCGGAGGATCCGCTGCTCAACCGCATCGTTGCGATCAAATGCATCATCCTGATGGACGACCCGGCGGTGCGCGCCGACTACGAGGCGCGCTTCTTCCAGGAAGCAAAAGCGGCGGGCGGGCTCAATCATCCCAACCTGGTCACGATCCACGACGTCGGGCGTGAAGGTGACATCGCATACATGGCGATGGAGCTGCTGGAAGGAACTGACCTGCACGCGCTGATCGCACGCGGGCGCGTGCCGCTGCCGCTCGGCCTCGAGATCATGGCGCAGGCGGCGGAAGGACTCGCCCACGCGCACGAGCACGGCGTCGTCCATCGCGACATCAAGCCCGGCAACATCATGATCGTGCGCGGGCGGGTCGCCAAGGTCATGGATTTCGGAATCGCGCGCGTGCGCGCTTCCGACGTCAAGACACAGACCGGGGCCATACTCGGCTCGCCCCGGTACATGTCGCCCGAGCAGGTGACCGGGCAGCCCGCTGACCGCAGGTCCGATATCTTCTCACTGGGCGTGGTGCTGCACGAGCTGGCGGCGGGAGAGCCGCCGTTCACCGCGTCCACCGTGACCCAGCTCATGCACCAGATCGCGACCGCGACGCCGCGCGCGCCGAGCGCGACCAACCCCGCGGTGCCGCCCATGCTCGACCTGATCGTCGCGCGGGCGCTGCAGAAGCAGCCCGCTGCCCGCTATCAGAGCGCCGCGGATCTCGCCTCCGACCTGCGCGCCTGCCTGGCGGAAATCCCCGATGGGCAGGTCCCGCAGCCTGTGGCAAGCGCCGCGAATGCGCCGCTCGACACGAGCGCGGCGACGATGGTGCAGGTCGACGTGCCGCTGGATGAGGCGGCACCACGCCCCGCGGACGCAACGGGCCCCGCCTCAGTCACGGCTACCGTCGTCGAAGCAGGAACGCACCTTCCGCTGTCCCGGAAATTCGATTCGAGCACGGCGCTGCGGCGATTGACCGAGCTGGCGGCAGCCGGCAGCGCGGCCGCGGCCGGTGAACAGTCCCCGGTGGCCGGCCGCCGGGGCCTCTGGGCACGCCTGCGGCGCTATCCGGGCCGGTTGTTCTTTGCGGGTGCGTTCAGTACGGCAGGCGCTGCGGCCTACTACGTCGCCTACTACTACTGAGCGCGCGAGATCGCCAGCTTGCACTCCTGCGCGCCGAGCTGGCCCCCGCCTTCGAAGCGCTCGCCGGCAAATCTTGCTTCGAACGCAGCCTTGTAGGGCTGCCCGGCGCCGCGCCTCCCGCCGGGCGCGATACCGTCGCCGTTGAGCTGAAGCTGGCCATCCGCTGCCGGGGTTCCGGAGATCGTGAACGATCCCGGCTTGCCCTGCTCTCCATGCTGCACGTTGAACGTATTGTCCGCCACCGAGAGCGGAATGCTGGACGCGAACGCAGGCCGTCCCCCGAAAGCGCGGCAGGAGATTTCCGCCGCCCACCGGCCACTGTAATCGCTCGGGGGAACCGCGAAGGCGGCTCGCGCCGCAGCGCGCGGGGTCGGCGTGGCGGTCGCCGCCGGCGCCGATCTGGAGGCGAATCCCGCCGGTGGCGGCTTTGGAGCGCTCGGCCCTCGTCACGGATTTGATAGTATGGGGTCATGAGTGCCGATCGCCCCGACACCCTGATCCGGATCAAGTACCTCAAGTTCTCCTACGGGCCCAACCGGGTCCTCAAGGGGGTCGACCTCGAGGTGCCGCGCGGAAAGGTGGTTGCGATCCTGGGAGCGAGTGGCTGTGGCAAGAGCACGCTGCTGCGCCTGATCGGCGGGCAGTTGAAGCCCCGCGGCGGTTTCGTGGAGGTGGAAGGCCGCGTCGTGCGCGACATGCGCAACGACGAGCTCTACCGCATGCGCCGCAAGATGGGGATGATGTTCCAGCGGAGCGGCCTGTTCACCGACCTCTCCACGTTCGAGAACATCGCCTTTCCCATGCGCGAGCGCACCGCGCTGCCGGAGCCGGTGATCCGCGACCTGGTGATGATGAAGCTGCACGCGGTGGGGCTGCGCGGCGCCCACAGCCTGATGCCGAACGAGCTCTCGGGCGGGATGCAGCGCCGGGTTGCGCTGGCGCGCGCCATCGCGCTCGATCCCATGCTCGTCATGTACGACGAGCCATTTGCCGGGCTCGACCCGATCTCGCTCAATGTGATCGCGAATCTCATCCGGCGCCTGAACGACACGCTCGGCGTGACCTCCATCGTGGTCAGCTACGACGTGGTGGAATCGCTCAAGATCGCGGACTACGTCTACTTCATCGCCGACGGCGTGGTCGCCGCCCGGGGCACCGTCGCGGAGGTCAAGGCGTCGAAGGACCCCTTCGTGCGGCAGTTCGTGGACTGCCTGCCCGACGGGCCGGTTCCCTTCCACTACCCCGCCAGCCCTCTCGCCTCGGACCTGCGGCTGGGCGGCGCCCGCTAGATCCCCAATCCGGGCTGCGAATCCGCGTCGTAGATGAGCCGGCCCCCGTCGTACCGGGCCAGGCGGCTCAGCTTGTGCTCGAGGCCCGTTCCCGGAGTCAGTCGACGCGCATGCCGGTCGCCTTCACCACCTTCCCCCATTTCTCGACCTCGCTGCGAATCAGCGCGCCGAACGCCTCGGGCGTGCTGCCGAGCGGGGTGAGGCCGGTCGCGGCCATCCGCTCCTTCACTTCCGGGTAGGTCATGGCCTTCAGCGACTCCGCGTTCAGCCGTGCGATCGCCTCCCTCGGTGTCCCCGTCGGCACGAGGAAGCCGTACCACGGGCCCACCTCGTAACCGGAAACGCCCGATTCGTTCACCGTCGGAAGATCCGGAAGCAGGGGGGATCGCTGCAGGCTCGTGATGGCGAGCCCGCGCAGCCGGCCGGACTTGACGAATTGCACCACCGAGGGAGCGGTTGCGAATCCGACCGCGGCTTCGCCCGCGACCAGCGCGACGACCGCCGGGCCGCCTCCCTTGTACGGGATATGGTGCATCTTGGTCCCCGCCATGCTGTTGAATAGCTCCCCCGCAAGGTGCGGCTGGCTTCCGCTTCCCGAGGATGCGAAGTCGAGCTGCCCGGGGCGCGCCCTGGTAAACGCGATCAGCTCCTTGATCGATTTCACGGGCACTGACGGATGCACCACCACGAGGTTCGGCGTGGAGGCGAGCAGGACGACAGCCGCGAAGTCCTTTACGAGGCTGTAGCCAAGCTTGGTGTAAAGAGTCGCGCTGACGGAATGGGCGGTCGTGACCATGAACATCGTGTGGCCGTCCGGCGGTGATTTCGCGGCGACTTCCGCGCCGATATTGGCACCGCCGCCTGGACGATTCTCAACCACCACTTGCTGACCAAGGCCCTGGGACATCCGCGGGGAGAGGATCCGGCCCAGCGTGTCGGTGCCGCCTCCCGGCGGAAACGCCAGAATGAGGCGTACGGGCCGGGTCGGATACTGCGCATGCGCCGGCAGGATCGCGCCCAATGCGCACAACAGGACTAGCAGCCAACCACGGGCACGGGATCTGGCTCTCATTGCTCTCCTCCTTTGTTGAAAGGCTCCGCTGTACGCTCCGCAATCGCCGGGGGCATGCCCGGGGTTTCCTGCGACTAGTTTGCCACCAACCGCTCACCCCGGCTCGATCCCCACTGCCTGCCCGATCCGAGCGCCGAGCGCGGCAGCCGCGTTGCCCGCGTGGACCGCGATTTCGACCAGGCCGAGGCTGTTCTCGTGCCAGAATACCGCGCCCGGCTTGACCTCGGAGTACACCCGGGCGCGGGAGATGGCGCGTCCGCCGACGACCAGCGTGCGCCCTTGCGCTACCGCACCCGCGCGCAACCCCGTGACCAGATTGCCGAAATGGTCCACGTATATGATCTCGGGAAGATCGTCCGCACCGAAGCGGACGGCGAGCGCGGCCTTCCTGAGTTTCGCTGCCTTGCGGTTGCCCTTCGTGAGCAGGGCGGCGACCGGCGCGAACAGGTCGCGCCCGTGGAACGAGGCCGAGAGATCCGCCGGACGCCAGCCGATGGACCAGGCCGCGCTGCCCTTCGCGCGGGCGGCGGCGACAGAAATGAGCCCGTTATCGGGGCCCACGTACCAGCGCCCGTCGGCGAGCACCGCGACCGGCTCGCGCGGCCCGCCCACGCCGGGATCCACGACCGCCACTGTGACGCTGCCCCTGGGGAGCCGCACGGCAAGCGCGGCGAGAAGATGCGCGCCCGCTCTCACGTTGAACGCCGGCGCATCATGCAGGAGATCGATCACGGCCTCCTTCGGCGCCTGGCTCTGCAGCACCGCCTTCAACTGGCCGACGTAAATGTCGGCAGCGCCAAAGTCGCTGAAGAGGAAGATCATGTGCGGATTCTAACCCGCGCGTTGAACGGCGATTGATTCGACCGTTCGATCTCGCGGAGTTAAACCGGCGCGAAGCGTCCGGATTTAACGGCACCCGGAAGCACCGTCGCGTACAGAAAAGAAAAGGCCGGCACTAGGCCGGCCCTAAATGGAATCTTGGTGCTAGTTATGCGGCCTTCGCGGCCGCCTTCTCTTTCGCCCCCCTGCGGGCCCCCTCCTTGTCCGTTCCGGCCTTCGCTTCCTTGCCCTGCGCGGCCTGCGCGCCGGCCTCCGGGCGGTCCATCAGCTCCACGAACGCCATCGGCGCGTTGTCGCCCTTGCGGAAGCCCGACTTGAGAATGCGGAGATAGCCGCCGTTTCTCTTCGCGTAGCGCGGCCCCAGCTCGTCGAACACCTTCACCACCACCTCGCGGTCGCGCAGGCGATTGAACGCAAGCCGACGATTGGCGAGCGAGGGTTTCTTGCCCAGCGTGATGATGGGCTCCACCACGCGCCGCAGCTCCTTCGCCTTGGGCAGCGTGGTCTGGATCGCCTCGTGCCGGAGCAGCGAGTTCGCCATATTGCGGAACATCGCCAGGCGATGGCTGCTGGTGCGGTTGAGCTTGCGTAGGCCGTGTCTGTGGCGCATGTTCTTTCCTTACCGAAGGACGACCCGGCAGCGCGGAGAGACGGCACCCGCTGGGTCTGCCTTCTGCCTTCTGCCTTCTGCCTTTGGGTCGGCCTTCATCCTTGAATCTTCTCCAGCCCCACCGGCGGCCAGTTCTCGAGCTTCATGCCGAGGGTCAGCCCCCGCGTTGCGAGGACCTCCTTGATCTCGTTCAGCGACTTGCGGCCGAGATTCGGGGTCTTCAGCAGCTCCGTCTCGCTCCTCTGGATGAGGTCGCCGATATAGTAGATATTCTCGGCCTTGAGGCAGTTTGCCGAGCGCACCGTGAGCTCCAGGTCGTCCACGGGCCGCAGCAGGATCGGGTCGATCTGGGTCGCCTTCTTCTCCTCGATCTGGGTCGGCAGGCCCTTGAGATCCGCGAATACCGTGAGCTGCTCGACGAGGATGCGCGCGGCGTAGCGCACCGATTCCTCGGGGTCGATCGCGCCGTTGGTCTCGACGTCGATCACCAGCTTGTCGAGGTCGGTGCGCTGCTCGACACGCGCCGCCTCGACCGCGTAGCTCACGCGGCGCACCGGGCTGAACGACGCGTCGAGCAGGATGCTGCCGACGGTGCGCCCCTCCTCGGGATTGGTCTTGCGGGTGGTCGCCGCGATGTAGCCGCGCCCGTGCACGACCTTGATCTCCATGTCGAGCTTGCCGCCGGCGGCGAGGTGCGCGATGACGTGATCGGGGTTGACGATCTCGACGTCGTGCATCGGCTCGATATCGCCGGCGGTGACGACGCCTTCACCCGATTTCTTGAGCGAAAGCAGCGCCTCCTCACGGTTGTGCATCTTCAACACGATGCCCTTGAGGTTCAGCAGCAGGTCCACCACGTCCTCCTGCACGCCGTCGATGGTGGAATACTCGTGCAGCACGCCGCCGATCTTGACCTCGGTCGGCGCATCGCCCGGCAGCGAGGAGAGCAGCGTGCGCCGGAGCGCGTTGCCCAGCGTATGGCCGTAGCCGCGCTCGAACGGCTCCATCGTCAGCCGGGCGTGATACGGCGAGATATTCTGGACATCGATGATGCGGGGCTTCAAGTAGGTGCTGCTTGGCATGTTTCGGTGACCTCTCGCGATGACTATTTCGAGTAGAGCTCGACTACCAGCGATTCGTTGATGGTCGACGGGAGCTCCGTGCGTTGCGGGCGCGCCTTGAACCTGCCTTTGAGCGCCTTGGCGTCGACTTCGAGCCACTCCGGAAAGCCGCGGCCCTCCGCCGCCTCCGCCGCGCCCTTGATGCGCAGTTGCTGCTTGGCCTTGCCGGCGACCTCGACCACGTCGCCCGGGCGGCAGACGAAGGAGGGCATGTTGACGCGGCGCCCGTTCACCAGGATGCCGTTATGCCGCACGATCTGGCGCGCCTCGGTGCGGGAGGAGCCGAATCCCATACGGTAGGCGACGGTGTCGAGCCGGCTCTCCAGCAGCTGCAGCAGGTTCTCGCCGGTGATGCCCTTCTTCTGCTCCGCCTCGTGGTAGATCTTGCGGAACTGGCGCTCGAGCAGTCCGTAGATGCGCCGGACCTTCTGCTTCTCGCGCAGCTGCACGCCGTAGCCGGAGAGGCGGGTGTTCTTCTGGCCGTGCTGCCCCGGCGGATAATTGCGGCGCTCGATGGCGCACTTGTCGGTGAAGCACTTCTCGCCCTTGAGAAAGAGCTTCTCCCCTTCCCGGCGGCACTGCCGGCACTTCGCGTCGAGATTTCTGGCCATGTTCCTGATTACCTCTTGATCATCTGTCGGGGTGCACGAGGGGAGTATCCCCTCGTTCCTATATCGTTCTCCTGGTGCTAGACGCGGCGCTTCTTCGGCGGGCGGCAGCCGTTGTGCGGCACCGGCGTCACGTCGGATATCTGGGTGATCTTGAAGCCGGCCGCGTTGAGCGCGCGCACCGCCGACTCGCGGCCCGGTCCCGGACCCTTGATGTGCACTTCGAGATTCTTCACGCCGCATTCCTGGGCGAGCGCGCCGGCGCGGCCGGCGGCCACCTGCGCGGCGAACGGCGTGCTCTTGCGCGAGCCCTTGAATCCGTTCGAGCCGCAGGTCGCCCACGCGAGCGTGTTGCCCTGGCGGTCGGTGATGGTGACGATGGTGTTGTTGAAGGAGGCGTGGATGTGGGCGATGCCCTCCGCCACGTTCTTCTTGACCTTCTTGCGTACCCGGGTGCTGGCTTTGGCCATGGTTCCGTTCCTCGTTAAGCGGCGACTGCTTTGATAATCTTCACGGCGGCCTTGCGCGGGCCCTTGCGCGTGCGCGCGTTGGTGCGGGTGCGCTGGCCGCGCACCGGCAGCCCCAGGCGGTGGCGTTTGCCGCGCCAGGTGCCGAGATCGATCAGGCGCTTGATGTTCATCGAGACCTCGCGGCGGAGCTCGCCCTCGACGGTGACTTTCGACACCTGCTCGCGCAGCTTGTCCATCTGGTTGTCGGAGAGGTCCTTGACCTTGGTGGCATGGTTGACGCCGGCGGCGGCGCAGATCAGGCGTGCGCGCGAACGGCCGATGCCGAGAATCGCCGTCAGCGCGATCTCCGCGTGTTGATGGTTGGGTATGTTGACTCCGCCTATCCGGGCCATGCTTCCGTCCTCAATTCAAAAGGCTGCCGTTCACTGTTGTTCACTATCCACCATCCACCGCAGTTCAGCCCTGGCGCTGCTTGTGGCGCGGATTCTTGCAGATCACCCGCACCACCCGCTTGCGCCGCACGATCTTGCAGTGGCGGCAGATTCGCTTCACCGATGCCAGCACTTTCATATCAAACTCCCTATCTCGCGCGGAACACGATGCGCCCGCGCGTCAAATCGTAGGGCGTCAGCTCCACCGTTACCTTGTCCCCCGGCAGGATGCGGATATAGTGCATGCGCATCTTGCCCGAGATGTGCCCGAGCACCACGTGTCCGTTCTCGAGCTTCACCCGAAACGTCGCGTTGGGCAGGGTTTCCACGATTTCACCCTGCACCTGTATGGTCTCTTCCTTCGCCATCAACGCGTCGGGAACATACCTCCGCCCCTGAAATTGGCCTTCTTGAGCAGGCTCTCATACTGGTGGGACATGACGTAGGCTTGCACCTGCGCCATGAAGTCCATGGTCACCACCACGATGATGAGGAGCGAGGTGCCGCCAAAGTAGAACGGCACGTTCTTCCACACGATCAGGAACTCCGGCAGCAGGCACACCAGGGTCACGTAGACCGCGCCCGTCAGCGTCAGCCGCATCATGATTTTCTCGATGTAGCGCGCGGTCTGCTCGCCCGGACGGATACCCGGCACGAACGCTCCGCTCTTCTTGAGGTTGTCAGCCGTCTCCTTCGGGTTGAACACCAGCGCGGTGTAGAAGAAGCAGAAAAATATGATCGCGGAAGCATAGAGCAGCGTATAGACCGGCTGTCCCGGCGACAGCATTGCGGCGATGCTCTTGAGCCAGGTCATGCCCTCGCTCGCGCCGAACCACCCCACCAGCGTCGCCGGGAAGAGAATGATGCTGGAAGCGAAGATCGGCGGGATCACGCCGGACATGTTGAGCTTCAGCGGCAGGTGCGAGCTCTGCCCGCCGTAGACCTTGTTGCCGACCTGGCGCTTGGCGTAATTGACGAGGATGCGGCGCTGACCGCGCTCGACGAAGCACACGAACGCGGTGACGCCGAGCACCACCGCGAAAATGAAAAGCGCGATCAGGATCGAGAACGCGCCGGTGCGTACCAGCTCGAGCGTGCCCCCCACCGCTTGCGGCAGCCCCGCCGCGATGCCGGCGAAGATGATGAGCGAGATGCCGTTGCCGACGCCGCGCTCGGTGATCTGCTCGCCGAGCCACATCAGGAACATGGTGCCGGTCGTGAGCGTGACCATGGTGGTGAGCCGGAAGCCGAGGCCGGGATCGATCACGAGCCCGCGCTGCGCCTCGAGCCCGATCGCGATGGCCATGCTCTGGAACAGGGCGAGCCCGGCCGTGCCGTAGCGCGTGTACTGGGTGATCTTGCGCCGGCCCGACTCGCCTTCCTTCTTCAGCGCTTCCAGCGTGGGCGAAACCACGCTCATCAGCTGCATGATGATGGAGGCGGAGATGTAAGGCATGATCCCGAGCGCGAGCAGCGAGAATCGCTCGAGCGCGCCGCCCGAGAACATGTTGAACATGTCGAGTATGCCGCCGCGCTGCGAGCGGAACAGCTCGGCGAGCTGCTCCGGATCGATTCCCGGCACCGGGATGAAGGAGCCGATGCGGAATACGATGAGCGCCCCGAGCAGGAACAGGAGCCGCTGCTTGAGGTCGCCCATCTTGCCCAGGCCCAGCAGTGAATTGGTGGCAGCCAAGTTCGATCTCTCCGCCGTTACTTGCCCTTCGCGGGCGCCGGCTCGCCGCCGCCGGCGGCCTCGCCCTTGCCCTTCGGCTGAGCGGACGGCTGCTCGGGCGCCGGCAACTCCACGCTGCCGCCGGCGGCCTCGATCGCGGCGCGGGCACCCTTGGTCACGAGCAAGCCCTTGAGAAGCACCTTGCGCTTGATCTCGCCCGCGAGAATGACCTTCGCGCGCAGCGCCGGCCCCGGCACCACGCCCGCGGTCTTGAGCACGGCCAGGTCGATTCCGTCGGCCGTGATCCGCTGGAGATCGGAGAGCCGCACTTCCGCGGTCTCGCCCTTCTTGTGCGAATTGAAACCGCGCTTCGGCACCCGCCGCTGGAGCGGCATCTGGCCGCCCTCGAACCCCACCTTGTGATAGCCGCCGGAGCGGGATTTCTGGCCCTTGTGCCCGCGCCCCGCGGTCTTGCCGTGGCAACCGAAGCCCCGGCCCACGCGCTTCTTGCCGCGGTTCGAGCCCGGCGCCGGCTTGATCTCGTTCAGTCGCATGTCAGCCCTCGCATTTCACCAGATAGGACACCGCATTGATCAGCCCGCGGGTGGCCGGCGTGTCCGCCAGCTCCACGGTCTGGCGGATCCGCCGCAGCCCCAACCCGCGCACGCAGGCACGATGCGCCTGCTTGGTGCCGATCGGACTCCGGACCAGCGTTACCTTGACCATCTTCGCACCCGGTTTCGCCATGGTCAGCCCGTGATTTCCTCGACCTTCTTGCCGCGCTTGGCGGCGATCTCGGCCGGTGTCGTCATCCCGGTCAGGCCGTTGATGGTGGCGCGCACCACGTTGTAGGGATTGGTTGAGCCCAGGCACTTGGCCAGCACGTTCTGCACGCCCATCACCTCGAACACCGCGCGCATGGGGCCGCCGGCGATGATGCCGGTGCCGTCGGACGCCGGCTGCATATAGACGCGGGAGGAGCCGTGATGGCCGATCACCGCGTGCTGCAGCGTCCCGCTCTTGAGGTTCACCTTCACCATCTTGCGCCGCGCCTCTTCCATCGCCTTCTGCACCGCGACCGGCACCTCACGCGCCTTGCCTTTGCCCATGCCGATGCCGCCGTCACCGTCGCCGACCACGGTCAACGCGGCGAAGCCGAGCACACGGCCACCCTTCACCACCTTGGTCACGCGGTTGATCGCGACCATCTTCTCGCGCAGGCCGTCACCGCGCGCCTCGCCGGTCTGCATCTTGGATGCCTGTAATTTCGCCATAGTCGAGATCCCTGGAGCTCCTAGAACTTGAGGCCCGCCTCGCGCGCGGCATCCGCCAGCGCCTTGACGCGTCCGTGAAACCGGTAGCCGGCACGGTCGAACGCGACCGCTTCGATGCCGAGCTGCTTCGCCCGCTCGGCAATGCGCCGGCCGACCTCGGCCGCCGCCTTGACGTTGCCCCCGCGGGCGCCCTTGCGCACTTCGGGCTCGACCGTGGATGCGGCCGCGAGCACCTTCGCGCCGCTCGGATCGATCAATTGGGCGTAGATATGGCTGTTGGAGCGGTGCACCGTCAGGCGCGCCGCCGCCCGCTCCGCGATCCTCGCGCGAGTCTGGCGCGCCCTGCGCAGCCGTTGGGCATTCCTGTCGAACATGGTTTACCGGGCTCCCGTTATTTCTTCTTGGTTTCCTTGATCACGACCTGCTCGTTGGCGTAACGCACGCCCTTGCCCTTGTAGGGTTCGGGGCTGCGGTACGCGCGCACCTCGGCCGCCACCTGGCCAACCTGCTGCCGGTCCATGCCCTTGATCACAATCTCGGTCTGCGTCGGTGTCTCCACCTTGACGCCCTTCGGCATCGAATGCGCCACGGGATGAGAGAAGCCGAGCGTGAGGTTGAGCTTGTCGCCCTGGGCCTGCGCGCGGTAGCCCACGCCGACCAGTGTCAGTTTCTTCTCAAAACCCCGGGTGACGCCGGTCACCATGTTGGCTACCAGCGCCCTCAGCGTGCCCGACATCGCGTTGGCCTGCCGCGAGTTGCCCGCAGCCTTGAACTGGATCCGGTTTTCCACTTTCTCGACCTCAACCTCCGGCACGATTTTCTGGGTGAGGCTCCCGAGCGGGCCTTTCACCGAGATCTCACCAGACGTGATGGTCACCTCGACCTTCTGGGGCAGCACGACGGGGGCTTTTCCGATTCTCGACATGGCGCGTTCCCCGTTACGCGACGATGCACAGCACTTCGCCGCCGACGCCCATGCCCCGCGCCTTGCGGTCGGTCATCACACCGCGCGAGGTCGAGACGATCGCCACTCCGAGGCCGTTCATCACTTTCGGCAGTTCGTCCTTGGGGCGATAGATCCGCAGCCCCGGACGGCTCACGCGCTCGATGCGCTCGATCACCGGCTTGCCGGCGTAATATTTGAGGCTGATCTCGAGCTGGGGCCAGCCTTCTTGGCTGCGCACCGCGAAATCCTCGATATAGCCCTCGTCCTTCAACACCTGGGCAATCGCGCTTTTCAGCTTGCTCGCGGGCATCGCCACCCGCTGCTTCTCGGAGCGCTGCGCGTTGCGGATGCGCGTCAGCATGTCGGCAATGGGATCGGTCATCGACATGGCAATCAGCCTCCTACCAGCTCGCCTTGATCACGCCCGGAATCTCCCCGTGGAGGGCGATCAGGCGGAGCTTGCCCCGCGCGATCCCGAACTTGCGGTAGACGCCGCGGGGGCGTCCGGTCAGCGCGCAGCGGTTCCGGAGCCGGACCGGGGAGGCGTCGCGCGGCAGTTTCTGCAGCTTTTCGCGTGCCGCGTAGCGCTCCTCGGGGGAGAGCTTCAGGTTGGCTGTGATCGCGAGCAACTCCTTGCGCCGGGCGGCGTATTTCTTGACGACCTCGCGGCGTTTCTTGTCGCGGTTGATCAGTGCCGTTTTTGCCATGGGATGTGCCTCGGGGGCTCCTAGTTTCTGAACGGGAAGCGGAAGGCGCTGAGCAGCGCTTTCGCCTCGTTGTCCGATTTCGCCGTGGTGGCGATGGTGATGTTCATGCCCCGGATCGCGTCGATCTTGTCGTAATCGATCTCGGGGAAGATGATTTGCTCCTTGACGCCCATGTTGTAGTTGCCCCGGCCGTCGAAGGCCCTGACCGAAATGCCGCGGAAGTCCCTGATGCGCGGCATCGCAATATTGACCAGGCGGTCGAGGAATTCGTACATGCGCCGGCCGCGGAGCGTCACCTTGCAGCCGATCGGGTAGCCGTTGCGGATCTTGAAGGTGGCGATCGACTTGCGCGATTTGGTCACGAGCGGCTTCTGTCCGGCAATCTTGGTCATGTCGGAGACGGCGTTGTCCATGATTTTCTTGTCCGCCACCGCCTCGCCCACGCCCATGTTGAGCACGATCTTCTCGAGCCGCGGCACCTGCATCGGGGTCTTGTAGCCGAACTGCTCCATCAGCTGCTTGACCACGGCGTCTCGGTAGAGAATCTGCAGGCGCGGCACCGGGGCGGGCCGCTCGGGCTTCCGCTCCTTCTGGTCCTTCTGCGCGGGGGGTTCCTTCCCCTCGGGCCGGGGTTTCCGTGCTTCCTTGGGCGGTGCGGGTTGCCTGGCTTCCTTTGAAGCTCGGGCGTCGCCACCGCCGCCTTTGGCATCCTTCTGGCCCCTGGCGTCCCGGGCCCCCTTGGAATCCTTGGGGTCCTTGACGTCCCTCGCCTTGGCTGCGCTCATGCGTCGATCACTTCGCCGTTGGACTTGAAAAAGCGAACGCGGCGGCCGTCCTCCAGCACCCGGATGCCGACGCGGTCTCCCTTCTTGGTCGCCGCGTTGTAGAGGGCCACGTTCGATACATGCAGCGGCATGTCCTTGTCGACGATGCCGCCGGTAATGCCTTTCATCGGGATCGGGCGCTGGTGCTTCTTCACCCGGTTCGCGCCATCAACCACCACGTGCTCCGCATCCACGATTCGCAACACGGTGCCGCGCTTGCCCTTGTCGCGCCCGGTCGTCACGATGACATCGTCGCCTTTCCGGATCTTATGCATGGCCGCCCCCCTCACAACACTTCGGGCGCGAGTGAAACGATCTTCATGAAGCGCTCGCTGCGCAGCTCGCGCGTCACCGGCCCGAAGATGCGGGTGCCGATCGGCTCGAGCTTGGGCGTCAGCAGCACCGCCGCGTTCGAATCGAACTTGATCAGCGAGCCGTCGTTGCGGCGCACGCCCTTCGCGGTGCGCACCACCACGGCGTCGTAGATCTCGCCCTTCTTGACGCGCCCGCGGGGGGCCGCGTCCTTGACGCTCACCTTGATGACGTCGCCGATGCCGGCATAGCGGCGCTTCGAGCCGCCCAGCACCTTGATGCACATCACCGAGCGCGCGCCGGTGTTGTCGGCCACGTCCAATATGGACTGCATCTGTATCATCGTTCTCTCGCTAAACCGTCTTCCCCAACTTGGCCGCGTCGCGGCCAGTATTGGAGCCCGTCCGGGTCGGTCGTCGCGCCTGCCGGGGCGCGGCGAAAAGGTTGCGGATTATAAGGGTATCTCGCTGATTCCGCAACGCAAAATCGAGACGATCAGACGATCTTCGCCTTTTCCATCAGTTGTATCACCCGCCAGCTCTTGGTGCGCGCGATCGGCCGGCATTCCTCGATCAGCACCAGGTCGCCTGCCTTGCACTCGCTTGCTGCGTCGTGGGCGTGATACCGGCTGGAACGCGTCATGATCTTGCCGTAGAGCCGGTGCTTGACGCGCCGCTCCACCAGCACGGTGACGGTCTTCTGCATCTTGTCGCTGACCACGCGGCCGACCAACCGGCGCTTGTTCGCTGCTTCGCTCATGCTCGTCCCTGTCCCCCGGTATTCCCGGCCTTCTCGGCCAGCACCGTGCGCACGCGCGCGATGTCCCGCCGCACCTTTTTCAGTTGACTCGTGTTGGTGAGCTGCTGGGTGGCCTTCTGCATGCGCAGGCCGAATTGCGCCTTGAGAAGCGAGTTGAGCTCCTGCTGCAGCTCCTGCGGCGACTTCACTTTGAGCTCGGATGCCTTCATTGCCGCGTCCCCAGCAGCCGCGAAACGAATGTCGTCCGCAGCGGCAGCTTCGATGCCGCCAGGCGCAGCGCTTCGCGCGCTTCCTGCTCGTCCACGCCGTCCATCTCGTAGAGCACCGCGCCGGGCTTGATCTCGGATACCCAGAACTCCGGGTTGCCCTTGCCGTTGCCCATGCGCACTTCCGCCGGTTTCTGCGACACCGGCTTGTCCGGAAAAATGCGGATCCAGATGCGGCCGCCGCGCTTGATGGCGCGCGACATGGCACGCCGTGCCGCCTCGATCTGGCGGGCCGTCAGGCGCCCGCGGGTCACCGCCTTCAGGCCATACGCGCCGAAGCTCACCTTGTTGCCGCGAGTCGCAATCCCGCGATTGCGGCCCTTCTGCTCCTTGCGGTACTTACGCCTTGCGGGTTGCAGCATTCTTTGCTCCTGGCTTCGCCGTGGCCTTGCGCGGCGCCCGTGGTTTCTTCGCCCTCCCCTTGCCGTCGGGCGCGGCCGCCGGCGCCGGTTTCTCCGGCACGGGCGTCACTGCCGGCGCCGCCAGCGCCGCGGCGACGGCCGCCGCCGGCTGCTCGCTCTTGTGCATCACTTCGCCCTTGAATACCCAGACCTTGATGCCGATCACGCCGTAGCTGGTCTTGGCTTCCGAGACGCCGTAATCGATCTCCGCCCGCATCGTATGCAACGGCACGCGCCCCTCCCGATACCACTCGGTGCGCGCGATCTCGATGCCGTTCAAGCGCCCCGCGCTCATGATCTTGATGCCCTGCGCGCCGAGCCGCATGGCATTGGTGATAGCGCGCTTCATCGCGCGGCGGAACATGATGCGTTTCTGCAGCTGCTGGGAGATCGAATCGGCGATCAGCTGCGCGTCGATTTCGGGCTTGCGCACTTCCTCGATGTTGACGTGCACCGGAACGCCGAGCATTTTCTGCAATTCGATCTTGAGCGATTCAATGTCCTCGCCCTTCTTGCCGATCACGACGCCCGGGCGCGCGCTGTACACCGTGATGCGCGCGTTCTTCGCCGGGCGCTCGATCACGACGCGCGAGACCGCCGCGTGCGCGAGCTTCTTCTTCAAGAAGTCGCGCACCTTGATGTCCTCGAGCAGCATGCCCGGGAAGTTCTTGTTGTTGGCGTACCAGCGCGAGGCCCAGTTGCGGTTGAGCGCAAGGCGGAAGCCGATCGGGTTGATCTTCTGGCCCATTCCTATTTTCTCCCGTCGCCGACGGTCACGAAAATGTTGCAGGTTGGCTTCATGATGGGCGCCCCCCGCCCCTTGGACTGGGCGCGGAAACGGCGCAGAAAGGTGCCGCGCTCGACGAGGATCTGCGTGACCTTCAATTCGTCGATGTCCGCGCCGTCGTTATGCTCCGCGTTGGCGATGGCGGACTCCAGCACCTTGCGGATGATCACCGCGCCCTTCTTGGGCGCGAATTGCAGGATATTGAGCGCCTGCTCCACCGGCTTGCCGCGGATGAGATCCGCCACCAGCCGGCCCTTCTGGGCCGAGAGGCGCACCCCGCGCAAATTGGCTCTCGTATTCATGCTCGTCGCTTATGCCTTGGCCGGCGCAGCTGGCGCGGCCGGTGCCGGCGCGGCGCCTGGCGCCGATGTCGGGGTCGATTTGCGGTCGCCCGCCGCGGCGGCTGCGGCCGCGGCCGCCGCCTGCGCGGAACCGGCCTTGGAGTGGCCCTTGAATACCCGCGTGTGGGAAAACTCCCCGAGCTTGTGGCCGACCATGTTTTCGGTCACGTACACCGGCACGTGCTGCTTGCCGTTGTGCACACCGATGGTCAGGCCCACGAAATCCGGCAGGATGGTCGAGCGGCGCGACCAAGTCTTGATCGGACGCTTGTCATTCGACTTCTGCGCCGCCTCCACTTTCTTCATGAGGTGGAGATCCACGAACGGGCCTTTCTTGACTGAGCGTGCCATGGCTAGTGCCCTCTAAGCTCCCACGACCTTGGCGTTGCGACGCCGGATGATCATCGCGTCGGTACGCTTGTTTTTGCGTGTCTTGTAGCCCTTGGACAGCGTGCCCCACGGGGAGACCGGGTCGCGCGCCGAGGACTTCTTGCCTTCGCCGCCGCCGTGCGGATGGTCGACCGGGTTCTGCGCCACGCCGCGCACGGTGGGACGGATACCGCGCCAGCGCACGCGCCCCGCCTTGCCGATCGACTCCAGCGAATGCTCCTCGTTGCCGACCTCGCCGATGGTGGCGCGGCAGTTGATGTGCACCTTGCGGATTTCGCCGGAGCGCAGCCGGATCTGCGCGTAGTCGCCCTCGCGCGCGAGGAGCTGTATCGAGGCGCCGGCGGCGCGCGCGAGCTGCGCGCCCTTTCCGGGGAGCATCTCGACGCAATGGACGGTGGTCCCGACCGGGATGTTCCTCAGTGGCAGGGTGTTGCCGGACTTGATCGGCGCCTCCGGCCCGGAAATGAGCTGCGTGCCCGCGGAAACGCCCTTGGGCGCAACGATGTAGCGGCGCTCGCCGTCGGCGTAGAGCAGCAGCGCGAGAAAAGCGCTGCGGTTGGGGTCGTACTCGAGGCGCTCGACTTTCGCCGTGATGGCGTCCTTGTCGCGCTTGAAATCGACGATGCGATAGCGCTGCTTGTGGCCACCGCCCTGGTGGCGCATGGTGATCTCGCCGTGGACGTTGCGGCCCGCTTTCCTCAACTTGCTCTCGACCAGGTGCGCCACCGGCTTGCCCTTGTGGAGATCCGGATTGACGACCTTGACGACCTGGCGCTGGCCGGGGGTGATGGGTCTCATCTTGACCAGCATTATTTGGCCTCCGCCTGTTCGGCAAAATTGATTTCCTGGCCTTCCTTGAGGCAGACGTAGGCCTTTTTCCAATGGCGCCGCCGGCCGGCGGACTGGCCGAAGCGCTTGCCCTTGCCGCGCACGTTGACCACCCTCACCGATTCGACCTCGAGTTTCTTGTCCTTCGGGCTGAACATCAGCTCGATTGCCGCCTTGATCTCGGGCTTGGTCGCGTCCTGCGCGACACGGAACACGTACTGGTTGTGCTTGTCGGCGACATAGGTGCTCTTCTCCGAGATCACCGGCGCCAGCACGACCTGCATCAGCCGCTCCTGCTGCTTCGCGTTGGGCGCGGCGACGCTCATTTGAGCAGCTCCTCGATCCTGGCAACGGCGCCCCTGGTCACCAGCACCCGGGCGAACTGCATGAGGCTCAGGGGATCGGCCTCGCCCACCGTCAGGACCTCGACATTGGGCAGGTTGCGCGAGGACAACCGCAGGTTATCGTCGACACGGTCGGTGATGATCAGCACGTCGTCGAGCCCCATGCCCCGCAGCTTTTCCGCCAGGAGCTTGGTCCGGGGGGCGTCCACCGTGAAGTTCTCGACCACGGCGAGCCGCTCCTCGCGCGCGAGCTGCGAGAGGATCGAACACACCCCGGCGCGATACATCTTGCGGTTGACCTTCTGCGAGAAGTTCTCTTCCGGCAGATTGGGAAAAATCTTGCCGCCGCCGCGCCACAGCGGTGAGGAAGCCCGGCCGGCGCGCGCGCGCCCGGTGCCCTTCTGCCGCCACGGCTTCTTGTTCGATTTGTTGACCTCGCCGCGCGCCTTCTGCGCCCGCGTGCCCTGCCGCGCGTTGGCGAGGTACGCGTTGACGACCTGGTGCACCAGCGCTTCGTTGTACTCTCGCGCGAATGCCGCGTCGGAGGCAGCGACTTTCGCGGTGGGCTTGCCCTGATCGTTGATCAACTGAAGTTCCACGTTGCCCTCATTTCGCCGGCTTCGCCGCGGGCTTGGCGGCGGCTGGTTTGGCATCAGCAGGCTTGGCGGCCGGCGTCGGTGCCGCGACCACCCTCTTCGCGGCGCGGGTGGTCGGCTTTACCGTCACGCCGCCGCCGCGGGAGCCGGGCAGCGCGCCCCGGATCAACAGAAGCTGTCGCTCCACGTCGACGCGGATGATCTCGACGTTCTGCACCGTGCTGTGGTCGGCGCCCATGTGCCCGGCCATGCGCTTGCCGGGGAAAACGCGCCCGGGGTCCTGGTTCTGGCCGATCGAGCCCGGCTTGTTGTGCGATACGGAGTTGCCGTGGCTCGCGCGGTTGGAGGAAAAATGATGGCGCTTGATGACGCCGGCGAAGCCCTTGCCCTGGGACGTGCCGGAGACGTCCACCATTTGCCCGACCTTGAAGATATCCGCGCCGACCGCACCGCCTACCTTGAGGCTCGCCAGCTGGTCCGGATTGACCCGGAACTCCTTGAGCGTGTGGCCGGCCACCACTCCCGCCTTGGCGAAGTGCCCGGCCGCAGCCCGGTTCACGCGGGTCGGGCGCCGCTGCCCGTACGCGACCTGCACCGCCGTGTAGCCGTCGGTTTCAGGCGTCTTGATCTGGGTCACGCGGTTGTTCGACACGTCCACCACGGTCACCGGGACGGTGTCGCCCTCGTCGGTGAACACGCGGGTCATGCCGATCTTGCGCCCCACTAATCCCAAACTCATGTGCTTGATCCTTGATCCTAAGTGCTTACAACTTGATCTCGACGTCCACCCCCGCGGGGAGGTCGAGCTTCATCAGCGCGTCCACCGTCTTGTCGGTGGGATCGATGATGTCCATCAGCCGCAGATGGGTGCGGATCTCGAGCTGCTCGCGCGAGGTCTTGTCCACGTGCGGCGAGCGCAGCAGGTCGAAGCGCTGCTTGCGAGTCGGCAGCGGAACCGGTCCCTTGACTACCGCGCCGGTGCGCTTCGCCGTATCGACGATCTCGAGCGCCGACTGGTCGATCAGGCGGTAGTCGAACGCCTTCAGCCGGATGCGGATTTTTTGACTTTTTACCGTTGCCATAACCTCAGTCCCGAGTTTCGAGTTTCCAGTTTCCAGTTTCGTGTTACGGTTTTCGCTCCGACTCGCAACTCGAAACCCGCAACTCGAAACTATTCCAACACCTTCGCCACCACGCCTGCGCCCACCGTCTTGCCGCCCTCGCGGATCGCAAAGC
>DASWIC010000145.1:0-3482 GCA_036397875.1 Burkholderiales bacterium
CATGTCGGTGTGGCCCTCGTACGCCCATACCAGCTGCGGGATGCCGAAGCCGCGCAGCGCGCCCGCCGGGGGCAGGTTCGTGTAGAGCGCGAACGAGTCGATGTGCACGTTTTCGATGTCGTAGGGCCCCGCGGCGGTGAAACCGGATTTCTGCGTGATGCGCGGCCCGATGTCGGCGTAGGCGCCACCGTTCCACCATATGTCGCACCGCCGGCCCGTGATGCGGCCATCACGCGAAACGGCGCTCTTGATGCGCAGCGTGGCCCCGTGCCGTGTGAGCGTGTAGAACTGCTCCTCCATCGTGAGCGCAATCTTGACCGGACGGCGGGTGAGGAGCGCGAGCGCCGCGACCAGCGCCTCGAGCTTGATGTAGAGCTTGGCGCCGAAGCCGCCGCCCAGATACGGCACCTTGACCTGCACCCGGTTCTCCGGCCTGCCGAGGAGCCGCGCGACCTCGATGCGCACGAAGGATGGGCTCTGCGAAGCGGTGTGGATGGTGAGCGCCGGCTCACCGGGCTCCGCCACGGAGACGAACGGCTCGAGCGGCACGTGCAGCACCTGCTGGCTGTGGAACGTGTGCTCGAAGACGTGCGCCGCCTCCCGGAACGCGCGCTCCACGTCGCCGCGCCGCAGATGAAAATCGAGCGCGACATTGGTGTCCTTGCGGCCCTGGAGATGCTTCAGGTCGGGAAATGTCCCGGCCGGCTTCAACACCTCGTGCACGATTGCCTTCGAGGTGACCGCCTCGACTTCATCGAACACTGCCGGCAGTTCCTCGTAATCCACGACGATCCTGCCCGCCGCCTCCTCCGCGACGTGCGGATCGGACGCCAGCACGACCGCGACCGGCTCGCCGGCGTAGCGCACCTTGTCGAGCGCGAGGATCGGCTGGTCGTGGAACGCGGGACCGTAGTACGGATGGGGGATGATGGCGCGGATGTCCTGCCCGGTCACGACGCGGTGGACGCCGGGAACCGCCAGGGCTGCGGTGACGTCGATCCCCCGGATGCGGCCATGCGCGACCGTGCTGCGTGCAATCTTTCCATACAGCATCCCGGGCAGGCGCAGGTTGTGGACGTACTCGGCGCGCCCGCTCACCTTGGCTTGGCCCTCGAGCCGCGGGATCGACCGGCCGACGGGGCCGCTTTCCGCCGTCTTTGCCATCAACGCCTTTCTCCCACCACCCCCGCAGCTGCGCTGCGACCCCTCCTCAGGCAGGAGGGGAACTGTAAGGACAATCCCCTCCTTTTCAAGGAGGGGTGGCGCGAAGCGCCGGGGTGGTTACCGCCGGTCACGGGTCACCTCATTGAGCAGCAAGCGCAGCGCGAACGGCGCGAGCGACGTAGACGCGTAGCAGCTCGCGTTTATAAGCCGCCGAGCCGTGCTGGTCGCCGATTACCGCGGACTCGGCTGCCGCCGCCTCGCCCACGCGGCGCAGCACGGCGTCGTCCGCGCGCGCGCCGCGCAGGATCTTCTCTGCATTTATCAGGCGCATCGGCGTGTCGGTGGCCGCGCCGATGACGATTCGAGCATCGCGAACAACGGCGCCGTCAACGTCGAGCGCGGCAGCCACGCCGAGCGCCGGCCAGTCATCGGCGGACCGCGTCGTGCATTTCAGATAGGCCGTGCGCAGGGTGCCCGGCGCCGGGATCATGACCTCGCCGATCAACTCGCCGCGCCCGAGCGTCGTTTCCAGATACCCGGCGTAAAGCTCTTCCACGGGAAGCGACCGGCCGCCCTTGGCATCCACGGTGGTCACGCTCGCCCCGAGCGCAATCAATATCGGCGGCAGATCCATGTGGGGATCGGCGTGCGCGAGATGCCCGCCCACGGTTGCGACGTTGCGCACGCGCACATTGGCGAGGGTCTTGAGCGCGCGCGTGATGACGGGCGCGTGGCTCTTTACGGCCGGCGAGCGCTCGAGCGACGCCAGCGTCGCCAGCGCGCCGATGCGCAGCGCGCCGCCGGGCCCCGCCTGGATGTCCGAGTACCGTTTCTCGACCGAGCGCAGGCTGACAAGGCGCGTGGGGCGCAGCACCCCCATCTTCATCATCAGCATGACGGCGGTGCCGCCCGCGATCGGACGCACCGACGATTCCGCGGAGGCGAGCAGTCCGGCGGCCTCGCGCAGCGTGCGCGGCTCGAGCAGTTCAAACGGCGTCATGGATGACCGGAACTCTACTGGCAACCTCAAGAAAATTCAAGGAAATCACTTGGGTTACGTGCTACAATCGCGCCCTTTTGCACTGCACCGAAAACGAAATGCCACGCGCAATCCGTAACATCGCAATCATCGCCCACGTCGACCACGGCAAGACCACGCTCGTGGACAAGCTGCTGCGCCAGTCCGGCACCTTCGCCGCGCACCAGCACCTCATCGAGCGCGTGATGGACTCGAACGACCTCGAGCGCGAGCGCGGCATCACCATCCTCGCCAAGAACTGCGCCGTCGACTACGCCGGCACGCACATCAACATCGTGGACACGCCGGGCCATGCCGACTTCGGCGGGGAAGTCGAGCGCGTGCTCTCCATGGTGGACGGCGTGCTGCTGCTGGTGGACGCCGTGGACGGTCCGATGCCGCAGACGCGCTTCGTCACGCGCAAGGCGCTGGCGCTGGGGCTGAAGCCGATCGTCGTCGTCAACAAGGTGGATCGCCCCGGCGCGCGCCCCGAGTGGGTCGTCAACCATACCTTCGATCTCTTCGACAAGCTCGGGGCAGCGGAGGAGCAGCTCGATTTCCCGGTCGTGTACGCATCAGCATTACAGGGCTGGGCGACCACCGATCCCGCCCAAATCGCACCCCTCACCCTACCCTCTCCCGCAAGAAGAGAGGGGAACAATAAGTACCCTTCTCCGCTCGGGAGAAGGGATGGGGATGAGGGAGACATGAAGCCCCTCTTCGACGCCATCCTTCAGTACGTGCCCGTGCGGGCCGATGACCCGGGCGGCGCGCTGCAATTGCAGATCTGCTCGCTCGACTACTCGAGCTACGTCGGCCGGATCGGCATCGGGCGCATCGACCGCGGCCGCATCCGCTCGGGGCAGAACGTGTTTCTATTGAAGGGTCCCGACGCGGCTCCCCTCCCGGTGAAGGTCAACCAGGTGCTGGTGTTCAAGGGCCTCGAGCGCGTCGTCACCGAGGAAGCGCAGGCCGGCGATATCGTCGCCATCAACGGTGTCGAGGACATCGGGATCGGCGTGACCATTGTCGACTCCGAAGAGTCCAAGGCGCTGCCGCTGCTGAAGGTGGACGAGCCCACGCTGGTCATGAATTTCCAGGTCAACACCTCCCCCTTCGCCGGGCGCGAGGGCCGGTTCGTCACCAGCCGCCAGCTGCGCGAGCGGCTCGTGCGCGAAACCATGGGCAACGTCGCGCTGCGCGTCGAGGATACCGGCGACCCCGATGTGTTCAAGGTGTCAGGGCGCGGCGAGCTGCATCTCACCATCCTGCTCGAGAACATGCGGCGCGAAGGCTACGA
>DASWIC010000146.1:0-14965 GCA_036397875.1 Burkholderiales bacterium
CCCCGAACGGGTGGCCGAGGCGACGGAAAACGTCAGGAAGGCGGGAGTTGCCGATCGGGTCAAGATCATCCAGGGCGACCTGTTCGAGGCCGACATCAGCGCCGCGACGGTGGTTACCCTGTACCTGTTGAGTGACCTCAATCTCAAGCTGCGCCCGAAGCTGCTGCGGGACCTCAAGCCCGGCACCCGCGTCGTCTCGCACGCCTTTTCCATGGGCGACTGGAAGCCCGCGCGCACGGAGGAGATTTCGGGCACGACGGTCTATCTCTGGCGCATCCCTGCGCGCAATGCCTGACGGCCCCGCGGGGCGCGGCCCCCGATGGGGCGGCAGGCGGGGTCTCTTGACCCGGCGGTGAGGCGGGAATAATCTCTGCGGACACGAAGGTTCCAACAAGAGCCGCGGCCCGCCCGCCGCCGGCGAAGAAATCTCGAGGGGGATTCAGCACGGTTACGCGATGATCCGCGGCGGCTGACGCCCGCGGAGCAGCGATCAACACGGAGGAAGAGGCATGGTCAAGCTCACCATCAATGGAAAATCCCACCAGATCGACGTCGAATCCAGCACCCCTCTGCTGTGGGTCATACGCGAGCAGGTCGGTCTGACCGGGACGAAGTACGGCTGTGGCATTGCGCAATGCGGCGCGTGCACCGTGCACATCGACGGCAAGGCCGTGCGTTCCTGCGCGCTGCCCGTCAGCGCGGCCGCCGGCAAGCGCATCACCACGATCGAAGGCCTGGCCGCGGGCGGGGTCCTGCACAAGGTGCAAAAGGCCTGGCTCGACCACGAGGTACCGCAGTGCGGGTATTGCCAGGCCGGCATGATCATGGCGGTCGCCGCCCTCCTTGCCGAGAAACCCAGGCCGACCGATGCCGACATCAACGCGGGCATCACCAATATCTGCCGCTGCGGCACCTTCCAGCAGGTGCGCGAAGCGATCCACGCCGCTGCCAAGGCGTAAGGGGGAAGCCATGACATCCATGCCAAGAATCAGCCGCCGCAACTTCATCATTGGCACCGCCGCTGTGGGCGGTGGCCTCGCGCTCGGCCTGCGCCTGCCGTTCGGCCCCGGGGTCGTGCGCGCCGCGGACGGCTCGCCGGAAATCAATGCCTGGGTCGTGATCCGGCCCGATGACACGGTCGTCATCCGCGTCGCGCGCTCCGAGATGGGCCAGGGCACGATCACCGGCCTCGCGCAGCTCGTCGCCGAGGAGCTGGAGTGCAACTGGTCGAAGGTGACCTACGAATATCCGACCCCGGGCCAGAGCGTCAAGCGCAAGCGCGTCTGGGGCGATTTCTCGACCGGCGGCAGCCGCGGCATCCGCATGTCGAACGAATACGTGCGCCAGGGCGGCGCCGCGGCGCGCATCATGCTGGTTCAGGCGGCCGCCAACCAGTGGGGCGTGCCGGCCGCCGAATGCAGCGCGGCCAACAGCGTCATCACGCACCGGCCCTCGGGGCGCACCGTGACCTACGGCCGCATCGCAGAGGCAGCGGCGAAGCTGCCTGCGCCGGATCCCAAGAGCATCAAGTTGAAGGATCCGAAGAGCTGGAAGCTCGCCGGCCAGTCGGTGAAGCGCCTCGACACGATGGACAAGCTGACCGGCAAGCAGGTCTACGGATTCGATCTGAAGCTGCCCGGGATGCTCAACGCCGCGATCCGGGATTGCCCGGTCTTCGGCGGCAAGCTGAAGAGCTTCAATGCCGGGAAGGTGGCGCGCATGAAGGGCGTCAAGAAGGTGGTGCGGGTCGGGGATTCGGCGGTCGCGGTGGTCGCCGACACCTGGTGGCACGCCAAGACCGCGCTCGACGCGCTGCCGGTCGTGTGGGACGAGGGCCCGAACGCCAAGGTGTCGAGCGCATCCATCGCCGCCGTGCTGAAAGCCGGTCTCGGCGCGGAGCAAGCCTTCGTCGGCAACCAGGCTGGCAACGCGAAGGCTGCGATTGCGTCCGCGCCGTCAAAAATCGAGGCGGTCTACAGCTACCCGTTCCAGAATCACGCTTGCATGGAGCCGATGAATGCGACCGCGCGCTACACGCCCGACAAGTGCGAGGTGTGGGTGCCGACGCAGGACGGCGAGGCGTCGTTCGCGGCGCTGCTGGCCGCGTCCGGCCTGCCGGCCGACAAGTGCGAGGTCTACAAGATCAATCTCGGCGGCGGCTTCGGCCGGCGCGGCGCCTTCCAGGACTACGTGACCCAGGCGGTGCAGATCGCCAAGCAGATGCCGGGCACGCCGGTGAAGCTGCTGTGGTCGCGCGAGGAGGACATGCTGCACGGCCACTACCACCCCATCATGCAATGCAAGTTGACGGGTGCGTTCGACGCCAGCAACAACCTGACCGCGCTTCATGTGCGGCTCTCGGGCCAGTCGATCCTCGCTGCCGTGCGCCCGCATATCGTGGAGAAGGACAAGGGGCGCGACCCGCTCGTATTCCAGGGGCTCGCGACCAGCGGCGAGCATGCGTTCGGCTACACCTTCCCCAACCTGCTGATCGACCACGCGATGCGCAACACGCACGTCCCGCCGGGGTTCTGGCGCGGCGTCAACATCAACCAGAACGCCATTTTCATGGAATGCTTCATGGACGAGCTGGCGGACGCGGCGGGGCAGGACCCGCTCGAGTTCCGGCGCCGGTTCATGGCTAAGCACCCGAGGAATCTCGGCGTGCTGAACGCCGTGGCCGAGCGCATCGGCTGGAGCAAGCCTGCTCCCAAGGGCGTCTATCGCGGGCTGGCGCACATGAAGGCGTTCAACAGCTACGTGGCCGCCGCCGCCGAGATCTCGGTGCAGGACCGCGGCAAGGTGAAGATCCACCGGATCGTCGCCGCCACCGACCCGGGCTACGCGGTCAATCCGGCCCAGATCGAGCGCCAGATCTCGGGCTCGTTCGTCTACGGCCTGTCCGCGCTGTTCCAGCAGGAATGCACCGTCAAGAACGGGCGTATCGTGGAGGAGAACTTCGATACCTACAACTCGATGCGCATCGCCCAGATGCCCAAGGTCGAGTGCATCGTCATGCCGACCGGCGGCACCGTCTGGGGCGGCATCGGCGAGCCGACGATCTGCGTCGCGGCGCCGGCGGTCCTGAACGCGTTCTTCCGCGCGACGAACCGGCGCATCCGGACGATCCCGTTGAAGAACCACGGCATCGAGCTGGTGTAGGCGGTTGCCCGGAGTCGGACTGCGCTCGGCCGCGACGGCGTTCTTCGTCGCTGTGCTCGCCGCAGCCGCGGCCGGCCCGGCGCGCGGACAGACCGCGGCCGGCGCCTACACGGTCGTCGGCGACGCGATCCCTGCGTCGCTCACCGGAGCGGGCGGCGACGCCGCGGCCGGCAGGCGCATCGTCCTCAACCGGCATGTCGGGCTGTGCCTGCTGTGCCACAGCGGGCCATTTCCGGAGGAGCGCTTCCAGGGCACGATCGGGCCGGACCTCAAGGGCGTCGGCGCGCGCTTGTCGGCGGGCCAGAACCGGCTCAGAATCGTCGATCCGGGTCGGATCCATGCGGCGACCATCATGCCTGCGTATTATCGAACCGAGGGCCTGCAGCGCGTGGCGCCCGCCTTTCGAGGCAAGACCGTGCTGACTGCGGAGCAGATCGAGGACGTTGTCGCTTTTCTGTCGACGTTGCGGGAGTAGATGACCTCACGCCGTGATTTCCTGATCGCGGCCGCCGGCGCCGCCGGCGGTATCGGCCTAGCGCTTGTGTCCCGGCCGGCGCAGGCGACGCCCGCGGCCATGCAGGACGCCATCCGGAAGGTGACCGGCGGCGCGCCGCTGCGCAGCGGGCGGGTGAAGCTCGACGTGCCGCCGCTGATCGACAACGGCAATAGCGTGGCCCTCGCCGTCACGGTCGAGAGCCCGATGACGCCGTCCGATCACGTGAAGGCTATCCACGTCGTCACCGAAAGAAACCCGCTGCCGAACGTCCTGAGCGTCTATCTCGGCCCGCGCTCCGGGCGCGCGCGCATCGCCACCCGCGTGCGGCTTGCCGACACCCAGAACGTGATAGCGATCGCGCAGATGAGCGACGGCTCGTACTGGACGGACAGCGTGCACGTCGTGGTCACGCTTTCGGCATGCCTCGAGGAGGCGCTGGTCTAGATGGCGCGCGCGGTCGTCAATGTGCCGGCAACGGTCAAGCGCGGGGAGATCATCGAGATCAAGACGCTGGTCCAGCACGCGATGGAAACGGGGTTTCGCCGCACCCAGTTGGGCGAGCTGATCCCGCGCGACATCATCAGGCTGTTCGTGTGCACCTACAACGGCGCGGAGATCTTTCGCGCCGAATTCCATCCCGCGATCTCCGCGAATCCCCTGCTCGCGTTCAGCACGGTCGCGACCGAAAGCGGGACGATCGCGTTCACCTGGACCGGCGACAAGGGCTTTTCCGTGACCCAGTCGGCCCGGATCACGGTCGTGTGAGTGCCCGGCGCGGCCGGTGGCCGCTGCGCGCGCTGGCGGCCGCCTGCGTCGTTCTCGGTTTCATGCCGGGCCCCTCCGGAGCCGGGATCCCGCCCGGCGAGCGCCGCTCCGGCTACGAGTTCATGAGCCGCGAGACGCGCGCGATGCAGGACGACGACGTCACCAACCCGGGCATGCTCTGGGTGCTCGATGGCGAGGCGCTGTGGAACCGCAAGGACGGCGCCGCCGGGCGCGCGTGCGCCGACTGCCACGGGGACGCGCGCGCGGGCATGAAAGGCGCCGCGGCGCGGCATCCGGCGTGGGATGCCGCAAGCGGACGGCCGATCAACCTCGAGCAGCGCATCAACGCCTGCCGCGTGGGCCGCCAGCGAGCGTCCCCGCTCGCGCACGAAAGCAGGGATCTGCTTGCCCTGACCGCCTACGTCGCGCGCCAGTCACGGGGGATGCCGGTGGATGTCGCAATCGACGACCGTACCCAGCCATACCTGGACGCCGGGCGCGCCACCTTCACCCGGCGCCAGGGGCAGTTGAACCTCGCCTGCGCGCAATGCCACGACGAGCGGTGGGGCCAGAAGCTCGCTGGCAGCACCATTCCGCAGGCGCATCCGACCGGCTATCCCCTCTACCGGCTGGAATGGCAGAGCCTCGGGTCGCTCCAGCGCCGGCTGCGCAACTGCATGATCGGCATGCGCGCCGAGCCGTATGCCTACGGCGCGCGTGAATTCGTCGACCTCGAGCTCTATCTGATGTGGCGCGCCCGCGGGATGCCGTTCGAGGCGCCGGCCGTGCGGCCCTGACGGCGCCGCTATCCCGACATCTGGCGGGCATTAGCGGGCGCGCGCGGCGTTCTTGACCGGACAGGGGGCCGGGGCTACGCTTTCGCGCAACGATTCGAGAAGAGCCGCGGCCCGCCGGCCGGCCGGCGAATAGTCACCGAGGAGAAGGCAGGAACGCCCGGCGCGGGGCTGTGGGGGCCGCGCGCGCGGGATGCGCCGATCAACACGCAGGAGGGGCCATGATTGAAGTCAACGTCAACGGAAAATCCCAGCGGGTGGACGTCGAGCCCGAAACCCCGTTGCTCTGGGTGCTGCGCGACGTGCTCGGGCTGACGGGAACCAAGTACGGCTGCGGCATCTCCCAGTGCGGCGCGTGCACGGTGCACCTGAACGGGGAACCGGTGCGCTCGTGCTCGGTGCCGGTCTCGGCCGCCACCGGCAAGCGCGTCACCACGATCGAGGGCCTGTCGCCGGACTCCTCGCATCCGCTGCAGAAGGCCTGGGTCGCCGAGCAGGTGCCGCAGTGCGGCTACTGCCAGTCGGGGCAGATCATGCAGGCGGCGGCGCTGCTCGCGAAGAACCCAGATCCGTCGCGCGGCGACATCGTCAAGCACATGAACGGCAATATCTGCCGCTGCGGCACCTACCACCGCATCATCGCCGCGATCCAGCGCGCGGTGAGGGAGGGGGAGGTATGAGCGGTGGAGCAGGGGCCCAAACCCTCATCCCCGCCCTTCTCCCAAGTGGAGAAGGGAGGTTCGACCCTTCCTCTCTCCGCTCGGGAGAGAGGGAAGGAGTGAGGGATGGGGGATGCGACCCGCGAATGCCGCCGGCCGCCGACCCGATGCTGATAGGAATGCAGACACCGTAACGGAGGCGGCAGCCATGACATCCATTCACGAATCCAGATTCAACATTTCCCGGCGCCGGTTCCTCGTCGGGGCCGGCGGCCTCACGTTCGGTCTCGCGATCGGGACGGACGGCATCCGCCTGCTATCCGAGGCGCAGGCAAGCGCTGCGCGAACCATCAACGCCTGGGTGCGCATCGCCCCCGACGGCGTGGTGACGATCCTCAGCGCGGGCGCCGAGATGGGGCAAGGGTCCATGACGTCGCTTCCGCTCATCGTCGCCGAAGAGATGGACGCCGACTGGTCGAAGGTCGCGATCGAGTGGGCGCCCGCGGATGCGGGCGTCTACGGCTACACCATGAACAACCGGCGCCTGATGGCGATCGTCGGCAGCCGCGCCGTGATGCTCTATTTCGATCAACTGCGGATAGCCGGCGCGCAGGTGCGCAAGGTCCTGCTGGTGAACGCTGCCGAGAAATGGGGCGTGGACGCTGCATCGTTGACAACTGAGCCGGGCTTTGTAGTGGACCCGGCCTCGGGCCGGCGCATGAGCTACGGCGAGATCGCCGGATTCGGCACGGTCCCCGCGACGCTGCCCGCCGTGGACAAGAGCGAGTTGAAGGACAAGAGCCAGTACCGTCTCATAGGCAAGTCCGTGCCCCGGCGCGACATCCCGGCCAAGGTGAACGGAACGGCGCAGTACGCCATCGACGTGCGCCTGCCCGGCATGGTCTACGCGACCGTGCGGCATTCACCGGTGCACGGCGGTACGCCGGAGAGCTGGAACGAGGACAAGGTGAACGCGATGCGCGGCGTGCTGGGCACGATCCGGCTGCCGGAGGGGGTCGCGGTGATTGCCGACAGCCTGCCGCACGCGCTGGCCGCGCGCGGCGCGCTCGAGGCCACCTGGAAGCCGGGCAAGGCCGAGGGCTTCGATTCCGAGAAGGCGCTCGCCGAAACCTACGTCCAGGTGCATGCGGACCCCTCCGCGAAGCGCCAGACGCTCGATTCGAAAGGCGACGCGAAAGCCGCTTTCGGCTCGGCGGCCAAGACCTACAAGGCGGAGTACCGCAGCGACTATGGCTATCACGCGCAGATGGAGCCATTGAATGCCGTCGCGCGGTTCAACGACGCGGGCGACCGGGTGGAGGTGTGGGAGGGAACCCAGGCGCCGGACGTTGCCCGCGCGCGGATTGCGAAGGCGCTCGGGTTCAAGCCCGGCCAGGTCACCCTGCACCAGTGTTACATGGGGGGTGGCTTCGGGCGCCGGACACTTGGCGACTACGGGACGGAGGCGGCGCTCGTCGCGCGCGCGGCGCGCCGCCCGGTGAAGCTCGTGTGGACGCGCGAGGAGGACATCGGCCACGGCATGTTCCGCCCGCAATCGTTCCAGTGCCTCGAAGCCGCGCTCGACCCGGACGGGAAGGTCACCGGCTGGCAGCACTGCGTGGTCGGGGATGGCGGCGTGCTGCTCGCGAGCGGGATCAAGATTCCCTATTATCAGGTCCCCAACCAGCACATCGAACTGCGCGGCGTTTCCCACGGGGTGCGCCTCAAGCACTGGCGGGCGGTCGGCCACGTCTTCAACGTCTTTGCGATTGAGTCGTTCGTGGACGAGATTGCCGCCGACCAGGGCATCGACCCGGTGGATTTCCGCTTCCAGCGCATGTCCATTTCGCCGCGCGCGCGCGCCGTGTTCGAACGAGCGGTGCAGATGTCGGACTGGAAGGCCCCGCGGCCGCAAGGCCGGGCGGTCGGCATCTCGATCAGCGAGCGCTCGGGCTCCCTCGGCGCGGGCGTCGCAGAAATCTCGCTTGACCGCGCCACCGGCAGAATCCGCGTGCACAAGATGTGGGTCGCGATTGACGGCGGCCTCGTGGTCCAGCCCGCGGCGGCGAAGGCGAACGTCGAGAGCGGCATCATCTACGGGCTCTCAAGCGTGCTGCACGAGCGCGTGACGCTGAAGGCAGGGGTGGTCGAGCAGAGCAACTTCCACGACTACCGCGTCGAGCGCATGTCCGACCTGCCGGAAGAGATGCACGTCGAATTCGTCGACCGCGATGCCGCGCCGAGCGGCCTCGGCGAGATCGGCAATCCGTGGGTCGCGGCGGCGGTCGCGAATGCGTTCTACCGCCTGACCGGCAAGCGGCTGCGCCACATGCCGTTCACGCCGGCGCGGGTGCTCGAGACGCTCAAGGCGTAGCCGGCTCGGCGCCTTTCAGCCACGCCACCCGCACGCGGTCGTAATCCTCGCCGCGCTCGAGCAGCTCCTCGAGCCGCACGTGCGGTGTCTCGCCGCCCATCAGGACCTCGTACTGGACGCCGGGATTGAAGCCGTCGTGCTTCAGCAGGATTTCGGGACTTGCGCCGGACGCCGCGCCCTCGCCCAGGATCAAGGCGTTGAGGAAGGTGAATCGGAACGAGCCGGACGAGGTCTGCCAGTTCTCGGCCCGCTCGGCACCTTCGCCGATGCCGCGCAGGTACACCGAGAGCGGCTTCTTGGACAGGATCTCGATGCCGGCGTGCACGTGCTCGTGCGCGTCGCGCTGGATGCGCCGGATCGCGCCCAGCCACCACGCCTTCTGGCCGGCCGCCTGCAGCGTGCACAGCGACCCGATCCGCGCCCACGCCTCGTCCTGCCGCGGAATGTCCACGCCCACGCCCCAGGTGCTGCCATTGCGCTCCATCCATTCGGTGATGGCGGCGGTCGATTGCTCGGCCTGGAGCGCGATGCCGGTCTGCTCCTTCACCTTCACGCGCTGGTCCGCGGACATCTCGGCCATGCCGCTGAACTCGATGCGCGTCACCAGCTCGGACGCCGACGGGAATCCGTGCGCGACCTTGATCTTCGCCTCGAGCTTCACGCGCGGCCAGCGCTGCTTCGGCGGCGACTCGCCCCAGAACAGCAGCAGGCGCTTGAGCGCGACCAGTTTTTCCTGGATCGAATAGTCGTTGCCCAAACGTTTCTCCGGCTCCGCCGGATTGGCGGCATAGCGGTCGAGCATTTCCTGGATGACAACGCCGGCCTGGGCCGCCCCGAAGTAACGCATCGTCGCGCTTGCGGGAGCATCCGGCGCGCTCCGCGCGGGGCCGGCCGGCTGCGCGAGGTCGAAGTGGAAATTGCAGCCCGCATCTGGCTGGAGGTGCAGGGCGAAGCCTCCCGCAAGGCGGGCGATGATGCGCGCCGAGAGCTCGATCGCGAGCATCCGCTCGGACTCGGGGTAGGCCGCGACCATCATCGGCAGGCGCAGGAATTCCTGGCGGGCGTTGGTGTGAAGGGCGTCGGTCGCATAAGCCTTGACGAGCTCTGCGACGACGTGGTCGGCCTCGGCCTGGCTCAGGAACCGGGCCAGGTCCTGCCAGATGCGCGGCGTGACCGGCAGATAGCGCAGCAGCAGGGCCTTGCCTTCGCAGGTGAGGGCGCGCAGCGCGCGCGCGAGGAGCAGCGTGCGCTCCGGATGCGCGGCCTCGCCCGGCTTGGACGCCTGGGCAATCTCATCGAGGCACACGCGGTAGGCGGCGGAGACATGCTCCCAGAAATCGACCATCAGCTGCCACAGCTGGCGCCGCTGGAATTCGTTGAGCTTGTCGTTGCGCACGAACTCCGCGAGCGCGGCCGCTTCGTGCTTCTGGCCGGTTTCGTCGAGGAGCTTCAGGACGCCGATGCGGTCGGAGAGCGGAAACGCGGGGGTTGCGGAGACCGTTTCAAGCGAGGAGACAATCTCCTCGATGGCCTTGCCATGCTCGGCCGGCAGGTCGGCGAGCAGCTTCGCCGCCGCCTCGACGTTGAACATCGGGTGGTCGGCTTTCCTGCCGATATCGCTCAGCCAGTTGAGCATGGCGGGCCTTTCCCGTGGCGCGCTGCCGGCAGCCACCCACCACGACGTGTGTTACATGATACCCCCATGTTTTGATTATGGATTAAACGCCAGCCGGGCGTGAGGAACTTGCGCACCCGCGGCGCGGCCAGCCCACAGGCTCCGTGACCAAATCCACGGCCACTCATGGGTGCGGAACTGCCTGAAGAGTCGTCCTCGCGAGGGCGGGGACCCAGGTCCGGTTGGCCCCCATCCTACCTTCCCCCAGGCGGGGGAAGGGGATACCCGCCTGCGCGGGAACGACGGGCTATCGCTCACCGCCACCCGTCACGAGTGACGAGCAACGAGTCACTTCTTCGGCAGGTAGAGATCGGTAATCGACCCTTCCGCGATCTCGGCGGCGAAGAAAACGGTCTCCGAGAGCGTCGGATGCGGGTGGATGGTGAGCCCGATGTCGGTCGCGTCCGCCCCCATCTCGAGCGCGAGCACGGTCTCGGCGATCAGCTCCCCCGCGTTGACGCCGACCATCGCCGCGCCGAGCAGCCGGCGCGTGCTCGTGTCGAACAGCAGCTTGGTCATGCCGTCGTCACGGTCCATGGCGAGCGCGCGGCCGCTTGCCGCCCACGGAAACGCGGCCCGCTCATAGTCCGCGCCGCGCGCCTTGAGCTGCGTCTCGGTCTCGCCCATCCACGCGACTTCGGGATCGGTGTAGGCGACCGACGGTACCGTGCGCGCGTCGAAGAACGCGTTGCGGCCGGCGATCACCTCCGCCGCGGTCTTGCCTTCATGCGTTGCCTTGTGCGCGAGCATGGGCTCGCCGCAGATGTCGCCGATGGCGTGAATGTGCGGCACGTTCGTTCGGAGCTGCCGGTCGACCGGGATAGTTCCATGCTCGGTGACGGTGACGCCCGCCGCCTGCGCGTTGATGTCCTTCCCGTTCGGCCGGCGCCCGACCGCGAGGAGGATGGCGTCGAAGGTTTCCGGCCTGGGCGCGGCGGCCCCCTCGTAGGTGACCTTGAGCCCGTCCTTCTGCGGCTCGATCCTCGCCACTTTGGTGTTGAGCAATATCTTCTCGTAGCGCTTTTCGATGCGCTTCGCGAGCGGGCGCACGATGTCCTGGTCCGCGCCGGGGATGAGCGCGTCCATCATCTCGACGATGCTGACCTTTGCGCCCAGCGCGTCGTACACGGTCGCCATCTCCAGCCCGATGATGCCGCCGCCGATGACGAGCAGCCGCTTCGGCACTGCGGGGATCTCGAGCGCGCTGGTCGAATCGATCATGCGCTTGTCGTCGTAGGGGAAGCCCGGGATGCGCGCGATCGAGGAGCCCGCGGCGATGATGCCGTGATCGAACGAGACCGTCTTCGCGCCTTCCGCCGTCTCGACGCGAAGCGTGTGCGTGGAAGCGAAATGTCCCTTCCCGCGCACCACCTGAACCTTGCGCTGCTTCGCGAGCCCCGCGAGGCCCCGGGTGAGCTTGCCGACGACGCCGGACTTCCACGCGCGCAACTTCTCCAGGCTCACCTTGGGCTTCCCGAACTCGATGCCGGCGTGCGCGACTTCCGCAGCTTCGGTCATCACCCTGGCGATATGCAGCAGCGCTTTCGACGGGATGCAGCCGACGTTCAGGCAGACGCCGCCCAGCGTCGGGAAGCGCTCGACCAGCACCACTTTCTTGCCGAGGTCGGCGGCGCGGAACGCCGCCGTGTAGCCGCCGGGGCCGGCGCCCAGCACCAGCACCTCGGCGTGGATGTCGCCTTTGGGGCCGGCAAATCCCCCCGCTTCGCTTCCCCCCTTTGCTAAAGGGGGGCGTGTTATTCCCGCTTCGGTGCTCCCCTTTTGCAGAGAGGGCGTGGGGGATGCCGAATCGCCCCCCTTTGACAAAGGGGGGGTGGGGGGGATTTCGAGCGTGAGAATCACCGAGCCCTCGGATACCTTGTCGCCTTTCTTGACCCGGATGTCCTTCACCACGCCCGGCTGCGGCGCGGGAACATCCATCGTCGCCTTGTCCGATTCCAGCGTGACGAGGGGATCCTCCTTCTGGACGCCATCGCCCGGCTTCACCAGCACCTCGATCACCGGGACGTCCTTGAAGTCGCCGATGTCGGGAACCTTGATTTCGACGAGGTTGCTCATTTTCTGATCTGGCCGGCGCCGAGGACGACCCACTTGAGCGAGGTGAGCCCTTCCAGCCCGACCGGGCCGCGCGCATGGAGCTTGTCGGTGGAGATGCCGACTTCCGCGCCGAGCCCGAATTCATACCCGTCCGCGAAGCGGGTGGAGGCGTTGACCATTACCGAGCTCGAGTCCACCTCGCGCAGGAAGCGCCGCGCGCGCGCTTTGTCCTCGGTGACGATGGCGTCGGTGTGCTGCGAGCCGTAATTCGCGATGTGCGCCATCGCCTCGTCGAGGTCCTTCACCACCCGCACCGAAAGGATCGCATCGAGGTATTCCGTGTACCAGTCGTCCTCGGTCGCGGGTTTCATCTGGGGCACGATCCTGCACGCTTCCTCGTCGCCGCGCAGCTCGATGCCCTTGCGGACGTAGATCCTGCAGAGCGGCGGCAGCACCTTGCGCGCGATGCCGTGCGCAACCAGCAGCGTTTCCATCGTGTTGCAGGTGCCGAGCCGCTGGGTCTTGGCGTTGTCGGCGATGCGGATCGCCATCTTCAGATCCGCGCGGTCGTCGATGTAGGTATGGCACACGCCGTGCAGATGCTTGATCATGGGTACGCGCGATTCGCGCATTAGGCGCTCGATCAGGCTCTTGCCTCCCCGCGGCACGATCACGTCCACGGTGTCCCGCATCGCGAGGAGCTCGCCCACTGCGGCGCGGTCGGTGGTTTCGATCACCTGCACCACGGCATCCGGCAGCCCGGCGCGCCGCAACCCCGCGTGCACGCACGCGGCGATCGCCTGGTTGGACTGGATCGCCTCGGAGCCGCCGCGCAGGATCGCCGCGTTGCCGGACTTCACGCACAGGCCCGCGGCGTCTGCCGTCACGTTGGGGCGTGACTCGTAGATGATGGCGACCACGCCCAGCGGCACGCGCATTTTTCCCACGCGGATGCCGGAAGGGCGTCTCCGCAGCGCGGTCACACGGCCGATCGGATCGGGAAGCGCGGCGATCTGCCGCAGGCCGTCCGCCATCGCCGCGATCCCCTTCGCGGTCAGCGTGAGGCGATCGATCATCGCGGAATCGAGCTTGTGCTTCCTCGCTTCCTCGACGTCGCGGGCATTGGCTTCGAGCAGCCGCCTGGCGTCGCGCTCGATTGCCACCGCCATCTCCTTCAGCGCCCGGTTCTTGGTCGCGGTGTCCGCCTTGGCGATAATGCGCGCCGCCGCGCGCGCGCGCCGGCCGACACCGTGCATGTAGGTCTGGACATCCATTAGAGCGCTCCGCCGGCAAGCGGAGCGGGTCAGAACAACGCCGGCTGATTCCGCTGCGCCGCCCTCGCGGCAGCGGCCATTTTACCCTGATTCGGCAAGGACTTGGCCGGGGTACCGACGGCAAACCGCAGGGCGAGCTGCAGCAGCTCGTCCCACACGTCGCCGCGGATCAGGCCCTTCACCATGCGGTCCGCCCGCGCCGCGTGCGCAGCCGCCGTCTCGACCTGTTCCTTCGTGAAGCGGCGGCAGTGCTGCTGCATGAGGCTTTGATGGGAGCCGCCCCACACCCGGGCCTCGCGCCACAATTGCGGCGGTGTCCTGCCCGAGCCGATGCCGTCGAGCACGCGCCCGATGGCGCGAATCTCCTCCGCGATCGCCCACAACACGAGGGGGGGCGCGACGCCCTCGCCCTTGAGCCCGTCCACCATGCGCGCGAGGTGCAGCACGTCGCCCGCAAGTATCGCCTCGCCGAGATTGAAAACGTCGTAGCGCGTGACGTCGAGCACCGCATCGCGCGCCTGCTCGTAGGCGATCGGGCCGGCCGGGAAGAGCAGCCCCAGCTTCTGCACTTCCTGGTGCGCGGCGAGGAGGTTGCCTTCAACCCGGTCGGCGATGAATTCCAGGGTTTCCGGGCCGGCTTCCTGGCTCTGCGCGCGCAGCCGCCCGGCGAGCCACGCGGGCAACGCCCTGCGAGGAACCGGCTTCGCTTCGATCAGGACGCCGGTGCGTTCGAGCGCGTCGAACCAGCCGGCCTTCTGCGCGCGCCAGTCGACGCCGGGCAGGACGACGAGCGTGATGGTGTCAGGCGGCAGGCTGTCGCAATAGCGCTGCAACGCCTCGGACCCGTCCGTCCCCGGCTTGCCGCCGGGGACCCGCAGCTCGAGGATACGGCGTGCGGCGAACAGCGACTGCGAGGCGCCGGCGAAGGCGAGCTCGTTCCACTTGAAGCCGGAGTCGGCGGTGAGTACCAGGCGCTCGGCGTAGCCCTCGGCGCGGGCCCGGGCGCGAATGCGGTCGGACGCTTCGAGCGCCAGCAGCGTCTCGTCGCCGAATACGGTGTAGAGCGCCTTCAACCCGCCGGCGAGGTGCTGCTGCAGCTGCTCGGTTGTTATCCGCACTATTAGAATCCCGACGCAAAGGCGCAAAGAGATTCTATCGGAAAGACACCGACAACAGCGAAGGCTTGTGGTCTTCAGCCCGATTCACCGAAAACCGTGCAGCCTGAATGCCGGACCGCATGACGGTGAGTGATTCCTTTGCGCCTTTGCGTCTAGGACTTCAACTTCGCGGCCTGCAGGCGCCGCACCAGCTGGCCCACGGCGTCATTGCGCATGTCGCGGTAGAGCAGCGCCTCTTCGGATTCCTTGGACAGCGCCTGGTCGTCGGTGAAGGAGTAGTCACGCCGCAGCACGATCTCGCTCGCCGGGATGTGCTCGCGGTTCTTGCCGTCGGTCAACCGGAAGGACACGCGGTAGCGCAGCTGGAATTCGCTCACGCGCCCGCCGCCGCTCAACGAGAGGATCTGCTTCTCCTGCAGCTCGCTCATGATCTGGAGGATGACTTCCGCCTCACCCGGTTGCTCGGCGATGCGGGTGCCGCTGCCGGCGAGCACGGCGCGCTTCAACTGGGTGGCAAACACGGAACTCGGCGGCGCCTGGACGTAAATCGAGCTGAACGGCAGCGTTGCGGTTCCGCGGAGCTGGAAACCGCA
>DASWIC010000147.1:0-2767 GCA_036397875.1 Burkholderiales bacterium
GGCCGTAGCCGCCCATCACGATCCGGGTGGTCACAACATGGGCCCGGGCTGCCCGAGGGCGTACTCGGTGAGCTGCCGGACGATCCAGTCGTAGGCGTCGTCCACCGAATCGGTGTAATGCATCAGTTCCCGGTCGCGCGCGCCGATCGTGCCGTGGCGCACGAGCGCGTCGAAATTCACCACCTGCCGCCAGAACTCGGTGCCGAACACGACGATCGGCATCGGCTTCCTCATCTTGCGCGTCTGCACCAGCGTCAGCAGCTCGAACAGCTCGTCGAGCGTCCCGAATCCCCCCGGGAACACGATCACCGCCTTCGCAAGGTACGCGAACCAGAACTTGCGCATGAAGAAGTAGTGAAAATGGAAGTGAAGCTCGCGGGTGACATAGGGGTTGCCGAACTCCTCGACCGGGAGCGAGATGGTGAGGCCGACGTTCATGCCGCGGGCCTCGGCCGCGCCCCGGTTCGCCGCCTCCATGATCCCCGGCCCGCCGCCGGTGCACACGACGAAGCGCCGCTCGTTCGGGTCGAGCCCCTTCGACCACTGCGTCAGGCGGAAGGCGAGCTCGCGCGCGGCCTCGTAGTAGGCCGCCATCTTCACCGCCGTGCGCGCGGCCTCGAGGTCGCCGTCGCCCGCTTCGGCCCTGCGCAGCGCCTCCTCGGCATGCTCGCGCGAGCTCACCCGCGCCGAGCCCATGAATACGATGGTGTCGTCCACGCGCAGGCGCTCGAACCGGCTCTTCGGCTCGAGATACTCCGAGAGGATGCGCAGGGACCGGCCTTCCCTGCTGCTCAGGAACGACGGGTTGGAATAGGCCTTTGCGTTGTGGTGCCGGCGCTCAGCCATCGGCAGTCCAATTACTCGGGTATCGTGCCGAGAAGGTACATTGCCCTGATAACCGGCCCGGGATCGCCGAACTGGCGGAACCAGCGGCCGAAAATCTCCACGATCTCGCCGCTGCCGTACAGATGCGAAAGCCCCGTGTTTACCGCCAAACGGAAATCGGCATCGCCGCGCGGCAGCACGATGCCGTACGGCTCGAAGGACAGCTCCTCGGAAAGAATATGGAGCGACTTGGGGTCGCGAGCCTTGAGCCCTGCCCCGACCAGGAGGAGCCTGTCGCTCGCGAACGCATCCGCCTTTCCGTCCTCGAGGGCGGCGAACGCTTCGTCACGCGTCGCGAAGGGCACCACGGTCGCATTGATCTCGCGGCGGGCGAGCTGCGTCTTGACCGCGCGCTCGTTGGTGGTGCCGGAGACCACGGCAATGCGCTTGCCGGACATGTCCGACAGCGAGCGCAGGCCGGAGGCGACCTTGGTCAGCAAGCCGGTGGATTCGATGAAGATGTAGCTGGAGAAGTCCACCAGCTTGAGGCGCGAGAGCGTTACGGTGCTCGAGCCGCATTCCATATCGGCCTGCCCCTTGGCCACGGCGTCGAATCGGGTCTTAACGGTGACCGGTAGCCATTTGACCTGCAGGCCCGTCACCTTGATCTGGCGCTCGATCATGTTGACCACCCGCTTGCACAGGTCGATGGAGAATCCCGCCACCTGCTGCTTGTTGTCGATGAACGAGAACGGGGTCGCGTCCGAGCGATAGGCAATGGTGATGGTCCTGGTGTCCGCGATCTTCTTCAACCGGCCGTCGGGGTTCTGGGAATGGGCAGCGCCTGCGGCGAGCAAAAGGGCGAGCGCAAGCGTGGTAGTGCGGATCATGAGGGCTCCTGCGGGGGGTTCGACCGGAAGGCGCGACGATACCGGTAAATCAGGATGGTGGCAATTCGGATTGTGAGGGAATCGGCCGCTTCCACCACCCCCGCGCTGCGCGCCACCCCTCCTCGGACAGGAGGGGAGGTCCCATCACGAATCACGTTTCACACTGTCGAGGATGCTTTTGGGAGCAGTACGGTCTCCTCGCTCAGGTCCGGCTCGCCGCACAGCCGCAGCATTTCCGCCCGCGTCGCATCGCGCAGCCGAATCGCCGCCCCCCAGTCGCTGCCGCCTGGCTCGAGAGGCGCGCTGAAGTTGACGCTGATGCGGCCGCGCCGGAACAGCCACTGGCCCTCGCGCAGGATCGAACGCGTGCCACGGATCGTGACCGGCACGACCGGCACGCCTGCCTGCGCCGCGATCACAAATGCCCCCATGCGGAACGGCAGCAGCCCCGGCATGCGGCGGAAGGTCGCCTCGGCGAACACGATGAGCGACTGGCCGCCGCGCGCCATATCGGTGAAGCGAGTGGTGTCTTCGACACCGCGCTGGACATCGAAGCGCTCGACGAAGGCGGTCCCGATGCTGTTGAGATAGATGCGCGGCACCCAGTGATCGAGCAGTTCCCGTTTGGCGATGAAGCGGTTGGACTCCCGGAGCGCGGACACGATCACCGGGCCGTCGAGATAGCTCTGGTGGTTGACCACGAAGATGCAGGGACGCCCGGAGGGCAAATGCTCGAGTCCGCGCACCGTCAGGGGCAGCCGCGCTAGCGCGAGAAACGCACGGCTGGCGCGATGGCTCAGCGTCCAGGACCACGCGGTGCGCCGGAGGAGCGCGCATGCGATCCAGGTCAGGCTCCCGATCACCCCGAGCAGCAGCAGCGCATAGGCACCGTAGAGCCAGTCGAGAATGAGGCGCAGGCTGCGGCGCGCCTGCGGCAGCAGCGCCGACCAGGTGAGGCGCACGACTTGCCACCACACCGCGCGCGCGCCGCTCGTGCCGCCGCGCTCGTAGACCTCGCGGCTCGCCACACGCCGGATCTTGCCGCTCGAGGT
>DASWIC010000148.1:0-7259 GCA_036397875.1 Burkholderiales bacterium
CGCTGGATGATGAAGGGCCACGCCTTCTTCAAGCGCCATATCGAATTCGTGCGCGCCAACGGCTTCGAGCCCGTGGTCAAGCGCGCGCCGGAGGGCAAGAGCTTCTGGGACGACCCCGAGATCGGCCCGTGGGGCCCGCCGACGATCGTGGATCCCGAATTCGCCACCCGCTTCGTCAAGCAGGACCTGGGGCCCTACATCGGCATCTGCGAGCGCTCGCGGGACGCGCTGTTCAACGACACCATGCCCTCGGGGGCGAGCGGCACGGAGCTGATGGAGATCCGGGTCCCGGCCTTCATCCAGTCGGGCAATGACGCCACGCACGCACACTCGGCCTCGTGGGCGCTGAAGGAGCTGATGCCGCGGGCGGAGCTGTGGGATGTGCTGCCGCCCCACCAGAACGCGCGGAACACGCTCGAGCAGATCCTCGCATTCGCGAAACGGCTCGAAAAGGCGGCATGAAGAAAAGCGTCATCGCGCGCATGGACCAGGTGGTGAACGACTTCGTGGCGCGCTGCCGGTACTTTCACGAGCCGATGACCCGGGGCCGGGCGAAGATGTTCGTCCTGCAGCATCGCCTCAACACGCGCCAGCGCAATTCGGTGCTGAAGCTGAAGGTCGCCACCAACTGCCCGGACTGGGATACGCGCATCGGCATCATCCAGGCCTGCAGCGAGGAGGTCATCGCCGACCACAAGCACGGCGGCGGGCGGCCGCACTGGCGAATCCTCGAGGACCTCGGCGTGCGCATCGGGCTCAAGCGCCCGGTGATCCAGCAGGCGCAACCGCTGCCTTCGACGCAGCTCGCGTGGGCCGCCTGGGAGGGGCTGATGGCCAACCGGCACTGGCTGGAAGGCGTCGTCGCCAACACCTGCGCCGAGCGCGTCAACGTTCCCGGCTACGGCACGGGTCTATTCAGGAAGGTGGGCTGGTTCGGGCTGGAGCGCCATCGCTGGGGCACGCTGTTCAAGCTCGCCGCCGCGGACCTCGATTTCTTCGAGCTGCACGAGCAGGCCGATATCGAGCACAGCGACGCGGGCTGGCGCGCCGTGGAGCGCTTCGCGCGGAAGCTACGCATGGAGGACGCGGTGGTCACCGCGTGCGAGAGCAACCTGCGCGTGTGGGAGCACTACCTCGACGGCATCGCCGCCGCCGGGGACAAGCTCAAAGGATGAAGTCAGAAGTCAGAAGGATGATCCAATTCCCCCTTCCCCCTTTTGACAAAGGGGGGTAGCGAAGCCGGGGGATTCCATCACTCGTCACGTATTGCTGGGGTGGTCGGGGACCGGGCGCGACATCGAGTGGACGACGCGCCGCAGGCGCTCGAAGTCGCCGCGCTCGATCGTTTCGCGCAAGTAATCCATGTTGCGAGCGATCTCCTGCTGGTAAAGGTTCGGCCCATCGAGGTGCGCCTCGGCGAAGCGATCCACGCCCCGCAGCCTCCTTTCGATGCGCGGCCGCGCCAGGTACTGGTAGAAGCCCGGCGTCTTGATGACCAGGTCCGTAGCCGAGGCGTAGCGCACGATCTCGCGCCCGTCGGGCTCGACCTCGCGCGCGATCCCGCCCCACACGAACTCGCGGTAGAGAAAATCCCGGCACTTCTCGATGTACTGGCGGTCGGCCATCTGCGAGATCAGGTCGGAGGTGCCGATGATGCAGCCGAGCATGTGGTCCGTCGGGTCCTTGATTCCGATTTGCTCGATGTCGAGCTCGTAGCCGGTGAAATGCGCGAGCTGAGCCGCGGTGTTCGCCTCTGGCGCGAAACCGATCGACGGGAGGTAGCTCCGGAGGAACTCGGCGCTGCGGCTGACGTGCACCTTGGTGAACACGGCGCCGTTCTCGACGCTGGATTCGGAGGCGCGCCGGATATAGCCCGAGTCGTGCAGCAGCGCAACCATTACCCCGAACATCGCGCGCCGCGCGCCGAGCCGGTCCGCCGGCGCGCAGACGCGGTCGTGGCCGTCGATCAACCGCGCGGTGGCGAGCGTCATGTCCAGCGTATGCCGCAGATCGTGGTAGAGCGTGTCGCAGGCGAGATAGCCCGGGTAGTGGCCCGTGAACAGCGCTTTCATATCCTCGAATGCTCGCCGCAGCGGCGCCAGGTCCTCGCCGGGGTAGCGCGCAGCCAGGATCCCGAGCACCGCGTCGCGCACCTCGTCGGCCGTCTCGACGTTGACGCGGTTGGTGACGTCGTATTCGTTGCGCCGCATGTTCATGACGCGAATTATCCCCGCCGCCGCGGGGTAAGGTAAATAGGAGGCCCTGACACGTGACAAAGCGCACGCCGCGCGCATGAAAAACGTCATGACAGCGCAAGCGGGTGTCTCCGTTTCCCGACGCGCGGGCGCGCCGGATCGGGATTTTCTACCGACGGAGATCGATGATCTCGTCGACGAAGATGCGGTAGGTCTGGAGCTTCGGCTTGTCCGCGTCCTCGGGCTTCACGTAGCGGATCGAGCTCCGGCCCTTAAGCTCCCGCGGCAGAATCATGACGCGCACGAAGGCGGTCGGCCCGGCTGTCGACGCAGTGGCGAGCACCGGATCCGGACCCGCCTCGAACCAGGCGCCGCCGGGCTCGATGTCGTGGGCCTTGCCGTCCACCTCCACGCGGAGCCCGCCCGCGAGCAGGCAGCGGATTCCGGGACCGCGGTGCACGTGCGTGTACGCGATGCCGCCCGGCGGGAAGTCCACCCGGTCGCAACGCACCAGGCAGCCGCCCGCGTCGCCCAGATCGACGGAATGGGCAAGCGTGGACGTCGACGTCAAGCCCGCGCCGGCCGGCACGCCCGGTGCCTCGCCACCGGTGACGAGTTCCCAGCGCAGAAGCGCCGCGCCCGCGGTGCCTGCCAAAACCGCGACTGCATGATGACCGTGCCAGGCGCTGTTCGCGGCGAGCCCGGCCGCCTGGGCGCCCGAGCGCACGATGGCATCGCCGTCGCGCACGTAGATGACGCGGTGGCAACCGGGCAGCCGCGTTTCCGCCTTGGGCGCGAGGCGGTCGCTATGCAAGCACAGGGTGTAGGAGGACAACTCTATTGCTTTGGAATTCGAGCCTTCTCGATCACCGCCCTCCACTTGCCGATTTCGGAGGCGACGAGCTTGCGGAAGCCCTCGGGCGTGTCGGGGCGTGTGTCCACCGCGAGTTCCGCGAAGCGCTGCTTGACTTCGGGCATCGCGAGCGCCTCCGCGACCGCCTGGTGGAGACGGTTGATCACCGCTTTCGGCGTGCCGCTCGGCGACCCGAGCCCGTTCCAGGACATGACCTCGTAGCCCGGCACGCCCGCCTCGTGCACGGTCGGGATATCGGGCAGGCCGGCAAAGCGGGTACGCGTGCTCACCGCGAGCGCCCTCACGGCGCCCGCCTTCACCTGCCCCACCACCGGCGCGATGAACTCGAACACGAGCTGCACGCTTCCGCCGCGCAGCCCGGTCAGCACCGCGCCCGTGTTGGGGTAGGGAACGTGCACCCACGCGAGACCGGCCATGGACTTGAACAGCTCCGAGGCGAGGTGCTGCGTGGCGCCGATCTGGATGGTGCCGACGTTGAGCTTGCCCGGGCTTGCCTTCGCGGACGCAATCAGGTCCTTCACCGACTTGATCGGCGAGCCCGTGTTCACGAGCAGCACGATGCTGAAGGTAGCCATGGAGGAGATCGGCGCGAAATCCCGCAACGTGTCGTAGGGCAGCGACTTGAACAGCGACATGCTGACCGCGTGCGCGTTGTTGAGCAGCAGCAGCGTGTAGCCGTCGGGCGCGGCCTTCGCCACGATCTCGCTCGCGACGATGCCGCCGGCGCCGGGCCGGTTGTCCACGACGATCTGCTGGCCGAGCGACGCGCTCATCTTCTGCGCGACCACGCGCGCCGTGATATCGCCGACGCCGCCCGGGCCGAACGGCACGATCAGGCGGATCGGCCGGGCGGGATAGGCTTGCGCGAATACGGATGCGGCGAAGGCCGCGAGCACGGCGAGCATGGCAAGTTGTGTCCAGGGTCGAAGCATGATGACTCCTCGTTCTTTTCCGGTGCCGTGGCCGGCACCCGGTCTCGGTCGAAGTTAACGCAACCCCGATGGCGGGTCAAACGCCGCCGCTTCCAGGCGTCGCCCCGGTACGGATATGATTGCTACTGCAAACCGGAAGGGATATCGATGGCAATGCGGCTGCGCAAGCTTTCCTACGCCCTTGGCGCCGAAGTGTGCGGCGTGGACGTCGCGCAGCCGATGAGCGAGTCCACCTTCGGCGAGATCTACCAGGCATTCCTCGCGCACGGCATCCTGCTGTTCCGCGACCAGGACGTCACGCGCAGCCAGCACATCGAGTTCAGCCGCCGCTTTGGCGCGCTCGACCGGCACGACGCGCTGCCCCGCGACCGCCATCCTGACTATCCCGAGCTCCTGATGGTCACCAACGAGCCCAAGCCCGACGGCAGCCCTTCCGATACCCAGTACACCGGCCGGCAGTGGCATTCCGACATGTCGTTCACCACCGCGCCCTCCCTCGGGTCGCTCCTGAAGAGCTACGCGGTGCCGGAGGTGGGCGGCGACACGCTGTTCGCCAACATGGTCCTGGCGTACGACACGCTGTCCGCGGGACTGAAGCAGATGATCGCCGATTTGCACGGCATCCACCTCTCGGGTACGCGCAAGCTCGCAAACGCCACCACCGGGATCGTCCGCGCCGAGGAGCAGAAGCGCATCAACCCGCCGGTTGCGCAGCCCGTCGTGCGGACGCACCCGGAGACCGGCAGAAAGGCGCTCTATATCGGCGAGAAGGTGAAGCGCTTCGACGGCATGACGGAGGAGGAAAGCGCGCCGCTCGTCGATTATCTCGTGCGGCACGCCACGCGCCCGGAATTCGTCTATCGCCACCCCTGGCGGAAGAACGACATCCTCGCCTGGGACAATCGCTGCGTCATGCACCAGGCGCTCGGCGACTTCGACGAGACGCAGCTGCGGCACATGGAGCGCACGACCGTGCTCGGCACGCCCTCCGGCTACGTCGTCACGTAGCCGGCAGCGTCACTCGTCACGCCTTATCAGACCTTGTAGACGATATCGTGCTCGCGCGCGTGCTCGCGCACCTTGAGCCCGAAGTCGTCGCCCGGACCTGCTTCCTGGACCGGCGCGTGGTTGACCTGCAGTGAATCGACGCGCTGCTTGAAGTCGGTGGTGTGGCCGCGGATGTGGATGGTGTCGCCCACGCGCAGCCGCGCGGCTTCCAGCTTCACGACCGCGACGGACAGGTGGCTGTAATAATGGGTCACGGCGCCGATGCGCTCGCCCGGGGGCGCCATGCTCGCCGGGCTGATCGCCACCGGTTTGGGCGCCGCCGGCCGCGCGGCGGGCTTCCTCGCCTTGGGCGCGGCGCGCCGAACCGGCGCTCGTTTCGCCGGCTTCTTCGCTACCTTCTTGCGCGCCGCCGGCCGTTTCGCCGGCGCTTTCCTGCGCTTGGGCTTCGCTTTCTTCCTGGCTGGCATCTGCGGCCTCCTGGCGGGGAACCCGCCCGACTCGTAAGGTATAACGCTCGTTACATGCTAATCCAGCCAGAGAGCGGCATCAAACAAAATCCCCCCTTGCCCCCCTTTAGCAAAGGGGGGTGCGCAGAGCGCGGGGGGATTCCCAGTTACGCGCGCGGACGTCGGCCAGTGTGGCGGGAACCGCCGTGCCGGCGTGCTGCGAGCAGCTCGTCGGCGGTCTTCTGCTGCTCGGGCGAGAGCGCGGCGTAGAGCGGCTTTGCGACTGCGAGCGTCTCGGCGAGCCTTGCAGAAGCGGCCGAGAGCCGCACCTGCCCGCGTTCCATCCGCTCGATCGCCGTGGGCCGCGCGCCCTGCTCGCGCCGGGCGCCGCGCTCGGCGCGCATCGCCTGCACCCGCTGGTCGGCCTCGAGAGCGTGCTTGCGCAGCGTTCCGGCGAAGGCATTCCATTGGGCTTGCTGGGCGTCGGTGATCTTCAGGGCGGTCTTCAGGTAGGCGAGCCGCGCTTCGACCCGCTCGCTGGGCAGCCGGACTGCGCGCTGCCCGTCGTGCTGCCTTTGCGCGAAATGCCGCGGCCCGTCGCCGCCGGGACTGCCGGTTTGCGCAAGCGCCGGCGCGGCGGCCAGCGTGGCGAGGGCGGCGGATACGACTGCACTCATCACTGTATTCTTCATGGCACCTCCTAGAACGTCATTGAAGTGAGCTTCCGCCCCCGGATGATCGGGGGCTCAGTCCTTCGGACACTGCGCAAAATTGGCCCGTTCCGCTCAATCGTGTAACACTTTGTAAGCGGCACCATCGGGCCACAATGTGGAAATCACGACACGGGAGGCGTCATGACCAGGGAGAGCAGAAGCTTTAGCAGACAGATAATGATTGCGTTCGGCGCTGCGGCCATTGCGTGCTCCGCGGCGGCGTGGGCGCAATCCGCTTCGACAGGCTCAGGACAGGCCTATCCATCGAAGCCGGTGGATTTCGTCGTGCACGTCAACCCGGGCGGGGGCACCGACGTCTTCGCGCGCCTCGTGACCGAGATCATGACCCGCGACAAGCTGGTCACGCAGCCGCTCGTGGTCCAGAACCGTCCCGGCGGCGCGGGCGTAGTGGCCTTCACCTACATCAAGAGCAAGCGGGGCGACCCGCACACGGTGCTCACGATGGCGACCGGCTCGTTCCTCACGGCCGCCTCGCGGCCCGACCTCGACCTCGGGCTCGAGCACTACACGCCGCTCGCGTTCTTCGCGCGCGACCCGCAGGGCATCATCGTCAACGCCGACTCGAAGTACCGGACCTTCAAGGAGCTGCTCGATGACGCGAAGACGCGGCCGGGCGAGATCGTGTGCGCGGTGACCTCCGCCACCGGCACCGGGCGCCAGACGCTGTGGAAACTGGAGAAGGAAACCGGTTCGCGCTTCAAGTTCGTCACCTTCAAGGCGGGCTCGGAAGCCATCCTCTCGGTGCTGGGCGGTCACGTGCCGTTCACCACCGAGAACGTGAGCGAGGCGTGGTCGCACATCGAGGCGAAGAAGATGCGGGTGCTGGCGGTGACGACCGAGCAGCGCATGCCGGCGCTGCCCGACGTGCCGACGCTGACCGAGTTGGGCTACAAGGTCCAGATCGGCACCGGGCGCGGCTTCGTCATGCCCGCCGGCGTGCCGAAGGAAGCGGCGGCCGCCATGGAAGCGCTGCTCGAGAAGGTGCACAAGAGCGCGCGGTGGCAGGAATACGCGGTGAACAACCTCTACGAGAACCGCTGGATGGGCAGCGCGGAATTCACGCGCTACCT
>DASWIC010000149.1:0-1688 GCA_036397875.1 Burkholderiales bacterium
ACCTCCACCGCCACGGGCTTCTCGGGATAGCTCTCGGGACGGCTGAGGTGCGAGACTTTCTCGCGCAGGGTGATCGCGCGTTCAGGTCGCTGCGGTCGTTCGAGCGATTCCATAACGACGTCCGCAAGTCTAGCGCATCCCACTGGATGCCGGCGCGAGCGGCCCCGCCACCACGCGGCCCGGCGCGGCGTGGCCGCATGGAGGTTTGGGTATACTGCGGGCGTGACGCGTCGGAAACCAACTCGAAAAATTCATGCCCGCGGGCCGCGCGACCAGGACGAATCTCGGCTATCCGCCATCGTCCAGTCGGCGATGGACGCCATCATCACGGTGGATGAGCGCCAGCATATCGTGCTGTTCAACGCGGCGGCGGAGCGGATCTTCCAGTGTTCGGCGGCCGACGCGATCGGCGGCCCGCTCGACCGCTTCATCCCGGAGCGTTTCCGCGCCGCGCACCGCGACCACGTCAGGCATTTCGGCGAGACGGGAACCACCGTCCGCCGCATGGGCAGCGACATGGTGCTCTACGGGCTTCGCGCCGACGGCGAGGAGTTCCCGATCGAGGCGTCGATTTCCCAGGTGACGGCAGACGGCAGGAAGCACTTCACCGTCGTCCTGCGCGACATCTCGATACGCGTGAAGGCGGCGGTGGAAATCGAGCGCTCGCACCGCCAGCTGCGCGATCTCTACCAGCAGATGCACGAAGTGCGCGAGGCGGAGCGGGTGCGCATCGCGCGCGAGCTCCATGACGAGCTGGCGCAATGGCTGACCGCACTGAAAATGGACGTGTCGTGGCTCGCGGGGCGCCTGCCGGCGGAGGACGACAGGATGCGGGAAAAGGTCGAGCGCATGAAGCGGCTCGTGGACACGACGGTCACCTCGGTGCGCCGCATCGCGCACGACCTGCGTCCCGCGATGCTTGACGACCTCGGGCTGGTGCCCGCCCTCGAGCATCTGCTGCACGAGTTCTCGCAGCGCACCGGCATCGTCGTGGGGCTCGATGCCGTTGCCGGCGAAATCGATTTCAGGGAGCCGCTTACGACATCGGTCTACCGCATGGTCCAGGAGGCGCTCACCAATGTCGCGCGCCACGCGCGGGCGACCGAGGTCCGGGTGGCGATCCGCGTCCAGGGCGACGAGATGACGATCTCGACCTGCGACAACGGCGTCGGCATCAGCGCCACCAAGCGCCAGGGCGGAAAGTCCTTCGGCATACTCGGCATCAAGGAGCGCGCCGGCACGCTCGGCGGCGGCGCGGACGTCTACAGCCCGCCGGGGGGCGGCACGGTCGTGGAGATCAAGGTTCCGGTCAAGCCGTACCGCGGCGCGGGGGAGCGCGCGTGATCCGAGTGCTCCTCGCGGACGACCACGCCATCGTGCGTGCCGGCCTGAAGGAGATCCTCGCCGACACCGGCGACATCACGGTGGCCGCGGAGGCGACCAACGGGCAGGAGGTGATGGCGCGGATCCGCAGCACGGACTACGACGTCGTGGTACTCGACATGTCCATGCCCGGCCGCAGCGGCATCGAGCTGATCAAGCAGGTGAAGGACGAGAAACCGAAGCTGCGCATCCTCATTCTCACCATGCACAGCGAGCAGCAGTATGCCGTGCGGGCGCTCAAGGCGGGTGCCTCGGGCTTTCTCACGAAGGAAGCCGCCGCCGACCAGCTGGTGGCCGCGATCCGC
>DASWIC010000150.1:0-4489 GCA_036397875.1 Burkholderiales bacterium
CTGCGCGGTGAGCGTCCGGACGAAACGCGAATCCGGATGCGTCGCCGTGTAATGGTTGGCGGGCTCGAAATCGACCGCGAGCCAGGGCGTCAGGGTGAACGTGTACAGGTCCGCCCACGAGCCATCCCGCAGCGATTGCAGAGTCCACCCGTCGCCTGATTCCATCACGCGATAAGTCCAGGCGTACTGGCGCGTCTCCCGCCCGCCGGCGAACGGCACCGGCAGCAACAAGCCTTCGAGGCCGAAGCCGACGTCTGCCAGCCAGCGGCCGCCCTCGACGTCCACTATCAGCAGGATATGGGTGCGCGGAAGCTTGCGCCGGCTCCGGTAGAGGACGCGCGCGGCGAGCTGCGTCACCGAGAATCCCAGACGCTGCAGCACGGCGGAGAACAGCAGGTTCTGCTCGAAGCAGTATCCGCCCCGCGCACCCGTCACGAGCTTGGCCTGCAGGCTGGCGAGATCGAGCCGTATCGGGCGCTTGAGCAGAATGTCGAGGTTCTCGAACGGGATGTGGGTCGCGTGCGCGAGATGCAGCGCCTCCAGCACGGCATGGACGGGTTGCAGGCGGCCGGAATAGCCGATGCGTTGCAGGTAGGCATCGACGTCGAGCGCTTCGAGGCTGCCCGCGTCGCGTGTTTCTTCGGCCGCGCGTTTCATGGTCTAATAATAATCGAGCACGGGCCGCCGTGAACGGCGGTATCGGCATCGAAACAGGGGATCAGGGGTGAGGGGTGAGAAGAACCAGCTGGTAGCGATAACGTGCGCGACCACGATCTGCCTCGTTATCGGGCTTGCCGCCGCGCCGGCCGAAACCGCGGCGGCGGAGAACGTGCCCGCGAAGCCCGCCGCGAGGAAAATCGAGCGACTCGCCTGCAAGCTCGGCACGGAAGACAGCCACGCGCGCATCGCGGTGGAGGTGCTGAACGGGCGGGTCAACCGTTTTGCGTATTACAGCAAGTGGAAGCCGCGAACCTGCTCGATGGAGATCACGCGGGGCGATGCGTTCAGCAAATGGCTGGACGAGGGTTCGACCACGGCCGTCCTCCTGCTGGAAGAAATGGGAAGCTTCTGGATCGATCACGGGCACGGCCGCTTCCACTTCACGTTCAGCGAGGTCGACCGCATGCGTTACTGCGGCATGGATGGGAAGATCAACGGTTACCTCACCATCCGGCGCGCCAACCCGCAATGCGAGCTCGACGGATTGATGGAGCGCGGCCCGACCGAGGAATAGCGGCTAGAGTTCCTGCAACGGCCGCAGGTTGCCCATCTTGAAGCATTCCTTGATTTTTCGCGGCGCCAGGGTGAGATAGAGCTTCTTGAACATCACCCACTTTTCTTTCCAGCTGGACAGCCCAAACGGCTCATGCGCCGCGATGTACCAATTGTTGAAGAGGGTCCTCTTGACCAGCCGGTAGCCATGGCGCGTCAGCCACCGGTGCTTGTTCAGGTAGACCAGCTTGTCTTCCACCAGGATCAGCCTGGGCCGGTATCGTTCCAGATTGAGGCCCTTCAGCACGTCGAGCTCGGTGCCCTCGACATCGATGGACAGCAGGTCGACGGCCGCGACGTTGCTCTCCTCGAGAATTGAATCCAGCGTAACGACCCTCACGGTCTCGGTTCGGTACGCCGGAAAGCCGCCGTGATCGATCTCCACCTCCAGCGCGGCTTTGCCGGTGTCCATCGTTCCGTCGGCCAGGACCGGGATCTTCAGCTCCGCGGTTCCCACCTTGCCCGGCGCGCTGCACGCCACGTTGTAGACCTTCGAGCGCGGCCGCTTCCTGACCAGCTCTTCACATAGCGCCCGGTTCGGCTCGATGAGGACGCCGCGCCATCCCATTTGCTCGAGGTGCCAGGTCTGGGAGTGGATCGATGCCGGCTCGTTGGCCCCCACCTCCACGAAGAATCCCCGCGTCGAGTCGCCGAAATACCGCCGTACCAGCGCCTTCTCCCGCGCTTCCTTCTGCTCCAGGTTCTGCGTCACCGTTGATCCGGCCGGCCGCGGCTTGCTGTTCAGGCGGTGGCCTTTTCGCGGTAGCGGTCGTACACCACGCCCTCGGCAAACAGCGAGGCGATCTGCCCGTCGTCATAGCCGAGGCCCCTCAGCACTTCGGCGCTGTGCTGGCCGAGCCAAGGCGCGGGCGCGCGCGAGCGCGCGAGCTCGGCGCTCGCCTTGACCGGATTGCCGAGAATCTTCATGCGCCCGATCCTCGGGTGGTCGATCTCGGCCACCATGTGGCGCGCCTTCGAGTGCTCGTTGTCGAACGCCTGCACATAGTTGAAAACGGGCCCTCCCGGGACTCCCGCCGCGTCGAGCTTTTCCACCCAGTGCGCGGTCGGCCGCGTGGCGAGCACTTTCTCGATGGCGTCCTGGAGCGCGTCGATGTTCTTCAGCCGCGCGGCGTCCGTCTTGAAGCGCGCATCCTGCATCAGTCCGGGCTGCTCCAGCACCCGGGTGCAGAACGCGGTCCACAGCTTGTCGTTGTTGGCGCCGACCGTGACGTAGGCATCCTGCGTGCGGTAGGCCTGGTAGGGCGTGGAGCGGCGGTGGCGCGTGCCGGTCGCGATCGGAATCTCGCCGCCGCCGAACCAGGCGCCGAACTCCCAGTAGGTCCACGCCATTCCTGCTTCCAGCAGGGAGGTCTCGAGGTAGACCCCCTCGCCGGTCTTCAGGCGCTTGATGTACGCGCCGAGTATCGCGTAGAGCGCGGTCGTGCCCGCGGCGATGTCGTTCATCGCAATGCCGACCTTGGCGGGACGCCCGCCGGGCTCGCCGGTCATGGTCATGATGCCGCTCATGCCCTGCGCAATGATGTCGAAGCCGCCTTTGCGGCTGTAGGGGCCGGTCTGGCCGAAGCCGGAGATGGAAGCGTAGATGACGTCGGGGTTGACCGCCCGGATCGCCGGGTAATCGATGCCAAGCTTGCGGGTGACGCCGGGCCGGTAGTTCTCGAGGACGATATCGGCGTCCCGCGCGAGCCGCATGAAGACGTCCTTGCCGCGCGCGTCCTTGAGGTTCAACGCGAGGCTCTTCTTGTTGCGGTTCAGGACCGCGAAGCAGTAGCTCTCGCCGTTCACCTGGGGCTCGAAGCGCCGCGAGCCGTCGCCCCCGGGGAAGGTCTCGATCTTGACAACCTCGGCTCCCATGTCGGCGAGCATCAGCGTGCAGTACGGCCCCGCCATGATCGCGGTGAAGTCCAGAATTCTTGCACCTTCGAGCGGAAGGGTCATGCTCCGTGTCTCTCGAAAGTCCCCGCACCGCGGAAAATCCCGCGCCGCATCAGGGTTCTAACCGGCACCGATTGTAGCGCGTCGCACCGGACGCTGGCACCCGCCGATTGAACTCGGGCACGAGATTCACTCATAATGTCCCACGGGGCGGATCGTCCCGGCACACAACAACGAGAGGAGGAAGTCATGGTCTCGCTAGTCCGCATTGCCGCGGCCGTCGTTGCCGCCGTACTGTTCGCGCCGATGTCTGCCTTGGCGCAGGCTTACCCTGCAAAGCCGGTGCGGGTGATCGTCGTGTTCCCGCCCGGCGGATCGAACGACGTCGTCGCGCGCATCGTGTTCGGCAAGATGAACGAGCTGATGAATCAGACGTTTGTGATCGACAACCGCGGCGGCGGTGCGGGCTCGCTGGGTGCCTCCGTCGTGGCGCAGAGCCCGGCCGACGGCTATACGCTCATGGTGCACTCGACGACCCACGTCGCCAACGCGCACGTGTTCGGCAAGAAGCTCCCGTATGACACGATGCGCGCCTTCACTGGCATCACGCCGCTCGCAAGGCAGGTGGCGATCGCCGTGGTGCACCCGTCCCTACCCGCGCGCTCGATCAAGGAGCTGATCGACCTGGCCAAGAAGCGTCCGGGCGAGATCGTATTCGGGTCAGCCGGCCACGGCAGCTACATCCACCTTACGGTGCAGCTCCTGACGTCCATGACGGGGACGAAGATGCTTCACGTGCCGTACAAGGGCGGCGGTCCCGCCCTTGCCGCGCTCGTCTCCGGAGAGACACAGCTGCAGATAGGAACCATCGCATCGGTCCTTACCCAGATGAAGGCGGGGCGCGTGCGCCCGCTTGGCGTCACTTCGGACAAGCGCACGAAGCAGTTCCCGGACGTGCCGGCGATAGCGGAAACCGTTCCCGGCTATGAATTCACGGCTTGGATCGGCGCCTTCGCGCCGGCGGGGACGCCCAGGCCGGTAATCGACAGGCTGAACGCCGAGCTCCGGAGGGCGGTGAGCGATCCCGAAATCTCCGCGAAGCTCGATTCCATGACGCTGGATCCAATGTACATGACGCCCGAGCAGTTCGCGACCCGCCTGCAATCGGACTACGAGCGCTACGGCAAGATGCTCAGGGATCTCGGCACCAAGGTTGAATAGAAGCACGATGGGCACGGACAATTGTATTGCGGGACGTTGTTCGTCCATAATGTAGCCGCGGGACGAAGTTCCGACAGACGAACATGTGGAAAAGGAGGAA
>DASWIC010000151.1:0-2312 GCA_036397875.1 Burkholderiales bacterium
GGCCGCCGCGAAGCGCCACCGGGCGCTCGCGAAACGGCTCCGCGTCACCATCGGCTGGGACGGCGACATCATCGGCGAGGCGCTCAAGACCGCCGACCTGATGATCAACTCGAGCCCGCCCAGGGACCGGCTGCGCAGCCGCGCGCCGCGGCTCAAGTGGATCCAGACCACCGGCGCGGGCATTGACGGCCTGCTGCCGCTCGACTGGCTCCCCGGCGACATCGCGCTCACGAACAATCGCGGCGCGCACGGCCCCAAGGCCGAGGACTCATGCGCCATGGCAATCTCGCTCCTCAACGCGCGGCTGCCGCAACTTCTGGCAAGCCAGCGCCATCACGCGTGGCAGCCGGTCTATACCACCCCGGTCGCGGGCAAGACGGTCGTCGTCATCGGCTTCGGCGACCTCGGACAGGCCGCGGGCCGCGCGGCGAAGAAGCTCGGCGCCAGGGTGATCGCCCTCACCCGCAGCGGCAAGGCCGCGCGGCTGGCGGATGCGGTCCATCCAGTCAAACGGATAGACCAGGTGCTGCCCCAGGCCGACTTCGTGATCGTCACGACCCCCCTCACGCCCGAAACCCGGAACCTCCTCGACCGCGCCCGTCTCGACCGCCTCAAGCCCGGCGCGAGCCTCATCAACATCGGCCGCTCGCCCGTCGTGGACTACGACGCGCTGCGCGAGAAGCTCACGAACGGCATGCTCGCCGGCGCGGTGCTGGACGTATTCCAGCCGGAACCGCTCCCCGCCGACTCCCCGCTGTGGGATACCCCCAACCTCGTCATCATGCCGCACGTGAGCTGCGACGACCCGCGCTACATCGACCGGCTGCTCGATTTCTGGTTCGAGAACTTCGAGCGTTTCCTCCACGGGAGGCCGTTGAAGAACCGCATCGATCCCCGTCGCGGTTATTGAGGCGTGACCAGTGACCGGTCCTTTACCGGCTTCCGTTGCTGCATTGCAGGTGCCCGCAGCCGGGGAGCTGGTGCTGGACCACGTGGCGCACTTCGTGCCGCACGTGGACAGCGCGAGCAGCGCGCTGGAGAAGCTCGGCTTCACGCTCACGCCGTTTTCCGAGCAAACCCAGCGCACGGAGCCGGGGGGACCGCTCCTGCCGGCCGGCGCGGGCAATCGCTGCGTGATGCTCGAGCGCGGCTACCTGGAATTCCTCACGCCGACGGGCGACACTCCCGTCGCAAGCCAGCTGCGCGCGGCGATCAAGCGCTACACCGGCCCGCATCTCGTCGCATTCGGCACTCGCGCGCCGGAAGCCGACCACGCCCGTCTCGCAAAAGCGGGCTTCGCGCCGCTCGACCCGGTCGCGCTCCAGCGGGAGGTCGGCACGCCGTCCGGTAGGGCAGCTGCGCGTTTCACCGTGGTACGCGTGCCGCCGGGAACGATGCCCGAGGGCCGCATCCAGTTCTGCCAGCACCATACGCCCGAGCTGCTGTGGCAGCCGCGATGGATCGAGCACGCCAACGCCGCCGTCACCTTGCGCGGCGTGGTGCTGTGCGTTTCCGATCCCCAGGATGCCGCCCGGCGCTTCGGGCGCTACTGCGGACTTCTCGCGCAGTTGAGCGGCGATGTGTGGCGCATCGACACCACGCGCGGTTACCTGCTGGTGCTCGGCCGGGACGCGCTGAAGCGACTGTACGATGTGGTCCCGCCGTCCCTCCCCTGGATCGCAGGCTCCGTGCTTGGGAGCGCCGACATCCACGCGACCGGCGACGCCGTCCATGCATCCGGAAATCCCGTTCACGCCCTCGCCGGCGGGCGCTTGCTGGTGGAGCTGCCGGCACCGCTCGGGGGGGTCATGATCTTCGAGCCGGCAAACGGCGCCGTGTGACCGGATGCTGGACGGCGCGGGCTCCGTTCGGGCTGCGCGTGATAGGATTCGCGGCTCGTGGGTCGTGATTCACAGCCCGCTTCGCTAGTGGCCGTTCGCGCCGAGACGCGTGAGGCCGGGCGCGTGGCGTTCGTCACCGTCAACAATCCGCAGAAACGCAACGCCCTCGGCCTCGCCGGCAAGAAAGCGCTCGCCGGCGTGTTTCGCAGGCTTGCGCGGGACCGCGCCCTGCGCGTCGCCGTTCTCACGGGTGCTGGAGACCGGTCCTTCATAGCCGGCGCCGACATCGCGGAGATGAAGGGCCTCACGCCGAAAGCAGCACGCGAGGTGCATGCCTGGGTCCACCGCGCGTGCGAAGCGATCCGCGCGTTGCCGGTCCCGGTGATCGCGCGCATCAACGGCTATTGCTTCGGCGCCGGCATGGAGATCGCCGCCTCGTGCGACATGCGGATCGGCGTCACTACGGCGAAG
>DASWIC010000152.1:0-9436 GCA_036397875.1 Burkholderiales bacterium
GCTAGCGGCCGGAAAACCTGGGCTTGCGCTTCTCGATGAAGGCGCGCATGCCTTCCTTCTGGTCCTGAGACGAGAACAGGATCTGCGACGACTTGGCTTCGAGCGCGAGCGCGCTCGTGAGCGGCGCGTCCATCCCGGCGAGCACCGCCTCCTTCGCGAGCTGCACCGCGAGCGGCGGCAGCGCCGCGATCTGCCGCGCCAGATCGATCGCGCGGCCCTCCACTTCGGGATCGGGCACTACTTCACTCACGAGCCCCATGTCGAGCGCCTCCCGCGCCGAGAACAGCTCCCCGGTGAGGATGTACTTCATGGCCTTGTACTTGCCGATCGCGCGCGTGAGACGCTGGGTGGCGCCGCCGCCCGGGATGATGCCGATGTTGACCTCGGGCTGGCCGAAGCGCGCCGATTCGCCGGCGACGATGATGTCGCAGGTCATGGCGAGCTCGCAGCCTCCCCCGAGCGCGTAGCCGCTCACGGCCGCGATCACGGGCTTGGGGCAGCCGGCGATCGCGCGCCACAGCTTGTGCACGCCCCGCTGCAGCGCCTCGATCGTGCCAATTTCGGCCATCTCCTTGATGTCCGCACCGGCGGCGAAGCTCTTGTCGTTGCCGGTCAGCACGATGGCGCGCGTCGTCGTGTCCTCCCCGAATTCCGCCAGGTGCTTCGCGAGGAGCTTTCTTACCTCGAGGTTGAGGGCGTTGCGCGCGTCGGGGCGGTTGATGCGCAACAGCACCACCGCTTCCGCCGGCCGCTCCAGAAGAACGAAGTCCGTCATTGCTTGGCGAGCCCGAGCTCCACCAGCACGGACTTCATGTCGTTGTATTGCTTGTCGAAATGTTTCGTGAGTTCCGGGCCGCTGATGTAGTCATCGAACCAATGGTTTTTCCTGAGGCCATCCTGCCACTCCGGCACCCGGGTCGCCTGGCGCAGGACACCGTCCCAATAGGCGACCTGTGCGCTCGAGAGGTCCTTCGGCCCGACGATTGCGCGCCAGCCGCCGACCTCGAGATCGACGCCCTGCTCCTTCCAGGTCGGGATGTGCGCCATGGCGCCGGTGAACCGCCTGGGCGCGGAAATGCCCACCACCCGCAGCCGGCCGGCCGCGACGTGGCCGGCGACGTTGCCGGCGCCGATGGTCACGAGGTCGATGTGGCGGCCGAGGAGGTTGGTGACGGCCTCGGAGGAGCCCTTGTACGCGACGGCTTTCAGGTCGCGGGGATTGCTGCCGATCGACTTCATCAGCAAGCCGATTGCGATGTGGTTGTGGCTGCCGAACGCGGACGCGAAGCCGACGGTGAGTGACTTGGGATCCTTGCTCAACTGCTCGCGCAGGTCCGTACCGTTCTGGATCGGCGAGTCGACGTGAACCACGAACGCGATGAAATCGTTGAACAGCGACGCGATCGGGGTGAACTGGGTATAGCTGAACTTGGTTGCGCCGGTGATGTGATTCGCCAGCATCGTTGGCGTGAAGACGATCATCGAGTGGCCGTCCCCCGCACGCTGGGACAGGGCGTTCAATGCGATGCTGCCGCCGCCACCCGCGCGGTTGACGACGGTAATCGGCTGATCGACGAGCTTCTTCTCGATCAGGATGCGCTCGATCTGGCGCGCGGTCTTGTCGTTGCTGCCGCCGGGGGCGGAGCCGACCAGGATCTCGATGTTTTTTTGCGGGCTCCACGTGCCCTGGGCGGCGCAAGTGGCGGCTGCGGCGAGCAGGCCGATGCCGAGCAGCAAGGGGTTTGCTTTCATGATTTCTCCTCGAGTTGTTGGAATTGCCGGGAACGCCATTCTAAGCGCGCGCACAACACCGCGCCACAACGGCATGCCTCGGGCCACGAAGCCGGAGATCGACCCGGTTTACCGCATGCTGGAACAGGGGATCGGTCCCCGATTCTCCTCACTATTGCCGGTGAATTTCGTTGAGGAGCGGCTCACCCCGGCCCCAGCGGCCGAGGTTCTCGAGAAAAATCGCGAGCACCCGCTCGTCGTTGCCCGCCGCCGCCGCGGAATTGTGCGGGGTGACGAGCACATTGGGCAGGTCCCACAGCGGCGAGTCCTGCGGCAGCGGCTCGGTCTCGAACACATCGAGATAGGCGCCTGCGAGGTGCCCGCTGCGCAACGCCTCGATCAATGCCTGCTCGGCCACGATCTCCCCGCGCGCGACGTTGATGACGCGCGCGCCGCGCGGCAGCGCGGCGATCAGGCCGGCGTCGATGAGGCCGCGGGTCTCGGGCGTGAGCGGGCACGCGATGATGAGCCAGTCGCAGCGCGGGAGCAGGCCGGGAAGCGCGCCCGGCGGGTGCAGCTCGTCCACCGGGTCTTCGGCCCGCCGCGGGCCGCGGCGCACCCCGATTACCGTGAGCCCCAGCACTCGAGCGAGCCGCGCAATCTCCGTCCCGATCCTGCCGAGGCCGAGGACCACCGCCGTCTGGCCGCGCAGGTCGCGCGGCGGGTTCGTGCGCTCCGGGTTCCACTGGTGGCTGCGCTGCGCGACGAGCCAGCGCGGGAAGCCGCGCGCGAGCGCGAGCAGCCCCATGATCGCGGTCTGGGCGATCGGCACGGCGGTCGATCCGGCGGAGGTAGTCAGGCGCACCCCGCGCTCGAGCATCTCGGTGTAGATCGGATGATCCACTCCGGCGTTGAACACGTGCAGCCAATTCAACCGCGACGCCTTCCGCGCCGCCGAGAAGAACTGGCGGGAATGGTCGGGAAAGACGTCGCCGGAGAAGAACGCGGCCTCGAGGCGCCCGCACTCCGCGTCCGGGAGGCGCGCCGCGGGGTCGGGCGGCAACGCGATCAACTGGGCCCGGACGCCGCAGCGCGCCGCCGCCTCGACGATCCGCGTGCCACAGCGGGCGTGGAGCTGGTGGGAAACAAGCAATGCGGTCACGAGGGAATTGCAGCTGCTGCCAGGATTCAACAGCTTTTCTGCGCATTCTACCTGCTCTGCTAAGATTCCAGTCACGAGTCACCAGTCACGAGTCACGCATCAGCAAGCCATGGCCGATTCCACGCTCGAGCTCGCTCGCGAGCTCATCGCGCGCCGCTCGGTGACGCCGCAGGACGCCGGCTGTCTCGACGTCATCGCCGCGCGCCTCGAGCCGCTCGGCTTCGCGCGCGAGCGCATCGGCGCGAACGGCGTCGACAATCTCTGGGCGCGGCGCGGCGGCCACGCCCCGCTCATCTGTTTCGCCGGCCATACCGACGTGGTGCCGACCGGGCCGCTCGAGCACTGGGTGACTGATCCCTTCGTGCCCACGCTGCGCGACGGCGCGCTCTACGGCCGCGGCGCCTCCGACATGAAGACCTCGATCGCGGCGTTCGTCGCGGCGATCGAGGCGTTTGTCGCCGAGCACCCGCGCCACGCGGGCTCGATCGCGGTGCTGTTCACGTCCGACGAGGAAGGGCCCGCGGTGGACGGCACGGTGCGCGTCGTCCAGGCGCTGCAGGAGCGCGGCGAGAAGCTCGACTACTGCATCGTCGGCGAGCCGACCAGCGAGGCGCGCCTGGGTGACGTGATCAAGAACGGCCGCCGCGGCTCGCTCTCGGCGAACCTGGTGGTGAAGGGCGTGCAGGGCCACGTCGCCTATCCCCATCTGGCGCGGAACCCCGTGCACGAATTCGCCGCCGCGCTGGCCGAGCTCTCGCGCACTCAGTGGGACGAGGGCAACGAGCACTTCCCGCCCACCACCTGGCAGGTATCGAACATCAGCGCCGGCACCGGCGCCAACAACGTGATCCCGGGCGAAGTCCACGTGAAATTCAACTTCCGCTTTTCCACCGCGAGCACGCTGGAGTCGCTTCAGACGCGCGTCGTCGGCATCCTCGATCGCCATGGCCTGAACTACGACCTCGACTGGCGCTACGACGGCCGGCCGTTTCTGACGAAGCCGGGAGACCTGGTGCAGGCGGTTGCGCGGGCGATCCAGTCCGTCACCGGCATCGATACCAGGCTCTCGACTTCCGGGGGCACGTCCGACGGGCGCTTCATCGCCGACATCTGCCCGCAGGTCGTCGAGTTCGGCCCGACCAACGCCACGATCCACAAGGTCAACGAGTGCATCGCGGTGGCGGACATCGAGCCCTTGCGGAGGATCTACCAGCAGGTTCTGGTGAACCTGCTGGTCAAGTGACGGCTGATGAAATCCCCCCGGCTTCGCCACCCCCCTTTGACAAAGGGGGGCAGGGGAGTTATTCGGGCACCCCCCATTGACAACGGGGGGCAGGGGATAACGCACCCCCCCCTTTGACAAAGGGGGGGAGGGGGGATTTATGCGAAGCGACAACGTATACGAGCTGCCCAAGGACCTGCCGGTGCCGCAGGACGACGGGGCGTGCGCTCACCTGGGCGGGATGAAGCTGCCGTCCGTCGCGCTCCCCTCGACGCGCGGGCACGCGGTGAATCTTTCCGGACTTGCGGGCACGACGGTGATCTACATTTATCCGCGCACCGGCCGGCCCGACCAGGAGATGTTGACGGGATGGAACGAGATCCCCGGCGCGCGCGGCTGCACGCCGCAGTCGTGCGCTTTTCGCGATCACTACGAGGAGCTGAAGCGCGCCGGCGCGGCGCAGGTGTTCGGCTTGAGCACGCAGGACACTGCCTACCAGCGGGAGGCGGCCGAGCGGCTGCATCTGCCCTTCGAGCTGCTCTCCGACGAGAAGCTGGGTCTTGCGCGGGCGCTGAGACTGCCGACCTTCGAGGTGGAGGGGATGACGCTGATCAAGCGCCTGACCCTGATCGCGCGCGAGGCCACGATCGTGAAGGTGTTCTACCCCGTGTTTCCCCCGGACCACAATGCGGGCGACGTTCTCGCCTGGCTCACTAGCGCTCGCGGTCGCAAGTACTAGATCGCCGCGCTCTTGCGCAATTTCGCGATGTCCGCCGCGCTGTAGCCGTATTCCCCCAGCACTTCCTCGGTATGGACCCCCGGATCCGGGGCGGCGGTGCGCACTGCGAACGACGTCCGGGACAGGCGCACGCCCTGCGCGACAACCTCGATGTCGCCCAGCGCGTGGTGATGGACCGGCGCCGCCATGCCCAGGTGCTTCACCTGCGGGTCGGCGAACACCTCGTTCATCTTGTAGATGGGGCCGCACGGAACGCCCGCGTTGTTCAGCGCCTCGACCCACTCCGCCGAGCTGCGCCGGACGGTCTTCTCCTCGATGGCCTTGACCAGGGCAACCCGGTTCTTGTGCCGCAGCTTGTAGTCGCTGTAGTCCGGGTGCGTCAACAGCTCCGGCATGCCGATCACCTTGCACAGCCGGGGAAACAGGTTGCCCGAGCCGGCGATGTTGATGTGGCCGTCCGCGGTCCTGAAGGCGCCGGTGGGCATGTAGAGCGGGTGATCGTTGCCGACCTGCCCCGGCACCTCGTGCGCCACCACCCAGCGCGCCGCCTGGAAATCGAGCATGGCGATCAGCGCCTGGAGGAGCGAGGTGCTGACCCACTGTCCTTCGCCGGTTTCCTCGCGCTCGAGGAGCGCGGTCACGATGCCGAAGGCGAGATAGATGCCCGCGCTGGAGTCGCCGATGGCGATGCCCGCCCGCATCGGTCCTTCGCCCGGCCGGCCGGTGATGGACATGAGGCCGCTCATGCCCTGCGCGACCTGGTCGAGCCCCGGCCGGTCCGAGTACGGCCCGTCCTGGCCGAAGCCGCTGATGCTCGCGTAGACGATGCGCGGATTGATCTTGCGCATCGTCTCGTAATCGATGCCGAGCCGGTGCTTCACCTTCGGCCGGTAGTTCTCCACGATCACATCGGCGGTTTTCGCCATGCGCCTCAGCACCTCCACCCCGTCCGGCGACTTGAGGTTGAGCGTGATGCTGCGCTTGTTGCGGTGCATGTTCTGGAAATCGGGGCCGTGGCGGCGATCGTCCATCGCGCCTTCCTTCCCCCCCGGCTCCTCGATCTTGATGACGTTGGCGCCCCAGTCGGAGAGCTGCCGCACCGCCGTCGGGCCGGAGCGCGCGCGTGTGAGATCGAGGACGGTGAAGCGGGCGAGCGGGCCCTTGCGTTTGTCCGTTGCCATAGCCATGCCTCTCACGAAGCGACGCGGGCCGGCGTGCGCTCGGCCAGGTCGAACCCCATATTTCTCTCGTTCTCCAGCGCCCACAGCCGCGCGAGCAGCGCGCGCGCTTTCGCGTCGCCCAGCACCGGCGTGGCCAGCTCCAGGAATTTGTCGTTCAATTCGGCATCGGTCAACGGCAGCTCGGGGTCGCCCTTGCGCGTCGGCTGGAAGTGGGCGAGCCGGCGGCCGTCGGCGAGCTCGATCTCGACCCGCGCCGCGCGCTGGCGCGGAAACGCCGCCGAGAGCTCGGCGTCGGCCACGCATTCGATTTTCTGCATCAGGGCCCGCACGTCCGGGTCGCCGAGCCGCACCGGGGCGAACGCGTTCAGGCGCACGCTCCCGTGCACCAGCGCGTGCGCCACCGTGTACTGGATGCTGAACCTGGCCTGGTAGTCGCCATCGGGGCGCGGATTGTCGACGATGTCGAGCCCACCCTGGTAGGTGGCGATGTGGACCTTGCGCACGTCCTGGTGCGTGAACCGGTGCTCGCGCTTCAACGCCAGCACCGCGTCGAGCGCTGCAAAATTGTGCCCGCAGCACCCATGGTTCTTGAAAGTGATGCGCGTGATGTGATAGTCGGACCCCAGGCCGCGCGTTGCCCGCGACCAGTCCGGATTCACGCTCATCGCCGCGCCGAAGCCGACTTCCCCTTCGAGGATGTCGGCGACGCCGGTCACGCCCCGGGCCGCGGCCAGCGCGGCGAGCGCGCCGGCCTCCGCCGCGTGTCCGCCGTGCAGGGGCTTGCTCATCGCCTGCGAGCGGAACGCCTGCTGCAGGCCCGCGGCGAAGGTGCCCGCATTGCCGAGCGCGTGCGCAAACTGATCGCGGTTGCAGCAGAGGACAGTCGCGACGGCCGCAGCCGCGCCAAAGGTGCCGACGGTGCCGGTCGTGTGCCAGAACTTGTAATGGGAAGGCATCACGGCATCCCCGATGCGGGTGGACACCTCGTAGCCGACGATGACCCCGCGCAGAAACCGCTCGCCGTCCGCGCCCTGCGCCTGCGCCGCGGCGAGCGCGGCCGAAATGACCGGGCTCGCCGGGTGGTAGACCGCGTCGCGCCAGATGTCGTCGAACTCAACCGCGTGCGATGCCGCGCCGTTGATGAGCGCGGCCGCCCGCACCGTGGCGCGGCGCCCCGAAGCGAGCCGCGCGCGCCCGTGATCGAGCTCGTCGGCGAGCGCCTCCTCGAGCAGCGTCGCGGGCGCGATCCGGCTGCCCGGCAGGAGCGAGGCATACCAGTCCACCACGGCGCGCTTGGCGTGGTGGATCACCGCTTTCGGCAGCTTGGACGTCTGCTCCTTGACGGCGTATTCAGCGATTTGCTTCAGCAGCATGGCTGCTTCTCCTCAGAGGCGCATTCACGCCTTTTCATTGTCCGTTAGGACCAGTAATCCGTCCACGGCCACCACGCCCTCGCCTTCGCGCTTGACGAGGAGCGGATTGATTTCGGCCTCCGCCACGCGTGGCTCGAAGTGCGCAAGCTGCGAAAAACCGCTCACGGCCTGCGCCAGCGCCGCGACATCGCCCCGCGGCAGCCCGCGGTAGCCGCGGATGACGGCGAGACCCTTCACTTCCTCGATCATGCCGCGGGCCTCCTCCGCCGTCACCGGAGCGAGCCGCAGCGCGAGATCGCGGTAGATCTCAGCGAGCACGCCGCCCACGCCCAGCACCACGACCGGGCCCACCTGCGGGTCGCGCCGGTAGCCGAGGATCGCCTCCGCCAGCCCCTGCTCCATGCGCTGCACCAGGATGCCGTTCACCCGCGCCTGCGGATGCTTCAGCCGCACGCTCTGCAGTATGGCGGCGGCGGCACGCTTGAGCGCCTCCGCGTTCGGGATGTTGAGCGCGACGCCGCCGGCTTCGGTCTTGTGCGCGATGTCCGGCGAGAGAATCTTCGCCACCACCGGGAAATCGAGCTTCACCTCCTGGTCCGGGACCGTGATCGTCTCGGACGCCGCCGCGGGCACGCCCAGCTTGCCGAACACGCGGCAGGCTTCCTGCTCGTTCAGCCGCGATTTCCCGCCGAGCAGCGCGCGAGCGGAGCCGACGCGCGCGGTGTCCGCCGCGGGCACCGGGAGCGGCGCGCGCCAGTCGCGCCACGCGCGGATGGCGTCGGCGCACGCTTCCGGCGTGCGGAACCCGGCAATGCCGGCCTGCGCGAGCAGCGCCAGCGATGCATCGGCCTGCGGCGCGCAGAATACCGCGAGCGGCTTGGTTCCCCGACTGGCCTCGAGGATGGGGTCGATCGCGATGTGCGGCTGGAATTGGGCCGAGCTCCCCACCACCGCCAGCACGAGGTCGCAGTGCTCGGAGGCGAGCAATTCGGTCAGTACGGCGCTGTAGATCTCCTTTTTCGCCCCGGCGAGAGTAAGGTCGGTCAGCCGCGCGCGGGTGATGCCGATTTTCTCCCGCGCGAGACGGGCCACGATCTCGTCGGTGGGAGGTACTACCTCCACGCCGAGCGTGCCGAGGCGGTCCACGACCGTCGCCGCGCCGCCGCCGGTGGTGGTCATGGCCGACACGCGGTGCCTCGCCGCGGGCTTCCGGCCGAGAATCAGCGCCGGCAGCTCGAACAGGGTCTCGAGCTGGTCAACGCGCAGCATGCCGTGGGCCCGGAAAAAAGCGTCCGCCACGTCATCCGCACCGGTCATCGCGCCGGTGTGCGAGGAGGCGAGCTCGACGCCGACGTCGGAGCGTCCGAGCTTGAACACCACGACCGGCTTCCCGGCGTCGTAGGCGCGGCGCGCGGCGCGGGCGAGGCGCTCGGCATCGCGGATGGTCTCCATGAAAAGCAGGATCACGCGGGTGTCGGCATCGTCCACCAGCAGGTCGGTGATCTCTCCCACCGCAAGATCGGACTCGTTTCCAACCGACACCAGCTTGGAGAAGCCCGTGCCGCGCCCCATCCCGCGCGACATCAGCGACCCCATCATGCTCCCGCTCTGCGAGACAATGGCCGTCGCGCCGGGCTTGATCTGCGCGTCCTCGAGCACCGCGTTCACCGAGAGCACGAGGTGCGAGTGCAGGTCGAGCAGCCCGATGCAGTTGGGGCCGAGCAGCCGCACGCCGCTCGCCCGGGCGAGCTTCAGCAGCTCGTCCTGCTGCCGGCGCCCGTCCGCGCCGGTCTCGGCAAAGCCATCGCTGAAGATGGTGGCGACGGGCACCCGTTTCTCGCAGCACTGGGCGATCGCCGCGGCGACGGACGGCGCCGGCACCATGATGAACGCGTGGTCGACCGGCGCGGGCACGGCCCGCAGGTCGGGATAGGCCTTTTCACCGAAAATCTCCTGGCGTCCGGGGTTGACCGGGAACACTGCGCCGGCGAACCCGTGCTTGCGCAGGAAGCGCTGCGGGCGCGAGGT
>DASWIC010000153.1:0-2381 GCA_036397875.1 Burkholderiales bacterium
CGCTTCGTGCCTGCAACATTTGATCAGATTGGCCCGATATGAGTTGGAACGGCACTGGGGAACCGGAATTCTATCGAAATCGCCCAGGTGCTTCAAATAAATCAGAGATTTGAGCAACGTCCACCATGAACATCGAACCGATCGCGCGAGAGCTGCTCGACGCGCTCGACAGAGGAAAGACCATAGCCTCGATCGTCGAGCGCAATCCCGGGTTTGGATGGGAGCAGGGCTACCAGGTGGCCGCGGCGCTATTGAATCTGCGCCGCGCGCGCGGAGAAAAGCCCGTCGGCCGCAAGATCGGGTTCACGAACCGCAACATCTGGGCCGAGTACAGCGCGACCGCGCCGATCTGGGCGCATGTCTACGACCGCACCGTCGTGGTGGCGGAGCGCCACCGTGCTTCCATTTCGCTCGGAGGTTCCGCGCGGCCGCGGCTGGAGCCGGAGATTGCGTTCAGGCTCAAGGCCCCGCTCGTTGCGGGCGAGACCGATCCCGCGCGGATCCTGGAGCAAATAGAATGGATGGCGCCGAGCTTCGAGATCGTGGACTGCCACTTCGCCGACTGGAAGTTCCATTCCGCCGACTCCGCCGCCGACTTCGCCCTGCATTGGCGGCTCGTCCTCGGTGCCCCGCAGCGGATCGACGCGGCCGCCATACCGGACCTTGTCGCGCAACTGCACGATTGCCGTGTGACCCTGAGCCGTAACGGTGAGGTGCGGGACCGCGGCGTCGGCGCCAATGCGCTCGGTCATCCTGCCGCGGCCCTCGCCCATCTCGCCGCGGTGCTTTCAACACAGCCGCAGTCCGCGCCGCTGGCGGCGGGAGAGATCATCACGACCGGCACGCTCACCGCGGCCCTCCCCATCCGGCCCGGGGAAACGTGGTCGTCGCATTACGAAGGGCTGTCGGGCGTGGCCGGGCTGGAGCTGTCGTTCACCGACTGAGGCCGCAATGGCGCAGAGCGTGAAGAGCCGCTGCCCGTGGTGTGAGATCAACGAGCTGCAGATCGCTTATCACGACCGGGAATGGGGCGTTCCGCTGCACGATGACCGCCGATTATTCGAATTCCTCATCCTGGAAGGTGCGCAGGCGGGCCTCGCCTGGGACACGATACTGAAGAAGCGCGAGAACTACCGCCGCGAGTTCGCGGGATTCGACCCCGCAAAGGTGGCCCGTTTCGGCGCGCGCGAACTGCGGGCGCTCATGCGCGATCCGGGCGTCGTGCGCAACCGCCTCAAGCTCGAGGCCGCGGTCTCCAATGCCAGGGCGTTCCTTGCGGTCCAACGCGAGTTCGGCAGCTTCGACCGCTACGCCTGGCAATTCGTCGGCGGTCGGCCCCGGCAGAACCGCCGGCGCGCGATGAAGCAGGTTCCCGCCTCCACGCCCGAGTCGGACGCGATGAGCAAGAACCTGAAGATACGCGGCTTCCGCTTCGTCGGCTCCACGATCTGCTACGCGTTCATGCAAGCGGTCGGAATGGTGAACGACCACCTCGTCAATTGCTTTCGCCATCGTCAACTTTCTCGTCCATCGCCCCGCGTCCCTCGTTTCCCGTCCTTCGATAATCGTGGGGGTCCGGGACCGGGTCGTCGATCAGCGGCGTCTGCCAATAGCGGCGATACGCCGCCCGGTAGGGCGTCACGCTGATCTCGCCGCTTGCGCGGATCGCAATCGTCACCGCCCCGTCGCGGTCGGTGCGGTAGATGCGGGCGCCGCTCTCCGCGTAGCGCCGCACAACTTCGCGGTGGGGGTGCCTGAAGCGGTTTCGGTAGCCGATCGGGAATACCACGACGCCCGGCCCGACCGCCTGCACGAAGTCGGGGATGGACGATGTCCGGCTGCCCTGGTGCGGCGCGAGCAGCACGACGGCGCGCAAACGCTCGGGCACGCGCCGCAGCAGTTCCTCCTCCGACCGGCGCTCGATATCCCCCGGCAGCAGAAGGCGCCCGCCGGGTGCCGCGATCGCGAGCACGCAGCTGCGGTCGTTGTCCTTGACCCTAGAATCGGCGTAGCTCTCGCGCGCCGGATGCAGCACCTCGAAGCGCACGCCGTCCCACTCCCAGCTCTGACCCGACTCGCAACGCAGTGCCGGATCCGCGTGCACCCCCAGCGGATCGAGATCAGGCAATGAGGTCAGAAGCCAGTCCACAGGGAGCGCCTGCAGTACCGAGGCGGCGCCGCCCCAGTGATCGTCGTCGTCATGACTCACGACGAGACCGTCGAGGCGCTTCACCCCGGCAGCGCGCAGGAAGGGCACGATGATGCGGCTGCCGCTGTCCACGCCGGGGCCGAACCGGGGCCCGGTATCGTAGAGCAGGGCATGGCGCTCGGTACGGATGAGCGCGGACACGCCCTGCCCCACGTCGAGCACCACGAGCTCG
>DASWIC010000154.1:0-3088 GCA_036397875.1 Burkholderiales bacterium
GATTTCGTAGACGCCCGCGGGGCAATAGCGCTGCTCGGGCGCGTCGTAGAGCTCGAGATTCACCTTGATCGGGACCGCGGGGTCCTTGAGCGTGAGATGGCACGGCTGGTCCTCGGCGTGATTGGTGTTCGAGACGAACACTGAGCTCAGGCGGTCGAAGGTGATCACTCCGTCGGGCTTGGGATATTCGATGGGGCGCGCTTCGTTGCGGCGTTTCAGCGTCTCGTGGTCGGCATGCCGGTGATGCAGCGTCCACGGCGCGCGGCCACCGAAAACCACCTGGTCCACGCCCACCATCAGGGTGCCGAGGGCGAGCCCCTTGCTCATCCAGGGCTTGAAGTTGCGCGCGCGGTGGAGCTCGTCGTGGAGCCAGCTTCTCCGGAACGCCTCGGGGTAGGCGGCGAGCTCGTCGTGCGCCCGTCCCGCCCGCAGCGCCGCGAACACCGCTTCCGCCGCGAGTATGCCCGATTTCATCGCGGCGTGGCTGCCCTTGATGCGTGACGCGTTGAGGAACCCGGCGTCATCGCCAATGAGGCAGCCGCCGGGGAAGACGAGCTTCGGCAGCGACTGCAGCCCTCCCGCGGCGATCGCCCGCGCGCCATAGGCGACGCGCTTACCGCCCTCGAGGAACCGGCGGATTGCCGGATGCGACTTGTAGCGCTGGAATTCCTCGTACGGGCTGAGATAGGGATTGCTGTAGCCGAGCCCGACGACGAAGCCGATAGAGATCTGATTGTTCTCGAGGTGATACAGAAACGATCCGCCGTAGGTGTCATGGGCAAGCGGCCAGCCTGCGGTGTGAATGACGAGCCCCCGTTGATGCATTTCCGGCCGGATTTCCCAGAGCTCCTTCAGGCCGATTCCGTAAACCTGGGGATCGGCGCCGGCACGCAGGCGGTAGCGGTCCTGCAGCTGCCTGCCGAGGTGCCCGCGGCAGCCTTCCGCGAAGAACGTGTAGCGGCCCTGCAGTGCCATGCCCGGCTGGTGGGTGGCAGTCGGTTTTCCATCGCGCCCGATGCCCATGTCGCCGGTGGCGACACCGGCGACCGCACCGTCATCGCCCTGCAGCACTTCCGCGGCTGCGAAGCCGGGGAAAATTTCCACGCCGAGCCCCTCGGCCTGCTTGGCGAGCCAGCGGCAGACGTTGCCGAGGCTCACCACGTGCATGCCGTGGTTCCTGAAGCACGCGGGCATGGCGAAATCCGGCAGTTTGTATGCGCCGCGCTCGGTGAGGAACACGAAGCGGTCCTCGCTGACGGGCGCATTGAGCGGAGCGTCGAGCTCCCGCCAGTTCGGGATGAGCTCGGTGAGCGAGCGCGGGTCCATCACCGCCCCCGACAGGATGTGCGCGCCGACCTCCGAGCCTTTTTCCAGCACGCAGACGCCGACCTCATGCTGGTGCTGCGCCGCGAGCTGCTTCAAACGGATCGCGGCGGCGAGGCCCGCCGGACCCGCGCCCACGATCACGACGTCGTACTGCATCGATTCGCGTTCAGCCATTGTCGCCCCGGTGCGTCCTGTCCGGCATTATAGGGGGCGTCACACTCTCGTGCGTCAAGAGAGCGTGAGTAGTGAGTGGTGAGTAGTGAGTGGTCAAGATCAGTTAGTTGCCTCTTTCCGTCCGTCCACTCACCACTCACTATTCACGCTTTTTGATCGAGAATCATCCGGGCGGCGCCGATCCCGCTGCGTACGGCAGATTCCAGTGTGCCGGGGTAATCGCTCGCGACGTAATCGCCGGCCAGGTAGAAGTTGCGCAGCGGTGTGCGCGATTCCGGGCGCCTGAGCCCCGGCGTGCAGGCGAAGGTCGCGCGCTTTTCGTCGATCACGCGATGCCACGACGGATCAGGCAGGGGCCCGAGCTGCTGCTGCAGCTCCTGGTGGACGAGGCGCGCAAGCTCGTCATGGGCGAGGTGCTGGTGCGCGCCCTCCGCGCTGATGACGGCGGCGATGACGCCGCGCTGGCCTGCGAGCGCGCCGCGGTCGAACGCCCACTGCAGCAGCCCGCTGTCGAAGCCGAGCATGGGCGCCGGCAGAATTCCCTCCGCCGGATAGCCCAGGTAGACCGAGTGGATTGGCTGGTAGGCGAGTCGCTCCACCGCTTCCGCAGCTTCGGCCAGCGCGGAAATGCCGACCAGGAATGCCGCCGCATGATAGGGCGGCAGGGCACACACGATGTGACTGAATTCGTACTCGTGGCCGTCGGAGCGTACGGTAAACCCCGCGTTACTCTCATCCATCGCCGTGACGCGATGCCCGGCCCGCACGGCACCGCCCTTCGCGCGCACATAGTCCGCAGCGGGGTCGGGGAAGAGCCGCGAGAGGTCGACCCGCGGCAGCAACAGATCGCTTGCCTCGCGGCTTCCGCCGAGACCGTCGCGAAGCACATTGAGGAAGACCTGTGCAGAGGCGGATTCGGGAGGGGTGTTGAGCGCGGAGACGCACAGCGGGAACCAGAACAGGCCCATGAGGGAGCCGCCCTGACCCTGATCTTCGAGGAGCGAAATGACCGTCGTGTCCCGTTGCAGTCTGTAGTCCCGCCGCCGCATCCGCAGCAGGAAACGCACCGCGGAGAGCCGCTCGGTGAGGGGCGCCCCGCGGGCGGCCAACAGTCCGGCGAGAAGATGGAGGGGCGCCGGCAGGCCGACCGCCCTCAACGCGAAGCGGTCGTGGATACGCCAGGTGAGCGGAATTCGCAGAAGAAATCGCTCGGCATCGGCGCCGACGAGCCGCATCAGGCGCAACGCTTCCGTGTAGGCGCCGAGCAGGATGTGCAAGCCATTGTCGAGCGCGAGACCGCGGTGCTCGACCCGCCGCGCGCGACCTCCGAGCGTTTTTGCCGCCTCGAATACCGTGACCGGCACTCCACGCTCGGCGAGTGTCACGGCCGCCGCCATGCCGGCGTAGCCTCCGCCGACCACGGCCACATTCATGAGGGGGCTGTGCCGCCCGAGTCTAGGCAGTTGCCGCGGCCGGCTGCGTGGCGCGCTTGCCTGCCCAGATCTTCTCGGGCACGCAGACGTGGCCTTCGAATATCCGTCGCGCAGTGCGCACCAGCGCTGCGCGGCGCAGTGCCTGCTGCTGATTT
>DASWIC010000155.1:0-2988 GCA_036397875.1 Burkholderiales bacterium
GATTTCGTAGACGCCCGCGGGGCAATAGCGCTGCTCGGGCGCGTCGTAGAGCTCGAGATTCACCTTGATCGGGACCGCGGGGTCCTTGAGCGTGAGATGGCACGGCTGGTCCTCGGCGTGATTGGTGTTCGAGACGAACACCGAGCTCAGGCGGTCGAACGTGATCACTCCGTCGGGCTTGGGATATTCGATGGGGCGCGACTCGTCGCGCCGTTTCAGCGTCTCGTGGTCGGCATGCCGGTGATGCAGCGTCCACGGCGCGCGGCCGCCGAACACCACCTGGTCGACGCCCACCATCAACGTGCCGAGCGCGAGCCCCTTGCTCATCCAGGGCTTGAAGTTGCGCGCGCGATGGAGCTCGTCGTGGAGCCAGCTCTGCCGGAACGCCTCCGGGTAGGCCGCGAGCTCGTCGTGCGCGCGTCCCGCCCGCAGCGCCGCGAACGCCGCTTCCGCCGCGAGCATGCCCGATTTCATCGCGGCATGGCTACCCTTGATGCGTGAGGCGTTGAGGAACCCGGCGTCGTCGCCAATGAGGCAGCCGCCGGGAAAGACGAGCTTCGGCAGCGACTGCAGCCCTCCCGCGGCAATCGCCCGCGCGCCGTAGGCGATGCGCTTGCCGCCCTCGAGGAACCGGCGGATCGCGGGATGCGTCTTGTAGCGCTGGAATTCCTCGTACGGGTTGAGATAGGGGTTGCTGTAGCCGAGCCCGACGACGAAGCCGATCGAAATCTGATTGTTCTCGAGGTGGTACAGAAACGATCCGCCGTAGGTGTCTTGGGCAAGCGGCCAGCCCGCGGTGTGGATGACGAGCCCCCGTTGATGCATTCCCGGCCGGATTTCCCAAAGCTCCTTCAGCCCGATTCCGTAAACCTGGGGATCGGCGCCAGCGCACAGGCGGTAGCGGTCCTGCAGCTGCCTGCCGAGGTGCCCGCGGCAGCCTTCCGCGAAGAACGTGTAGCGGCCCTGCAGCGCCATGCCCGGCTGGTGGGTGGCAGTCGGTTTTCCGTCGCGCCCGATGCCCATGTCGCCGGTAGCGACGCCAGTGACCGCTCCGTCATCGCCGTGCAGCACTTCCGCGGCCGCGAAGCCGGGGAAGATTTCCACACCGAGCCCCTCGGCCTGCTTGGCGAGCCAGCGGCAGACGTTGCCGAGGCTCACCACGTGCATGCCGTGGTTCCTGAAGCATGCGGGCAGGGCGAAATCCGGCAGCTTGTATGCGCCGCGCTCGGTCAGGAACACGAAGCGGTCCTCGCTGACGGGCGCATTGAGCGGAGCGTCGAGCTCCCGCCAGTTCGGGATGAGCTCGGTGAGCGAGCGCGGGTCCATCACCGCCCCCGACAGGATGTGCGCGCCGACTTCCGAGCCTTTTTCCAGCACGCAGACGCCGACTTCGTGCTGGTGCTGCGCCGCGAGCTGCTTCATGCGGATCGCGGCGGCGAGTCCCGCCGGGCCCGCGCCCACGATCACGACGTCGTACTGCATCGATTCGCGTTCAGCCATGGTCTCCCCGGCTGCTGCTTTCCGGCATTATAGAGGGCGCCGCGGCCGCCCTTGAGTCGAGTATCATTCGCGCCGCGTTCACGCCACTCCGCACTGCGGATTCGAGGGTGCCGGGGTAATCGCTCGCGATGTAATCGCCGGCCAGGAAAAAATTTTTCAGCGGTGTGCGCGATTCCGGGCGCTTGAGGCCGGGTGTGCAGGCGAAGGTTGCGCGTTTTTCGTCAATCACGCGATGCCACGACGGATCGGGCAGGGGCCCGAGCTGCTGCTGAAGCTCCTGGTGAACGAGGCGCGCGAGCTCATCGTGGGCGAGCTCCTGGTGCGCGCCCTCCGCGCTGATGACGGCGGCGATGACCCCGTGCTGGCCCGCGAGCGTGCCGCGGTCGAACGCCCACTGCAGCAGCTCGCTGTCGAAGCCCAGCATGGGTGCCGGCAGAGTCTGCTCCGCCGGATAGCCCAGGTAGACCGTATGGATCGGCTGGTAGGCGAGTTGCTCCACCGCTTCCGCGGCTTCGGCCAGCGCGGAAATGCCGACCAGGAATGCCGCCGCATGATAGGGCGGCAGGGCGCACACGATGTGACTGAACTCGTGCTCGCGGCCGTCGGAGCGCAGGGTAAAACCGGAGCTATTCTCGTCTATCGCCGTGACGCGATGTCCGGCCCGCACGGCGCCGCCCCTCGCGCGCACATAGTCCGCAGCGGGGTCGGGAAAGAGCCGCGAGAGGTCGACCCGCGGCAGCAGCAGGTCGCTTGCCTCGCGGCTGCCGCCAAGACCGTCGCGAAGCACATTGACGAAGACCTGCGCAGAGGCGGATTCAGGAGGTGTGTTGAGCGCGGAGACGCACATCGGGAACCAGAACAGTCCCATGAGGGAGCCGCCCTGACCCTGCTCTTCGAGGAGCGAGATGACCGTCGTATCCCGCTGCAGTCGGTAGCCCTGCCGCCGCATCCGCAGCAGGAAACGGATCGCGGAGAACCGCTCGGTGAGAGGCGCCCCGCGCGCGGCCAACAGTCCGGCGAGAAGATGGAGGGGCGCCGGCAGGCCGACCGCCCTCAACGAGAAGCGGCCATGGATGCGCCAGGTCAGCGGAATTCGCAGAAGAAATCGCTCGGCATCGGCGCCGACCACCCGCATCAGGCGCAGCAATTCCGTGTAGGCGCCGAGCAGGATGTGCAGGCCATTGTCGAGCGCGAGACCGCGGTGCTCGACCCGCCGCGCGCGACCTCCGAGCGTTTTTGCCGCCTCGAATACCGTGACCGGCACTCCACGCTCGGCGAGCGTCACGGCCGCCGCCATGCCGGCGTAGCCTCCGCCGACCACGGCTACATTCATGAGGGGGCTGTGCTGCCCGAGTCTAGGCAGTTGCCGCGGCCGGCTGCGTGGCGCGCTTGCCTGCCCAGATCTTCTCGGGCACGCAGACGTGGCCTTCGAATATCCGTCGCGCAGTGCGCACCAGCGCTGCGCGGCGCAGTGCCTGCTGCTGATTT
>DASWIC010000156.1:0-4583 GCA_036397875.1 Burkholderiales bacterium
CGCCTTGATGTTTGCCGCCTTGGCCACCTTGATCCACTTGGCGACCTCGCTCTTGATGATGCGGTCGAATTCCGCGGGCGAGTTGCCGACCGCCTCGAGGCCGTCGCGCAGCAGCAACGCCTTGACCTCCGGGTTCTGAACCGCCTTCACGGCCTCACCGTTGAGTTTGGCGAGCACGGGTGGGGGTACTTTTGCCGGTGCCAGCATCCCCACCCACGAGGAGTGCTCGTAGCCCGGTACGCCGGCTTCGGCGATGGTGGGGAATTCGGGAGCGGCGACCGATCGCTTGGCAGTCGTCACTCCCAGCGCGCGGAGCCTGCCGCTGCGGATGTGCGGAATTGCCGTGGAGATCGTCGCAAAGTAGAGCTGAACCTCGCCGCTCAGCAGCGCCGTCATGCCGGGTGCGCCCCCTTTGTAGGGGATCCCGATCATGCGCGTGCCGGTCATGTACATGAACAGCTCGCCCGCCATATGGGTACTGGTCGCGATTCCGCTGATCCCGTAATTGAGGACGCCGGGCTTGGCCTTGGCGAGAGCGATCAGCTCCTTGACGGAAGTCACCGGCACGGAGGGGTGGACCACCAGGATATGAGGCAGCCTGACGAGCTGGCTCACCGGTGTGAAATCACGCATCGGGTCGTACGGGAGATTCTTGCGTATCGCCGGATTGATGGAGAACGAGGCCGCGACGACGAGGGCCGTGTGACCGTCGGGCGTGGCCTTCGCCACCAGGTCCGTGCCGTTGACGCTGCCGGCACCCGGGCGGTTGTCCACGATCACGTTTTGCCCGAGCGACTCGGTCATGCGCTGCACGATGACGCGCGCCACCACGTCGGTCGAGCCGCCCGCGCTTTGCGGCACGATCAGCCGCACCGGCCGGCTCGGGTACGCCTGTCCTGAGCCTGTCGAAGCGGACTGCGCCCCCGCATCGATCCCGGGAAGAGCGCCTATGAGCAAGACGAACAGGGCTGCGCAGCGACCTCGCTGTGTGTGTGCCGAGACTGGTTTCATGATTTTCTCCTCTCCGTGAGTCTCCGTTGTTGTCCGCCATCATCCGTCACTCATCGCGCTCTTCCCCGTTCGGCGCGCTTCCACGCCCTCGCGAGCGCGCGGTAGGCGAATTCTACGGCCATCTCGCGCTTGTAGGTTGCCGAGCCCCGCACGTCCGCGACCGGCTCTGCGGCGGCGCGCACACCCTGCACGGACCTGCGCAACAGGTCGTCATTGAGGCTTTGCCCGACGAGTTCCTTCAAGTCGAGCACGATCGGCTTCCAGCTGACCGCGCCGATCGCGGCGCGTGCGTGGTTGCACGTGCCGTCGGCGTTGAGGCTGACCGTTGCCGCCGTGTTGACGGTCGGAATTTCCAGCACGCCGCGCGCCATGTATTTGTAGAAGCTCGAGCCGGACCGGGCCGGCGGAGGATCCACTTCGATTGCAACCACCATCTCATCCTTGGCAATGCGCTTCTGGAATGCCTCGTCGAGGGTCACGGTACGACGTCCGTTTGGTCCGGCTACCGTCACACGCGCGCCCAGGACAAGAAGAGCGAGGGGCAGATCAAATCCCCCGATCAGTGGCCCGACGCTGCCCCCGACCGTCAGCATGCGGCGGATCCGCGTGTGTCCCACCGATTCCATGGCGTCATCGATCGCTGGCCAGTGCTTCCTGACGCGCGGCTCCTCGGAAAATGCCTGTTGCCGCACCGCCGCCCCCGCGCGCAGCACGCCGCGCGCGTCGATGGATAATTCGGTGAGCTCCGGGATGCGCATGATCGAGACCAGGCGCTTCGCCTGTGGAAAGCCGGTGCGCTCTCGCCGCAGCGCGTGCGACATGCCGCCGGCGACGAGCGCGGTATCGCCCGCGGCGAGCAAGCGGACCGCCTCCTCGACGCTGGCAGCCGATATGAACTCCGGACTGAAGGGGCGCGCGCCGGAAGGCTTGCCGGCGGAGAGGCGCGACCACATGCCGCCCTTGGGTGCTGCCGGCGGCGGGGATTTTTCGTTTGCGTAGAGTTGCGGGTGCAGCGCGCGATGGATTTTCTCCGCGGTAATCGGGAGGTCGTGGATGCGCACACCGCAGGCATCGGCAACTGCGTTGGCGATCGCCGCGGGCACGGCATCGAGCCCGATTTCGCCCAGCCCTTTGGCGCCGAACGGCCCGGACGGCTCATAGGACTCCGCGAAGGCGACGTGCAGTTTCGGCATCGTTGCGGCGCCGGGAATGGGGTAGTCCTTCAACTGCGGGTCGGTCGGCTGGCCGTTCCACCAGTCGAAATACTCGATCATGGCGAGCCCGATGCCCTGGGTCACCGCGCCCTGCACCTGGCCTTCCGCGGTCGCCGGGTTGATGACCGTCCCGCAATCCACCACGGCGGCGACCTCGAGGAGCTTCACCTCGCCGGTGGCGCGGTCCACCTCGACCTCGGCCGCCTGCGCCGCGAAGTTGTACGCGCCCGACTCGTTGCCGTAGCGGTTGTGGTCGGGAAATTCGGAAGGATTGTCGAAAGTGCCGACGCCGACGATCGGCTGGCCGCCGCGCCGGTAGATGTTCGCGCGCACGACCGCGCCCACCGGCCGGAACTCGGTTTCCGAGCCGCTGCGCGGGCCGATCTCGCCGTTGAGGATCGTCAATTCTTCCACTGGGCGCTGGAACTGCTCCGCCGCCGCTTCCAGCAGCTGCTTCGCGGCCGCGGTGGCGGCGTTCTTCACCGCGTTGCCCGCGACGTAGGTGAGCCGGCTCGCGAGCGCGCCGAGCGAGTGGGGCTGCACGTCGGTGTCGGGCCGCGTGATGTCCACGTGCTCGTAGGGCAGGCCCAGCTCCTCGGCCGCGATCTGGCGCAGCACCGTGAGATTGCCCTGGCCGATCTCGCCTTCGCCGGTGATGACCGTGGCGCGGCCGTCCTCGTTCACGCGCACGATGGCAGAGGACCCGTCCCAGTCGCCGAAGCTGCGGCGGCCGTTGACGTGAACGCTGCAGCCTATGCCCAGACCGCGTGCGGGCTCCTTGATCTCGCGTGCGGGTTCCTTCACTCCGTGGTCCCGCTGCTTCCGCTTGCGTTTCTCCTTCCAGCCGATGAGGCTCGCGGCCTTGTCGATGCACTGCTTCAGTTCGCAGCTCGTGATCTTGTGGTTGTGCGGCGAGACATCGCCGGGATCCACCGCGTTCATGCGGAGGAGCTCCACGACGTCGATGCCGAGCTTCTCCGCCGCGAGGTCCCATGCCTGCTCCACCGCCCAGTCCGCGGACGGGTTGCCGAAGCCGCGGAATGCCCCGGTCGGCACCAGGTTCGTATAGACCAGCGTGGAGTTGCCGCGCACCGCGGGGTACTTGTAGAGCGCGTCGTGGCGCACGCTCGCCGCGCCGAGGATCGCCTGCGACTTGCCGGTGTAGGCGCCGTTGTCCGCCCACATCTTGATTTCCTTCGCCATGATGCGGCCATCCTTGCGGAAGCCGAGCCGCACCCAGTAGCGCATCGGCATGCGCGGGTGGCTTGCGAGAAATTCCTCCTCGCGCGTGTGGATCAGCTTGACCGGGCGGCCGGCGAGGCGCGCGAGGAGGGCGCAGATGACGGAGGCGTTGTCGTCGCCGGACTTGCCGCCGAATCCGCCGCCGACCTCGGTCTGGATCACGCGCACCTGGGATTCCGGCAGGCCGAGCGCAGTGGCGTAGCGGCCGCGCGCGAGGAAGGGCGTCTGCGTGTTGCACCACATCGAGACGCGCCCGCTGTCCCACTTCGCAACGCAGCCGATGGTCTCGAGCGCCGTATGCCACTGCCGCACGGATTCCCAGGTACCTTCGACGATGACGTCCGATGACTTGAACCCGGCCGACACGTCCCCGCGCTCGAAGCCGAACTGGTGCGCGACGTTGCCGGGCGCGTCGTCATGCACGAGCGCTGCGCCCGGCGCGAGCGCCTGGTCGAGCGCGAGCACCGCGGGCAGGACTTCGTACTTGACCGCGATCCGGTCCACCGCCGCGCGGGCGGTTTCGGGATCCACCGCCGCGACCGCCGCAACCTCGTCGCCGACGTAGCGGACCTTTTCGAGGGCGAGGGGATAGAGGTCCGGGCGGAACGCGCCCCACTTGCGCTTCGCCGTGTTGGCTCCGGTCGCGACCGCCTTGACGCCGGGCAGGGCCGCCGCGGCGCTGGTATCGATGGAGAGAATGCGCGCGTGCGGGTGGGGGCTTCTCAACACCGCCGCGTGCAGCATGCCGGGGAAGTGCAGATCGGCGACGTACTGCGCCGCGCCGGTGACCTTGGGAACGGCGTCGGTGCGCGGCACGTCCTTGCCGACGACGAGGAAACCGGAGGCCACGGGGAGCCTCGGATCGCGCGGAATCACGGCTTCCTCGCTTTCGCGAGGGCGATCGCCTCCCGGTAGGCCTCGACGATGCGCACGTAGCCGGTGCAACGACAATAGACGCTGTCGGCGCTGGCGCGAATTTCCTCCTCGGTGGGATCGGGTCTTCTTTCGAGCAGGGCGCACGCCGCCATGATGTGACCGGGGATGCAGATGCCGCATTGCAGGGCGGACTTGTTGACGAAAGCCTGCTGCACCGGGTGCAGCAGGGAAGCGCCTGCC
>DASWIC010000157.1:0-2706 GCA_036397875.1 Burkholderiales bacterium
ACGGCGTCGCGGTCGAAGTGCGCGGCGGCGCGATGCCGTTCACCGGCGGCACGCTGTGCACCAAGGTCGCGAAATACCTCGACCGCACCTACTCGAAGGAGCGCCTGCTCCATCCGCTGCGGCGCGTCGGCGCGAAGGGGCCCGGGGGACGCCTCGAGCGCATATCGTGGGACGAGGCGCTCGACGAGATCGCGTCGCGCTTCAAGGCGCTTGCCGCGGAAGACCCGCAGCAAATCCTGCCCTGCAGCTACGCGGGGACGATGGGGCTCGCGCAGTACATGTCGATGGACCGGCGCTTCTTCAACCGCCTGGGCGCGAGTCTCCTCGACCGCACGCTATGCGCCTCCGCGGGCAAGGCCGGCGTCAAGATCACGCTCGGCGGCTCGGTGGGAATGGATCCCGAGCGGTTCGACGATGCGAAGCTGATCCTCATCTGGGGCTCCAATCCCGTCGTCTCCAACCTGCATCTGTGGTCGCGCTGTCAGGAGGCGAAACGGCGCGGCGCGCGACTCGTCGCAATCGATCCGTGGCGCAGCCAGACCGCCGAGAAGTGCCACCAGCATATCCGGCCGCTTCCGGGCACCGACGCCGCGCTCGCGCTCGGGATGATGCACGTCATCATCGGCGAAGGGCGCATCGACCGCGACTACGTCGAGCGTCACACGCTGGGTTTCGAACAGCTCGAGGAACGTGTCCAGCAATATCCGCCGGAGAAAGTCGCGCGCATCTGCGGCATCGGCGCGGACGAGATCGTGAACCTCGCGCGCGAGTACGCTTCGATCCGGCCGGCGGCGATCCGCGTGAACTACGGACTGCAGCGCCACGCCGGCGGCGGCATGGCAGTGCGCACGATCGCGTGCCTGCCGGCGCTCGTCGGCGCATGGCGCGACGCGGCGGGGGGTGTCGTGCTGACCACCGCCGACTTCCCCACGCTGGACCACAAGACGCTCGAGCGGCCCGATCTCATCCGCGGCAGCCCGCGCACGATCAACCAGTCCGCGCTCGGCGATGCGCTCACCGCCGCAAAACCCCCGGTGAAGGCGATCTACGTCTACAACAACAACCCGGTCGCGGTCTGCCCGGACTCGAACAAGGTGATCGCCGGCTTCTCCCGGCCGGATCTCTTCGCGGTCGTCCACGACATTTTCATGACCGACACGGCGGACTACGCCGACATCGTGCTGCCGGCCACGACCCAGCTCGAGCACTTCGACGTGCACAAGTCGTACGGGCACCTCTACGTGCTGGCGAACAACCCCGCGATCGCGCCGGTCGGCGAGTCGAAGCCGAACAGTGAAGTATTCCGGTTGCTGGCGAAACGGATGGGCTTTACCGAAACGTGCTTCGACGATTCCGACGAGGACCTGTGCCGGCAGGCCCTGGGCTCCGGCGCGCCGCGGATGCGCGGCATCGAGTGGGACGCGCTGAAGGAGCGGGGCTGGCAGCGGCTCGCGGTGCCGGAGATCTGGGCGCCGTTCGCCGACGGCGGCTTTCCGACGCCCTCGGGCAAATGCGAGTTCTATAGCGAGACCGCATTGAGGCTGGGGCTCGATCCGCTGCCGATTTACACCCCGCCGCGTGAAAACGTTCACTCGGCGCCGGATCTTGCACAGCGCTACCCCCTCGCGTTCATCTCGCCGCCTTGCCGCAATTTCCTCAATTCAAGCTTCGCCAACCTGCCGTTCGCGCTCGCCTCCGAAAAGGAGCCGCGGCTCGACATTCATCCCGATGACGCGCGCGCGCGGGGTATCGCGAGCGGCGAGCGGGTGCGCGTCTTCAACGACCGCGGCTCGTACACCCTCAAGGCAGTGGTTTCGGACCGCACGCGGCCGGGCGTCGTGGTCGCGCCCTCGGTCTGGTGGAAAAAGCTTTCGCCGGACGGCCGCAACGCGAACGATCTCACGTCCCAGGCCGTCGCCGACATGGGCGGCGCGGCGACCTACTACGACTGCCTGGTCGAAGTCGCAAGAACCTGATTGCGGAGAACTCAGCGATGGCGCAACAACAGGAGAAAACGCGGATCGTCCTGGGCACGGCGACGCCGGGAGGAGGATTTCCGGCGTACGGGTGGCCTTACGCCGAGATCCTGAACGAGACCGACCCCACGCTCGCGATCGAGCCGATCAATACCAAGGGCAGCAACGAGAACGTCGTCGCGCTCGAAGAAGGCAAGCTCGACCTCGGGCTCGTCACGGGCGAAGTCACCTACGAGGCGATCAGCGGGCTCGGCCGGGCCAAGGCGAAGAACCTGCGCATCATCAATGCCACTTATTCGCAGGCCGGGATGTTCATGGTGAAGGCCGACAGTCCGTATAAGCGCATTGCCGATCTCAAAGGCAAGTCCATCGCCTGGGGCGCGGCGAGTTCCGGCTTCATCGTGCTCGCCCGTTACGTCATGGACGGTCTCGGGCTCGACATGAAGCAGGATTTCGACGCGCACCTGCTGGAAAAAGCGGGTGACGGGCCGCCGATGGTGCTCGACGGGCGCGCCGCGGCGATGTGGGGCGGCGGCGTCGGCTGGCCGCCGTTCATGGCGATCGCGAAGGGGCCGGCGGGCGCGCGCTTCATCGCGCCGAGCGCGGACGAGATCAAGCGCGTCCAGGCAAAGCACTCGTTCCTCAAGCAGACGACGATGCCCGCCGGCAGCTATCCCGGCCAGGCCGGCCCGGTCAATTCGGTGGGATCGTGGCCGTTCGTGCTGGCGCG
>DASWIC010000158.1:0-1780 GCA_036397875.1 Burkholderiales bacterium
AAGCCGTTCATGGTGAGCGTGTCGAACCATGAACGTCCACCGAAGCCGCGTCCATGCGTTAGACGGCCATGAGGCTCGCCATTCTCTGCTTCGTCGCAGGTGCCTGGTGGCTGCAGCAGGAGTCCGCATTGCCCGCCACCGATTGGGCGTGGGCGCCCGCCGTCCTCGGGCTCGCCGCCGCCGCCGTGCGCCCCGAAGGCGCGGCACAGTGGCTCATGCGCGAAGCGCTCGTCAAGGCGGGTTGCGTGGCTGTGGGCTTCTCGTGGGCCGCATGGTGCGCGCAGCAGAGGCTCGCCGACGCGCTGCCGGCGGAGTGGGAAGGGCGCGACATCGCCATCGTCGGCGTGGTGGCGGCACTGCCTCAGTCAAACGAGCGAGGGGTGCGCTTCGAATTCGACGTCGAGCGCGTGCTCACGCCCGGGGCGCGCGTCCCACGATGTATCGTGCTGTCGTGGTGGGGTAGCCCGGCGCGCGAGGACGAGCCCGCCGGTTTCCCGGAGCTCGGCGCCGGCGAGCGCTGGGAACTGACGGTGCGCCTGAAGCGTCCCCGCGGCACCGCCAATCGTTATGGTTTCGACTACGAAGCGTGGCTGCTCGAGCGCAACCTGCGCGCGACGGGCTACGTGCGGCCGAAAGCGGGCAACGGCCGGCTCGCGCCGATGGTGCACCGCCCGGCGTACTGGGTCGAGCGCGTGCGCCAGCGTGCCCGGGCCCGGATTGAGGCTGCGTTGCCGGAAGCGCCTTACGCCGGCGTCATCGCCGCGCTTGCGATCGGAGATCAGCGCGCCATCCCACCCGAGCAGTGGCAGACCTTCACCCGGACCGGCGTCAATCACCTGATGAGCATCTCGGGCCTGCACGTGACGATGGTGTCCGGACTCGCGCTCGCGCTGGTCGGCGGCGTGTGGCGGCGCATCCCGCGGCTCGCGCTCGCGCTGCCCGCGCTCAAGGCGGCGGCGCTGGCGGGACTGGGAGCGGGGCTGCTCTACGCCTCGCTCGCTGGCTTTGCCGTGCCCGCGCAGCGCACCGTCTACATGCTCGCCGTGGTCGCGATCGCCGTTTGGCTGGGAGTCATAGAGTCGGTGTCCGTCGTGCTCTACGCGGCGCTCCTCGCCGTCGTGCTGATCGATCCGTGGGCGGTGCTCGCGCCCGGGTTCTGGCTTTCGTTCGGCGCGGTGGCCGTCATTCTGTACGTCACGACCGGCCGCATCCGGCGCGAGCACTGGTTTGCGACCTGGGGCAGGGTGCAGCTCGCGGTGACGCTCGCCTTGATCCCGCCGCTGCTGGCGCTGTTCCAGCAGGTCTCGGTGGTTTCACCGATCGCCAACGCTGCGGCCATTCCCGTCGTGAGCCTGGTGGTCGCTCCCCTGGCGCTCATCGGGGCCGCCGTGCCGTTCGACCTGGTCCTGCATTGCGCGCATCTCGTGATGAGCGCGTGCATGGCGCTGCTCGAGTGGCTCGCCGCGCTGCCCGACGCGGTGTGGCAGCAGCATGCGCCGCCGGCATGGACCGTCGTCGTGGCGATCGCCGCTTTGGTCTTGTTGCTCGCGCCGTGCGGCCTGCCGGCGCGCTGGCTCGGAGTGGTTGGGCTGTTGCCCCTTTTTACGGTGGCGCCGGGCGCGCTGCGAGCCGGCGACGTCGAGCTCGTGGTGCTCGACGTGGGGCAGGGCGTGTCCGCGCTCATCCGTACCGAGCGCCATGCCCTGCTCTACGATACCGGGCCCCGGTTCGGCCCCGGCGTGGACAGCGGCAGCCGCATCATCGTGCCCTTCCTGCGCGC
>DASWIC010000159.1:0-2492 GCA_036397875.1 Burkholderiales bacterium
CATGCCTGGGTCCACCGCGCGTGCGAAGCGATCCGCGCGTTGCCGGTCCCGGTGATCGCGCGCATCAACGGCTATTGCTTCGGCGCCGGCATGGAGATCGCCGCCTCGTGCGACATGCGGATCGGCGTCACTACGGCGAAGTTCGGCATGCCGGAAGTGCGCTTCGGCATCCCCTCGGGCATGGAGGCCTGCCTGCTGCCGCAGTTGATCGGCTGGGGCAAGACGCGCGAGCTGGTCTTCACCGGCGACCACATCGATGCCGCCGAGGCCCATCGTTGCGGATTCCTGGAAAAGCTCGTCGAGCCCGCGGGGCTCGACGCGGGGGTCGAGCGGTGGGTCTCCTCCATCCTCGCCGCCGGCCCGCGCGCGATCCGGCTGCAGAAGGCGCTGGTGCGCGACTGGGAGCGCATGACGCTCGAGCAGGCCGTGCAGGCCGGCATTCGCGCCTGCACCGAGGCGCGCCGGACCGACGAGCCAAAGCGGCTCATGGCCGCCTTTCTCGAACGCAGGAAGAAGTGACATCACGCTCGTGAAGCATGTATCTGCTGGAGCATGACGCCAAGCAGCTCCTCGCCGCGCGCGGAGTCCCCGTGCCGGCGGGAAGCCTCATCGAACGCGCAAGCGCCCTCGGCGCGATCGCCCTTCCGCCCGGGCCATGGATGGTCAAGGGACAGATTGCCGCCGGCGGGCGCGGCAAGGCGGGCCTCATCAGGAAGGCGGCCACTGCGCAGGAAGTCGACACTCACGCGCGCGCGCTTCTCGGCTCCAGCGCCATGGGGCACGTCGTCGGATCGGTGCGCATCGAGCAGCAAGTCAGGGGCGCACGGGAGGCTTATATCGGCCTTCTGCTCGATGCGGCCGGCGGCGGCGTGCGCGTCGTGCTTTCCGATAAGGGGGGCATGGACATCGAGCAGGTTCCTCGCGAGCTCATCCACGACGAGCTGACCGGAGCCGATGCGCAGTCCATCACGGAGTGCGTTCGCCGGCTTGCGCGGAGACTGCCGGCCGCAGTCGGATCCGCACTAAGCGAAGCCGGAGAACGCCTGGCACGAGCATTCCTGGAACTGGAAGCGCTGCTGATCGAGGTCAATCCCCTGTTCGTCCTCGACGGCGGCCGCTGGCTCGCGGGGGACGCCAAGGTCGTCACCGACGACAATGCCCTGCCGCGCCAACGGGAGCTGGAATCGCTGGTCAAGGCCCGCGCCGCCGCCTATCCGGAGGTCGCGCGCAAGCACGAGCACGGGTTCGACTTCGTGGTCGTCGATCCCGCGGGGGAAATCGGATTGCTGACGACGGGGGCCGGGCTCTCGATGATGCTGATCGACGAGCTGCGCGCGGCGGGACTGAAGCCCTACAACTTTCTCGACATCCGGACCGGTGGGCTCCGCGGCGAGACCCGGCGGCTCACGCAAGCGCTCGAGTGGATCGGCGAAGGGAAGGACGTCAGGGTGCTGCTGGTCAATATCTTCGCCGGCATTACCGACCTCGGTGAGTTCGCACGGCTGCTGGTCGAGGCGATTGCCGCGGCGCCACGGCTTACGGTACCGGTCGTCGCGCGGCTCGTGGGCAATGGCCTGCCGGAAGCGCGCGAGGTACTCGCAGCAGCGGGCATCGCGCTCCACACCGATCTCGATGCCGCGCTCGCCGCCGTGCGCGAGCACCTCGCGCGACGTCCGGCCCGCGCATGATCATCAATCCTAGAATCGACCGCAGAACCCCGGTAATTGTGCAAGGCATCACCGGCCGTGCCGGCCAGTTGCACAGCCGTCTCATGCGGCAGTACGGCACGAACGTTGTCGGTGGTGTGTCGCCGGGAGCGCGAGCGCGCGAAGTGAACGGCGTGCCGGTATTCTCCGGCTGCGCCGAGGCGGTGGCGGCGACCGGCGCGCGGGCCAGCGTGCTGCTGGTGGGCGCGATGCAGTTGCTGGCGGCCATGCGGGACGCCGTCTCCTCCGGCATCCGCACCCTCGTGACGCCGACCGAAGGCATGCCCGTGCACGATGCGCTGAAGGCCCGAAAGCTGTGCCGCGAATCGGGCACGATCTGGATCGGCGCATCCACGCCGGGCATGGCGGTACCGGGAGAATCGAAGCTGGGATTCCTGCCGGACGTTTCGCTCAAGCCCGGCCCGCTCGGACTCATGTCCCGGTCGGGGACGCTCTCCTACGAAGCCGGCTACCGGCTCGCCCAGCGCGGCGTCGGAACCTCCGTGTGGGTGGGGGTCGGTGGTGATCCGGTGAAGGGCACGCGGTTCGCCGACCTTGTCCCCTTCTATGCCGCCGACCCGCAGACCGCGGCGCTCCTCATCATCGGGGAGATCGGGGGCGACGACGAGGAGGAATTCGCGCAGGCGTTAAGCGCCCGGCGCTTTCCGAAGCCGGTGTTCGCGTTGATCGCAGGCAGCAGCGCGCCCGAGGGCGTCACCATGGGCCACGCCGGCGCGCTGGTGCATGGCAGCCACGGCACCTATGCCGCCAAGCGCGCCGCGCTCG
>DASWIC010000160.1:0-1551 GCA_036397875.1 Burkholderiales bacterium
GCGCAGCCGCTGCGCGATGCGCGGCCGGGTCGCTTCGAAGGGCAGCCGCCTGCCCGCCTCGCGCCGGTCCACGGCGAGGACGTGGAACCCGAAGCGGGTCTTCACGAGCTGCGGATAGATCCCCGTGTAAGCCCCGTTGAACAGCGCCTGCTCGAACTCGGGAACCGTCTCGCCGCGCCCGAGCTGGCCGAGGTTGCCGCCCTGCTTGCCCGACGGGCAGTTCGACAGCTCGCGCGCGACCGGTTCGAACTTTGAAAAGTCCTTCGCGAGCTCCGCAAGGGTGAGCTCCGCCTTCGCGCGGATCGCGGGCACCGGGGCGCCCGGTGTCACCTGGAACAGGATATGCCGCGCGAACGCGAGCTCGCCGCTCGTGATCTCGGCGGGGTGCGCGTCGTAGTAGCGCCGGCACTCCTCCTCGCCGGGCTCCGGCGTGCTCACCTCCGCCTCGAGCAGCCGCTCGATGGCCGCGTCGGTTTCGGCGCCGGTGGTCTCGCCCGCGGCCAGGCCCGCCGCGAGCGCACGCTGCCGCAGCAGCTCGCGCACTGCCGCCGCCTCCGGCGAGGCACGCCCCGCCGCGTCGACCACGACGCCGTTCACGCTGATCGTCATCCCTGCACCCCGGTCGGCTTCCACTTGCGGCGCGTGCGCACGATCTGGTAGGGCCGGACGAGATAAGCGGCGGCGCCGAACCCGCTCCAGATGTGCACCAGGCGGGTAAAGGGGAAGACCAGGAAGATCGTCAGCCCGAGGAAGATGTGGAGCTTGAATATGAGCGGCGCCCCGATAATGAAGTCAGCGGCGCCGCCGCGGAAGGTGATGATGCGCTGCGCCCACTCGGTGAATTTCAGCATCATCGAGCCGTCGAGGTGCTGGCCGGAAAACGGAATCGACGCGAGCCCGAGCGCGAGCTGGACCCAGAGGATGACGAGGATCGTGATGTCCCAGCCACGCGTGTTGGACCAGATGCGCGGGTCCGCGATGCGCCGGTGGATGAGCAGCGTCAGGCCGGCGATTCCCAGCACGCCCGCGATGCCCCCGCTCGCCATGGCGAGTATCTGCTTCGCGCCGGCGCTCATCAGCCACGCGTAGCTTGCGTGGGGCGCGAGCAGGCCAAAGAGGTGGCCGACGAAGATGAACAGCACGCCGATGTGGAAGAGATTCGAGCCCCAGCGCAGCTCGCGCGCGCGCAGGAGCTGGGATGAATCGCTCTTCCAGGTGTACTGCTCGCGGTCGAAGCGCAGCAGGCTGCCGGCGAAGAATACCGAGAGCGCGATGTAGGGGTAGATCCCGAACAGAAACTGGTGAAGGGCATCCATGGCTTGCTCCCTATCGATCCTTCGGCCGTTGGCCGCGGTACATTTCCCCTCTCCGCTCGGGAGAGGGGGAAGGGGTGAGGGGTCGCCCGTCGCCGCGTGGCACGAATTTCATGACCGCGACCGCCGCGCGCGCGCCGCGCGGCTGCGCTGGCCCGAAGGCGGGCGCCTCCGCCCAGTCGTCATCCGCGGCGGGCTCCGGCTCGGACGGCAGCGCCTTGCCCCAGTCCATGCCGCT
>DASWIC010000161.1:0-7941 GCA_036397875.1 Burkholderiales bacterium
GCCTCGAACTGATAATCGCCGGACACCTTAATCTTGTCGAGGTAATCCAACGCCTGCTGCTTCGATTCGAACCGCCTCGCGCCACCGGATGACAAAGCACAAAGCCGGCCATTTTCGCCTACCGCGATGCCGTCGGTCGCCCCCGCGGCGGGAGCCGCGCTCGTGCCGGCGCTGCCGAGGACCCTCAATTCATACCACTCACCCGGATTCATGGCTTTCCCCTGAGCGGGCCACGACCACGATTGAATGCGCACGGTAGCACATTCTGGATTCCGGTGTCGCGGTCCACGGTCAAATGAAGCTTTTTCCCAATTTCCTGCGTCCGCGGTGGATTAGCGCCGCGATTACCGTCGTTTCCACCGGCGTGCTGAGTGCGGGATTGACGGCAACCATCTACTGGACGCAATTCGACCCGAAATGGATCGCCTTCCTGGGGGGGGTGCTGATGGCCGCCATGGTTGCAGTGGTAACTCAGGCGTCGAAGGCGCAATGGCTCGCCACCCGGCGTACCAAGCAACTGGACCGAATTCGCGCCCAGCTCGGCCAGGAAACCGCGCGCAGCCGCAGCGCCACGGAAGCGGCGCGTATTGCGGAGTCGAGGATGCGCCTGCTGGCTGACGTGTTGCCGAGCATGATTCTATTTGTCGACCGCGACGAGCACTGCCGGTACCACAATCGCGCTGTTGAGCACAGGACCGGTCTGAGCGCGGAGCAGATTAGCGGCCGGCCTCTGCGTGAGGTACTGGGCAACGCCTATGCCCTTATCGCGCCTCATATCAGCGAGACGCTCGAGGGCAAACCGGCAGCTTACGAGTTCGCATGGACGGGCACCGCGCTGCCCGAGACCTACGCAGCGCGCCATATTCCCTATCCCCCGGAGGAATCGCCGCCCCGCGGCTTCTACCTCCTCCTTACGGTTACCGCGCTGCACCCGCAGGCGAGAACGGCTCCCTTCCTCGAGCCTACAGACCCGGCGACTGATGCGGGGGGTGCGGTCATTGCGGGGGAAGGCGGCCAGACGATATACATGCGCTCGATCGCCGACCAGTTGATGGGCTGGGATGAGCCCCGGGCGAAGCTCGAGTACGCGCTCAAAGAGAATCAGTTCCTGCTGTTCGCACAGAGGATTCTTCCACTCAAGCGCGAGCTGCCCGATCCGCTGTGCTACGAAATCCTGCTGCGCCTGCGGGAGGAGGAGGATAATTTCCTGCCGCCCGGCGGCTTCATCCCGATTGCCGAACGCTACGGCATGATGGAGGAGATCGACCGGTGGGTGGTGCGCAGCCTCATCGCCTGGTGCGTGGAACGGAAGCGTGCCAATTCCGCCTGGCGCCTGCCGCTTTACTGCGTCAACCTGTCTGAATCCGCGGTGTGCAGCCTCGATTTTGCACGGTTCGTCAGCCACGAGCTGCGGCGGCACGATTTCCATGCCCGCTCGCTGTGCTTCGAGATCAGCGAGCCGGAGATCATCAGCCAGCACGCGCACGTCCAGCGCTTGATCAACACGCTGAAGCCCCTCGGGTGCCGTTTCACCGTGGACGCCTTCGGCAGCGTGAAGGCATCATTCACCCCTCTGAAAGGGCTGGCGGTCGACTTCCTCAAGATCGACGGGGTCATCGTTCAGAACATCCTGCGCGATCCCGCCACGCTCGCCAAGACGCGCGCGATCAGCACGGTGTGCGGGAAGGTCGGGCTGCGCAGCATCGCCGAGTTCGTCGAAACCGACGAAACGCTCGATAAGCTGCGCGAAGTGGGGGTGGACTACGTGCAGGGCTTTGGCGTCGCGCGGCCGGAGCCCGTCGACAAGCTATTCTAGTTGTGACCGTACGTGACGGATCATGGCATCCACGGCCGGATTCGCGTTGTCCGTGGCGATCTTAACGCCCGGGTGTTGCCGGGCAAAGACGCGGAATATTTCGTCGGCGAATCCCTGCCCGACCGACTTCACGTCGCGGAAATCGATCACGACCTCGCTGAACTTCTCGAGATTGGCAACGAGCCGTTAGCGGCGGCGGGCAGGTGGGCGAGGAATCTCCTCTTGGTGTCCACCGGGATACGCCGGCGGATCGTCAACTGAACGGCGACGCGCCGGAGCCACCGTCAACGGAATGTCAATCTTGAGCGGCGATTACTGTCAACGCCCGGCGCATGGCGGCAGCGCGCGACCCGCACGCATTCCACCACGCGACGGAGTTTTTGTTTTCGCCCTTCAGAGGCATAATAACCGCCCCCCCGATCCCCAGCCGCATCGATAGAACTATTCTAGATCAACATCGGCTTGGAGGTCGGGGTTGAGCATTGCTCCATCGGGTGGAAGCCTCACGATCTGGAAGGCCGACGGTTTCAATCCAGCTTCGGCCCCCTCCGCGTGGTAGCGCTGGCCGATCATCTGAAAGGGAATGAGGCAATGTCCAAGGATAAGGATGCGAAGGAAGCGAGCAAATCGGGAGGCACTCGGAAGCTGAAGCGCAAGAAATACGACAAGCAGCTGCGCCGGCTCCATGTGGAGCTGGTCAGGCTCCAGGAGTGGGTCAGGCACAAGGGCCTCAAGGTCTGCGTTGTTTTCGAAGGCCGAGACGGAGCGGGCAAGGGCGGCACCATCAAGGGGATTACTGAGCGCGTCAGCCCGCGCGTCTTCCGCGTCATGGCGCTGCCGGCGCCGACCGCGCGCGAGAAAAGCCAGATGTACGCGCAGCGCTACCTGCCCCATCTGCCCGCTGCCGGCGAGGTGGTGATCTGGGACCGCAGCTGGTACAACCGCGCGGGTGTCGAGCGGGTCATGGGCTTCTGCTCCGAGGAGACGGTCAAGCGCTTTCTGGGGATCGTCCCGGCATTCGAGAAGATGATGGTCGAATCCGGGATCATCCTTCTGAAGTACTGGCTCGAGGTGAACATGGAAGAGCAGACCCGCCGGCTCGCGGCGCGCATCGACGACGGACGCAAGATCTGGAAGCTGTCGCCGATGGACCCCAAGTCGTACAGCCGGTGGTACGACTATTCGCGCGCGCGCGACGACATGTTCAAGGCAACCGACACTCCGTGGGCGCCGTGGTACGTGGTCAGGTCGAACGACAAGCGGCGGGCGCGCCTCAATCTCTTCACGCATCTGCTCAACAGGATCCCGTACAAGAAGGCGCCTCGCGAAAAAGTGGAGTTGCCCAAGCGGCAAAAGGCGCACGGCTATCGCGAGCCTGCGTATCCCTACAAGTTTGTCCCCGAGAAATTCTGAGAAGACGGGCTACCCCAATTTCGGCAGGCACGGCTGGCGCAAGACCTGGAATCGGCGGCTAACCGGACGGGGTGAGGGGGTTGATCCTCATCAAATCCAGCGGGTCCGGCCGTGGTATGTATCCCGGGTGATCAGTCCCCAACGCGTGATACATTGCCGGCGACGGGCGGTTGACGTCCGCGCGGACCGCTGGTTTGGAACATTACGGATAATCCGATGAACGGAATGAAGCTGCGAATGTCCCGATGTGCCGTAGGGGTCGCCACGTTGTTTGCGGCTTCCGGCACCCACGCCGCGTTCCTGTCCGGCGAAGCGCTCGATACCGCGGCCGACTGGCTTGCGTTATTCATTCTGTTCGCGGTGCCGATTGCCGGCGTCATCCTGTTCTGGCTGGTGCACATCCTGCCGGAAAAGATCGCCGAGACCCGCCAGCACCCGCAGAAGGACGCCATTAAGGTGCTATGCCTGCTCTCGCTCGTGTTCGGCGGCATGTTATGGCCGGTTGCCTGGCTGTGGGCGTATGCGCGCCCGGTGATGTTCAAGGCGGCCTACGGTACCGAGAAGCACGAGGACTACTACGAGGAGATGGGACACCGGGCCAGGGCCGGACAACTGCTGCGCGAGGAGATCGTTCACCTGCGGGAAGAACTCGACGCGATGGCGGCGAAGGGGATGTTGCCGCCGGAGCTGAGGACCCTTCGCACTGAGCTCGACACGCTCCACGCGCGCGCAGCCGCTCCCGCGGAGGGAAGCAAGTAATGGAAGCACTGCTGCTCGGGATCTACTCGTTCTTTGTCTGGCTGATCTTCATCAAGCTGAAGTGGCTGCCGTGGAACACGCAGACCCAGGTCACCGTCGCCATCATCCCGATCGTTGGAATGGCGGTGCTGATATTGCTGCTCAACATCTTCGCGCCGTCGTCGGCGGACGTGCGCGTGTTCAAGTACACCGTGCCCATCGTGTCGCAGCTCCGCGGCCGGGTGATCGAGGTGCCGGTCGAGGAGGGCAACCGGCCGGTGAAGAAAGGCGAGGTCCTGTTCAAGATCGACCCCGAGCCGTACCAGCTTACGGTCAACCAGCTCGAAGCGCAGCTCGCCACTGCCATCGCCTCGCAGAAAGAGCAGGAGGAATCGCTGAAGGGTGCACGCGGGAAGATCGCCGAGGCGCGCGGCGCCATCAGCCAGGCCACGGCCAGGACCAGCGAAGTCAGCGCGCGGCTCGAGCTGGCGCGCAAGCGGGTCGAGCAGAACCGCGAGCTTGTCGCCACGGGCGCCGGTAGCAAGTTCGATCTCGAGCAGGCGGAAACCAACCTCAAGGAGCTTGAAGGCCAGCTGGCGAGCGCGCGCAGCGCGGAGGCGCAGGCCCGGGCCGCCGAGGTGCAGGCGCGGGCGGGCGAGCAGCAGACCGTGCAGAAGCTGGGCGCCAGGGTGAACGGTGAATTCGCGCAGGTGGCGCAGACCCGGGCCCAGCTCGAGAACGCGCGCTGGGAGCTCGAGCAGACCGTGACGCTCTCCCCCTGCGATTGTTACGTGGTCAATCTCCAGCTGCGGGCAGGCGGCTTTGTGGCCGGCATACCATTCAATGCCGTGATGACGCTGGTCGAGTCGGAGGGCCAGGTCGTCGCACTGTTCAACCAGAACGAGCTGCACCAGGTGGCGCCGGGCAACGAGGCAGAGTTTACCCTCTATACCAATCCTGGGCGCATCATCAAAGGCAAGGTCGACTCGGTGATCTGGGCGCAGGGGCAGGGTCAGTTGCCGCCCAGCGGAACGCTGCCGATGATCGGTGTGCTGACGCAGCCGCCCGGGCGTTTCGCCGTCAAGTTCGACATCTCGGACCGGGACAAGGACGTGTTCATGGCGGCGGGCGCGGCGGGCAGCGCCGCGATCTATACCGAGCGCCTCGCGGCGATCCACATCATCCGCAAGGTAGTTCTGCGCGTGGGCGCCTACATCAATTACCTGATCCTGAAGCTGCATTGAGGGCGCGATCGTGCTGAGGGGCGTTCTCACCGTCACGTTGATCGTCACGCTTGCGGGCTGCGCGTTAAAGGCGCCCCCCAAGCAGGAGGACGTGCGCGGTCAGTCGCTGCCGAACCTCATCGTGCCGCCACAGTGGGCGGAACAAGGGGGTGCGCCCGGGGCCGTGATGAAAGGCTGGCTCGAAGGCTTCAAGGACCCGCGGCTCGAGGCCCTGGTTCGCGACGCGCTTCTGTACAGCCCCGACCTGCAGGTGGCGGCCGCGCGCATGGAGCAGGCAGCCGGCTACGTCCGGCTCGCGGGCGCGACGCTCTACCCACAGGTGAACCTCCTTGCGCGCGGCGGCGGCTCGTTGAGCGGCGACTCCAGCGGCCTGGAGGGCGTGGGTATCTTTGTGAACTGGGAGCTGGACCTCTGGAGCCGCGTGCGCGCCGGGCGTGAAGCGGCGCAAACCCAGTACCAGTCGACCGAGCTCGACGCCGAATACGCCACACAGTCGATCGCGGCGATGGTCGCCAAGAGCTGGTTTCTCGCGACCGAAGCCCGGCTGCAGAACGCGAATGCGGAAGAGACGGTCCGCTCGGCGGAGCGCCTGCTCGGCCTGGCGCAGGACCGCCTGCGGGTCGGCAGGGGCGATGAGTACGACGTCACGATCGCGAAAGCGAATCTCCAGACCTATCGCGACATCGTGCAGCAGCTCGATCTGGCCTATCGCCAGTCGCTGCGGGCGCTCGAGGCGCTCATCGGACGCTATCCCGCTGCGGCGGTCGAGGTGCCGCCTCAGCTCGCGGCGAAGCCCGGGCCGGTTCCCGTGGGGATGCCCTCGGAGCTGCTCGAGCGCCGGCTCGACGTGGTGGCGGCCGAGCGGCGCGTTGCTTTCGCTTTCTATCGCGCCGAGGAGGCCAAGGCGGCGCGCCTGCCGCGTATCTCTCTGACCGCGGCCGTGACGTCCATCTCGAGCGAGCTCTTCGTGCTCAAGGATCGCGACAACCCGATCTGGAGCGCAGGCGCGTCGCTCCTCGCGCCCCTTTATCTCGGCGGCGCGCTGCAGTCGCAGGTCGAGATCCGCACGGCAGAGCAGAAGTTGGCGGTGGCGGAATACGGGCGGATCGGCGCCCGAGCGTTCAGCGAGGTGGAAGGAGCGCTGTCGTCCGGTTTCGGGTTGGACCAGCGGGCGACGATCCTGGCTCAGGCGGTCGCGGAAAATGAACGCGCGCTCGAACTTGCGAACGTGCGCTATCGCGTGGGATCCGGCGACCTGCGCGCGGTGCAGCAGCAGCAGGTCGCGCTCTATGGCGCGCGCACGTCACTTCTTCGCGTGCGGAGCGAGCAGCTCGTGCAACGCGTCAATCTGCATCTCGCGCTCGGCGGCGACTTTAACGACCGGGCCGAGCGCTGACGCGCGCTCGTCGTCCGGGTCTCGTGTGATGGACCTGTGTCCCCTTTGACCAAGGAGTGACCTCATGGACTGGACTGCACTCGTCGTCGCCGGGCTTTTCGAATGGGGCTGGCCAGTGGGGCTCAAGCTCGGCTGGACCGACCAGGGCGCGCACGGCGGCTGGATCACCTTTGCGATCCTCTGCATTGCAGCGAGTGGCGCGCTGCTGCTCTACGCCCAGCGCACGATTCCCATGGGCACGGCGTATGCGGTCTGGACCGGGATCGGCGCGGTCGGCACGTTCGTGCTGGGCGTACTCCTGTTTGCCGAGCCGGCAAGCTTTGCGCGCTGGTTCTTCGTAGCACTGATCGTCACGGGCATCATCGGGCTCAAGCTGGCCCAAGCCTCGTAGGCCGGGGCGCTGTTCAAAGCCGGATATCACGGAGCCGGGAGGCCGCGGGAGAAGAGAAAATGAAGCTCTGGATAGGAAACATCGCTCCGGGAACCCCCGACGAATTGGTCCGCGAGCTCGTCAGGAAGTATGCCCCGGACCTGGAGTGCACGAATATCCAGCGAGTGGAAGGCGACGGCTCGCGCCCGGCCGCGGTGCTCGAGTTCGCCGACCCGCCGCTCGGTAAGCTCGAGGCGGTTTCGATGCGCCTTAACGGCATGTTCTGGAAGGAACGCGCCTTGGTCGTCCAGACACTCATCCGTTCAGCAGATCCCGAAGCACGATCGTTGCCGTCGTCGGTGTCATCGCGCTCGCTGCGGGCGGGGCCGGCTGGTGGCTGCTACGCGATTTCGCGGGCGCTCCGCCGTCACTCCACACGGCCGCGGCCAATCATATCGGCGCGAGGGCCTGTGGTGAATGCCACGCCAAGCAGTATGAAGGATGGCGCGGCTCCCACCACGCGCTCGCGATGCAGGCGGCTGACGACACGACGGTGCTCGGCAGCTTCGCCAATGCAGCGATCCGTTACGGCGGCATCACCTCGACCTTCTTCAAGCGTGAAGGCCGATTCTTCGTCAACACCGACGGGCCCGACGGCAAGCTCGCCGATTTCGAGGTGAAGTACACCTTCGGCGTCACGCCGTTGCAGCAGTACTTGATTGAATTCCCGGGGGGCCGGCTGCAGGCGCTGTCCATCGCATGGGACACGCGCCCGAGGGAGGAGGGGGGACAGCGCTGGTTCCATCTTTATCCGAAGGAATGTATCGACCACAACGACTCTCTCCACTGGACCGGGCTGTATCAGAACTGGAACCTTCAGTGCGCCGCGTGCCACTCGACCAATCTGAAGAAGGGGTATGACGCGGACAGCCGCACTTACAAGACCACCTTCAGCGAGATCAAC
>DASWIC010000162.1:0-4610 GCA_036397875.1 Burkholderiales bacterium
GCCGGACTTGACGATGCCTTCCTCCAGGCTCCAGGACTCGCTGCGCGTGTACTGGAAATAGAGATCGGCGTAGTCCACCCGGTGCGCCAGGATCTGCCCGAATACCGCCTGCAGACGCCCGGAGTCCAGCGCATACGGCGCGAGCAAGGTCGCGTTCGCCGTCGCGAACGAGGCTTCGCGCTCCAGCACTCGCGTTTCCTGTCTGTTTTCAGGTTTCATCGGCGTTCAGTATAGCCGCTCAGCAGCGATGCAGCGTCCGGTGCGTCAGCGCCGGCAGGCTCTGCCTCAGGTTGCGCAGATGCTCCAGGTTGACCACGGCCGATACCACGCCGGAGCCGCGCCCGAGCCGGTCGAGCACCACGCCCCAGGGATCCACGATCATGCTGTCACCATGGGTCTCGCGCGCGCTCACGTGATATCCGCCCTGGGCCGGCGCGAGCACGTAAGCCAGGTTCTCGATGGCGCGCGCCCGGATCAGCGTCTCCCAGTGCGCTCTTCCCGTGGTCGCAGTGAATGCCGAGGGCACCAGGATGATATCGACCGGCTTCATCGCGCGGTAAAGCTCCGGAAACCGCAGGTCGTAGCAGATCGAAAGCCCGAGGCGCGCGAACGGCGTGTCCACGGTCACGACGTCCCGCCCCGGCTCGATGGTGCGCTCTTCGTCGTAGCGCTCGTTGCCCATCGCAAAGCCGAAGAGATGGATCTTGTCGTAGCGCGCAGCGAGCCGGCCCTGGTCGTCGTAGACGAGGCAGCTGTTGCGCACCTTGTCCGGGCTCGACGCCTCGAGCGGGACCGAGCCGCCGACCAGCCAGATGCCGTGCCGGCGCGCCGTGGCGGCGAGAAATTCCTGGATTGGACCGGCGCCCGGCTTCTCGCGCGCCTTGACCTTGTCGTCGTCACGCATTCCCATGATCGCGAAGTACTCGGGCAGCGCCACCAGCTGCGCGCCCTGCGCCGCCGCCATCTCGATCAGCCGCCCGGCCTCGTTGAGGTTGCCCTTGACGTTCGGCCCGGAGGCGAGCTGCACCGCCGCGATGCGCGTAATCCCGGACTGGCGGGCGGAATTCGCGGCGTGCGGTCTGGCCTTGCCGAAGGACGAATTCGCGTCACTCATGGTTTACTCGGTCCCCGTCACGGGCGCGAGAGGCGGGAGCGGCACCCGCTTCACGGTAGGCTCGGACCAGGTACCGGCCACGTCGTACTCGAAGGTGACGAGCTGCCCGAAGGGATCCCTCAGCACTTTCTGGGCAAGGTACGCCGCCACGCCCGCCGCGACGCCGACCGGTCCACCGACCAGCGCTCCGGTCCCGACTGCCACGGACCCGCTGAGCTGCGGCGTGATCCGCACTCTCAGATTCTGCGTCTCGCGCGCGAGGTCCACCGTTCCTCCCATGACGACGTTCGCGGACGGCCCCCGGATCCGGAAGTTCTCGGTGGTGGCGGTGCCGCGCTCGATGCGGGCTGCGCCGGAAATATCGTCGAAGGCGAAGCCCTCGCTGAAAACGTCGCGGAAATCCAGCGTGACCCGGCGCGGCAGCGACTGCAGGTTCAGCACGCCGAGCAGCTTCCCGATGCCCGGATCGAGCTTGGTGAACTGCCCCTTGGCGGCTTCCAGCCTCAGGTTGCCGGACAGCGTCGGATAGTCCAATTCGTAGAGCGCGCCACTCCACGACAGCGATCCCTCCAGCTTGGCCGTGCCGCCCCGGACGCCTTGCGGATAACCGAAGCGCGTGAGCAGCTTGCCGCTATCGCTGGTTTCGAGCCGCAGCTTGACCTGCGTCACCGGCCGGGGCTGCGCGCTCTGCCATACCCCGTCGAGATTCAGGTTGCCCTCGGGATTGGAGAGAAGCAGCCGCTCGAGGCGCCAGTTGCGTCCTTCGGGCACGACGTTCAGCTCAAGCCGGCCATACTGCCTGTCCTTGAACAGAAACTGCTCCGCCACGACATCGAGCGCGGGCAGATCCTGCGGCTCCACGCGGGACTGCGGGCTGCGTGCCGCGGCCGGCGCGGCACCGGGCGATGCCCCCGGAATGGCAAGCGTCTTCATGCGCGCCACGATCTTGCCGCGGCCCTGCGGCTGCCACGTGGCCTCGCCCTCCAACTGCTTGCCGGAGAGCGCGGCGCGCCACTCCCCGCCTTCAACCGAGGCCTTTACCGCAAGGCCGCCGAAGCGCCACCCCAGCACGTCGAGCGTGCCCGCGCTGGCGTCGACGCCACCCCATTCGATGCGCGGCCCGCCCGGACCCGGCCCGAGCAGGTCGAGCCAGCCGTCCACGTCGAGCGCTTTCACCGTGCCGCTCACCCACACGCCGTCGCGGTCAGGCTCGGCAGCGGCACCGCCGAACCGCACCGCTCCGCGCGTAATGGTCGCCTCCTCGCCTTTACCGCGCCGCACCAGGTTCATGCCGACGATATCGCCGACGGTGAGACTGAACCGGTCCTGGCCGTCCGCAAGAATACGGTGCTCGTAGCGCGCAGGCCAATTCTCCGCCGCGGTCTTTACGAACGGCGCGGGCAGGTTGACCGCCAGGCCCTGCAGGTTCGATTCCAGCAGGATATCGGCGGCGCGCTTGCGGGCGGTAACCGTCGCGCGCCAATCGGTCGCGCCGCGCAGTCTCTGGACCCACTGCGGGCCGCCGGCGCGGCGGGCAATATCGGCATTGATGCGTCCCTGAATACCGACCCGCACCGCGGCGTCGCGCGGGCTGACGTTTATCGTCACCGGGCCCCCGAGCACGACGCCCTTCACGCCCTGCGCGCGCACCGCCTTCTCGGTGAATTCGACCCGGCCGCCCGCCTGCTCCAGGACCGGCAGTTCAGGGGAGATCGCGAGCGTATTCCCGGCAAACTGATAGGTGCCCGCGATCGCGCTCTTATCGGTATCGCTCAGCGGGATCGAAAGCTTGAGCCCGAGCCTGCCCGTGCCCTGCGCCTGCCAGCCGCGGGTGGCATCGTCCAGCATCCCGCTCACCGGACTCTTCGCGATGAACGCGAGGAAATTGCCGGTGGGGCCTTCGGCCTCGCCCGATAGGTTCAGTATCTCTTCCTTGGCTTCCAGGTCCGGTATTTCCGCGCGCACTTTCGCGAGATGAACGCCCGAGACAGCGCCTTCCCATGCGTGCATGTCCATGCGGCTCCCGCGGAAGACGAGATCGCCGGCGATATTCGTGATGTCGGGCCAGCCGTCCGCGTAATGCAGCACCCCGTCGGCAACCCGGACCGTAACCTGGAACACGCCGCCCCTGCCCTCGGGAAACGGGTAATCTTCGAGCTTGCCCTTGATGCGCAGCGTGACGTTATTCGAGCGGCCGGCAATGAACGCGCGGTCGAGCCAGTCGCGCACCTTCTTCGACACCACGAGCGGTATGTAGCGGCTGACGAAGCGCGCGTCGGCCCGCGTGAGCCTGCCCGTGAGGTCGATGCTGCCGCTCGTTGCTCCCGCGGTCCGGTAGACGCCGAACACCGAGCCGGCAAGGTGCGCGTTGGAAAAGGTGGCGTTGTTGATCCACAGCTCGGTCTCGCCGCCGTTTTTCGCCCAGGAGATCTGCGCCGATAGCGCCTCGAGCTCGTGCGCGTCGCGGAACACGAGCGGCATCTGCACGGTCGCTTTCTGCGAGTTCAGGAACAGCGTGCCTCCCCGCTCGTTCGCCTCCACCGTGCCGCTCGCGCCGATAAATCCCGGTATCTTTCCCGCATGATTCACCGCGAGGCCCTGGAACCGCCCGCGCACGCTGTATTGCTGCGGCTCGCTCCATTCTCCGCTCCAGCGCATGACGACGTCGCTGAGCCTGCCCCTGGGCGAGTATTCGGCGAGGTGCTTTCGCACCTCCTGTCCGAACGGAAGGTGCTCTGCGAGCGCAACCAGTGGGGCGATCTCGAGCGCGCTCGCTTGAAGCTCTCCGCCTTGCTGCTTGCGCGCACCGGCCGCATTGACCCGCAACAGAAAATCCACAGGCGGGAGCTTCAAGCCCCCGGTCGTGGTGAGGCCAAGTTTCGACGTGGAGATCTCGAATCCCTCGTCGGACTGCTTCCACCCGACGCGGCCGGAGAGTTGCGACAGGTCGAGCAGCGGCAGGTCGGCCGCAACCCGGGTATTCACGTTGGCGAGCCGCACGTCGGCGACCGCCTCGACCAACTGGTCCCGGCTGAATGTGAACCAGGCGCGCAGCGCGCCGGCGCCGCGGGAAAACTCGATCGGAAACGGCACCCAGGTGCGCCAGGCGGCGATGTCGGCATAGTCGAGCTCGACGAAGAGCTTCCCGTTCCAGTCGGCGAGCGCGGCGACCGTGCCGCCCCGCAGCTCTCCGCGTATGTCGAGCGGTGCGGCCAGCTCCTTTGGCGGAGTCGCCCGCAGCCCGAAACGATGCCGGCCGCCGCTGTTGACGAGATGCAGGTGGACGTTCGTCAGCTCGAGTTGCGGCGCCTTGCGCAGTTCGTCGTTCCAGACGATGGTCGCGTCGTGGACCTCGATTTCGCGCTGGCGCAGCAGTGCGTCGACGAAGTCATTGCCTCCGTCCCCCTCGGCCACCTCGACGCCCGCGATCGACACGACATCGCGCGCGTCGCGCCGGATGCTGAGCCTGGGACGGTAGATGTCGAGTGCGTGGGTG
>DASWIC010000163.1:0-4696 GCA_036397875.1 Burkholderiales bacterium
GCCGGACTTGACGATGCCTTCCTCCAGGCTCCAGGACTCGCTGCGCGTGTACTGGAAATAGAGATCGGCGTAGTCCACCCGGTGCGCCAGGATCTGCCCGAATACCGCCTGCAGACGCCCGGAGTCCAGCGCATACGGCGCAAGCAAGATCCCGTTCGCCGTCGCGAACGCAGTTTCCAGTTTCGAGTTTCGAGTTTCGATTTCGGTTGCTCGGCTCATTGCAGGCGCAGTCACGGCTTAACGCGCGGAATTGGCAAGCTAATGTAAATCAAAGTGGCCTCGAACTGGGGACTTTTCAACTCGAAACTGGCAACTTGAAACTCGAAACTAGCAGCGATGCAGCGTCCGGTGCGTCAGCGCCGGCAGGCTCTCCCTGAGGTTGCGCAGATGCTCCAGGTTGACCACGGCCGATACCACGCCGGAGCCGCGCCCGAGCCGGTCGAGCACCACGCCCCAGGGATCCACGATCATGCTGTCGCCATGGGTCTCGCGCCCGCTCACGTGATAGCCGCCCTGGGCCGGCGCGAGCACGTACGCCAGGTTCTCGATGGCGCGCGCCCGGATCAGCGTCTCCCAGTGCGCTCTTCCCGTGGTCGCGGTGAATGCCGAGGGCACCAGGATGATATCGACCGGCTTCATCGCGCGGTAGAGCTCCGGAAACCGCAGGTCGTAGCAGATCGAAAGCCCGAGGCGCGCGAATGGCGTGTCCACGGTCACGACGTCCCGCCCCGGCTCGATGGTGCGCTCCTCCTCGTAGCGCTCCTTGCCCATGACAAAACTGAAGAGGTGAATCTTGTCGTAGCGCGCGGCGAGCCGGCCCTGATCGTCGAAGACCAGGCAGCTGTTGCGCACCTTGTCCGGGCTCGACGCTTCGAGCGGGACCGAGCCGCCGACCAGCCAGATACCGTGCCGTCGCGCCGTCTCGGCGAGAAATTCCTGGATCGGACCGGCGCCCGGCTTCTCGCGCACCCTGACCTTGTCGTCGTCACGCATTCCCATGATCGCGAAGTACTCGGGCAGCGCCACCAGCTGCGCGCCCTGCGCCGCGGCCATCTCGATCAGCCGCCCGGCCTCGGTGAGGTTGCCCTTGACGTTGGGCCCGGAGGCGAGCTGCACCGCCGCGATGCGCGCGACCCCGGCCTGCGCCGCAGGCGTCGCGACGTGCGGCCTGGCCTTGCCGAAGGACGAATTCGATTCACTCATGGTTTATTCGGTCCCCGTCACGGGCACGAGCGACGGGAGCGGCACCGGCTTCACGGTCGGCTCGGACCAGGTACCGGCCACGTCGTACTCGAAAGAGGCGAGCTGGCCGAACGGATCCTTGAAGACCTTCTGGGCGAGGTACGCCGCCACGCCCGCCGCGACGCCGACCGGTCCACCGACCAGCGCTCCGGTCCCGACTGCCACGGACCCGCTGAGCTGCGGCGTGATCCGCACCCTCAGGTTCTGCGTCTCGCGAGCGAGGTCCACCGTTCCTTTCATGATGACGTTCGCGGACGGCCCCCGAATCCGGAAGTTCTCGGTGGTGGCGGTGCCGCGCTCGATGCGGGCTGCGCCGGACACATCGTCGAAGGCGAAGCCCTCGCTGAAAACGTCGCGGAAATCCAGCGTGACCCGGCGCGGCAGCGACTGCAGGTTCAGCACGCCGAGCAGCTTCCCGATGCCCGGATCGAGCTTGGTGAACTGTCCCTTGGCGGCTTCCAGCCTCAGGTTGCCGGAGAGCGTCGGATAGTCCAGCTCGTAGAGCGCGCCACTCCACGACAGCGATCCCTCCAGCTTGGCCGTGCCGCCCCGGACGCCTGGATGTCCGAAGCGCGTGAGCAGCTTGCCGATATCGCTGGTTTCGAGCCGGAGGTTGACCTGCGTCACCGGCCGGGGCTGCGCGCTCTGCCATACCCCGTCGAGCTTCAGGTTGCCCTCGGGATTGGAGAGAAGCAGCCGCTCGAGGCGCCAGTTGCGTCCTTCGGGCACGACGCTCAGCTCGAGCCGGCCATACTGCGTGTCCTTGATGAGAAACTTCTCCGCCACGACATCGAGCGCGGGCAGATCCTGCGGCTCCACGCGGGACTGCGGGCTGCGTGCCGCGGCCGGCGCGGCGCTGGGCGATGCCGCCGGAATGGCGAGCGTCTTCATGCGCGCCACGATCTTGCCGCGGCCCTGCGGCTGCCACGTGGCCTCGCCCTCCAACTCCTTGCCGGAGAGCGCGGCGTGCCATTCCCCGCTCTCAACCGAGGCCTTTACCGCGAGGCCGTCGAAGCGCCACCCCAGCACGTCGAGCGTGCCCGCGCCGGCGTCGACGCCACCCCACTCGATGCGCGGCCCGCCCGGACCCGACCCGAGCAGGTCGAGCCAGCCGTCCACATCAAGCGCTTTCACTGTGCCGCTCACCCACACGCCGTTGCGGTCAGCCTCGGCAGCGGCGGCGCCGAAGCGCACCGCTCCGCGCGTAACGGTCGCCTCCTCGCCTTCGCCGCGCCGCACCAGGTTCATGCTGACGATGTCGCCGACGGTGAGACTGAACCGGTCCTGGCCGTCCGCAAGGCTACGTTGTTCGTAGCGCGCAGGCCAATTCTCCGCCGCGGTCTTCACGAACGGCGCGGGCAGGTTGATCGCGAGGCCCTGCAGGTTCGATTCCAGCAGGATATCGGCGGCGCGCTTGCGGGCGGTAACCGTTGCGCGCCAATCGGTCGCGCCGCGCAGTTTCCGGACCCACTGCGGACCGCCAGCGCGGCGGGCAATATCGGCATTGATGCGTCCCTGGATACCGACCCGCACCCCGGCGTCGCGCGTGCTTGCGTTTATCGTCACCGGGCCCCCGAGCACGACGCCCTTCACGCTCTGCGCGCGCACCGCCTTCTCGGTGAATTCGACCCGGCCGCCCGCCTGCTCCAGGACCGGCAGTTCAGGGGAGATCGCGAGCGTATTCCCGGCAAACTGATAGGCGCCCGCGATCGTGCTCTTGTCGGTATCGCTCAGCGGAATCGAAAGTTTGATCCCGAGCCTGCCCGTGCCCTGCGCCTGCCAGTCGCGGGTGGAATCGTCGATCATCCCGCTCACCGGGCTCTTCGCGATGAACGCGAGGAAATTGCCGGTCGGGCCCTCGGCCTCCCCCGATATGTTCAGGATCTCTTCCTTGGCCGCCAGGTCCGGTATTTCCGCGCGCACTTTCGCGAGGTGCACGCCCGAAACAGCGCCTTCCCATGCGTGCATGTCCATGCGGCTCCCGCGGAAGACGAGATCGCCGGCGATATTCGTGATGTTGGGCCAGCCGTCCGCGTAACGCAGCACCCCGTCGGTAACCCGGGCCGTGACCTGGAACACGCCGTCCTTGCCCTCGGGAAACGGGTAGTCGTCGAGCTTGCCCTTGATGCGCAGCGTGACGTTGTTCGAGCGGCCGGCGATGAACGCGTGGTCGAGCCAGTCGCGCACCTTCTTCGACACTGCGAGCGGTATATAGCGGTTGACGAACCGCGCGTCGGCACGCGTGAGCCTGCCCGTGAGGTCGATGCTGCCGCTCGTCGCTCCCGCGGTCCGGTAGATGCCGAACACCGAGCCGGCGAGGTGCGCGTTGGAAAAGGTGACGTTATTGAGCCACAACTCGGTCTCGCCGCCGTTCTTCGCCCAGGAGATCTGTGCGGACAGCGCCTCGAGCGCGTGCGCGTCGCGGAACACGAGCGGCATCTGCACGGTCGCTTTCTGCGAGTTCAGGAACAGCGTGCCGCCCCGCTCGGTCGCCTCCACCGTACCGCTCGCGCCGGCAAATCCCGGTACCTTTCCTGCGTGATTCACCGCGAGGCCCTGGAACCGTCCCCGCACGCTGTATTGTTTCGGCTCGCGCCATTCCCCGCTCCAGCGAATGACCACGTCGCTCAGTCGACCCCTGGGCGAGTACTCGGCGAACTGCCTGCGCGTCTCCGGCCCGAACGGCAGGTGCTCCGCGAGCGCGACCAGCGGCGCAAGCTCGATCGCGCTCGCCTGCAGCTCGCCCCCTGACTGCTTGCGCGCAGCGGTTGCGTTGACCCGCAACAGAAAGTCCACAGGCGGGAGCTTCAAGCCCCCGGTCGTGGTGAGGCCAAGTTTCGACGTGGAGATCTCGAATCCCTCGTCGGATTGTTTCCACCCGACGCGGCCGGAGAGTTGCGACAGGTCGAGCAGCGGCAGGTCGGCCGCAACCCGGGTGTTCACGTTGGCGAGCTGCACGTCGGCGACCGCCTCGACCAACTGGTCCCGGCTGAATGTGAACCAGGCGCGCAGCGCGCCGGCGCCTCGGGAAAACTCGATCGGAAACGGCAACCAGGTGCGCCAGGCGGCGATGTCGGCGTAGTCGAGCTCGACGAAGAGCTTCCCGTTCCAGTCGGCGAGCGCGGCGACCGTGCCGCCCCGCAGCTCTCCGCGTATGTCGAGTGGTGCGGCCAGCTCCTTTGGCGGAGTCGCCCGCAGCCCGAAACGATGCCGGCCGCCGCTGTTGACGAGATGCAGGTTGACGTTCGTCAGCTCGAGTTGCGGCGCCTTGCGCAGCTCGTCGTTCCAGAGGATGGTCGCGTCGTGGACCTCTATTTCGCGCTGGCGCAGCAGTGCGTCGACGAAGTCATTGCCTCCGTCCCCCTCGGCCACCTCGACGCCCGCGATCGACACGACATCGCGCGCGTCGCGCCGGATGCTGAGCCTGGGACGGTAGATGTCGAGTGCGTGGGTG
>DASWIC010000164.1:0-7385 GCA_036397875.1 Burkholderiales bacterium
GCTGATCGAGATCGCGGGCATGAACCAGGACGAGATGCAGGCCTACAAGGCCGGCCACATCCCGGGCGCGGTGTGCTGGAAGTGGAAGGAGATGCTGTGGGATCCGCTGCGGCGCGACTTTCCCGAGCCGGAAGAGTTCGCGCGCCGCTGCGGCGCCGCGGGCATCGGCAACGACACGACGGTGGTCTTTTACGGGGAAGGGCTGCAGTTCGGGCTCTACGCCTGGTGGACGTTTCGCTATTGCGGGCACCGGAAGGTCAAGGTGCTCGACGGCGGGCGCTACCGCTGGGTCGCGGAGGGACGGCCGCTCACCACCGATGAGCCGCCGCCGGCGGCGCCGGTGACGTACCGGCCCGTGAAGCGCAGCGAGAAGATGCGGATCCGGCGCGACAAGGTGCTGGCCGGGCTCGACAGGAACGCGGCGCTCCTGCTCGACGGCCGCTCCCCCGAGGAATACCGGGGCGAGCGCGTCGGCGGGCCGGAAGGTCCCGACGTCGGGGCGCTGCGCTACGGGCGCATCCCCGGCGCGAAGCATCTGTATTTCGAGGAACTGCTCGACGGCAACAAGGCGTTCAAGCCGGCCGCTGAGCTGCAGCAGCTCGTCGCCGCGCGCGGCGCGACACCCGAGCGGGACATCATCGCTTACTGCCGGATGAGCCACCGCGCCACCGTGCTCTATTTCGCGCTGACGGAATTGCTCGGCTACAAAAAGGTAAAGATATACGACGGCTCATGGACGGAATGGGGCAACCTCGTCAACGTTCCGGTCGAGCGCTGAACGAGAAACGAGAAACGGAGAACGATAATGGCAGGACAGAATCTGAAGGCGCACAAGCTCGGCTGGATCGGCATCGGCCGCATGGGTTACGCGATGGCCGAGCGGCTGGCCAAGGCCGGATGTGACATCACGGTGTGGAACCGCACCCGCGCCAAGGCGGAACCGCTGGCTAAATCCGGGGCGAAGATCGCGGACTCGCTCGCCGATCTCGCGGCGTGCGACATCGTGTTCACGATGGTCTCGACCGGCAAGGACGTGAAGGAGGTTCTGTTCGGCGCGAACGGCGTCACGGCGAAGGGAAGAGCGCCGGGGATCGTGGTGGATTCGACCTCGATCTCGCTCGACGAATCTGCGGAAATCCGGGGCAAGCTCGCGAAGCTGGGCGTGAAGCTCCTCGCCGCGCCGGTCTCGGGCAACGCCAAGGTAATCAAGGCGGGAAAGCTGACGGTCGTCGCCTCGGGACCGAAGGACGCCTTCGACCAGGTGGCGCCCTATCTCGCCGCGATCGGGCAGGGCGTCTCCTACGTGGGCGAGGGCGAGCTCTCGCGCATCGCCAAAATCTGCCACAACGTGATGCTGGGCGTGGTGACGCAGTCGCTCGCCGAGGTGACGGTGCTTGCGCAGAGGGCCGGCATGCAGCGCCACGCCTTCCTCGATTTCCTCAACAAGAGCGTCATGGGCTCGATGTTCACCCGCTACAAGACGCCGGCGCTGGTGAACCTCGACTTCCACGTCACCTTCACGCCCGAGCTGCTGCGCAAGGACATTGACCTGGGCCTGGCCGCGGGCCGGGAATTCGGCGTGCCGATGCCGCTTGCCTCGGTGACGCGCGATATGGTGCAGACACTGATCGGCAACGGCTATACTGACAAGGATTTTTCGGCGCTGCTCCTGCTGCTGGCGAAAGCCTCGGGCATCGAGCTGAAGCCCGAGCACGTGGCAGTGAGCGACGGTCTCGGCTCGTAGTCGGCGCAAGGAGAGGACGATGGCGGCGCAGGTCGAATACCTCGAGGGCACGGATTTCCAGAAGAGCCGGGCGTTCTCGCCCGCCGTGATCACGCAGGGCGGCAGGACCGTCTGGCTGGCCGGACAGACCGCCCTCGTGGACGGGTCGGGCAAGGACATATCGGGCGATTTCGAGGCGCAGGCGCGGACGATCTTCGCGCTCATGGACAGGACGCTCAGGCGCGCGGGCGGCACGCTCGCCAGCCTGGTCACGATGACGGTTTTCATCACCGACGCGCGTTACGGCGACCGCTTCGTGAAAATCCGCGGCGAGATCTTCGGGGACGGGCGCTATCCCGCGAGCGCTCTGATCACGGTCACCGCGTTCTCTCGCCCGGGTGTCCTGATCGAGATCCAGGGCGTCGCGGTGGTATAGCCGTCCAAGGGTTGATGCATACTATGGGCCAGGGAAAACCGCGCATCGTGATGTCGGGCGCCGGAAAGCGCTTCGGGACGCTCGAGGTTTTCCGGGACATCAGCCTCGAGGTGGGCGAGCGGGAGGTGCTGGCGGTCATCGGCCCCTCGGGCTGCGGCAAGACGACGCTGCTGAGATGCCTCGACGGGCTGATCCCGCTCGACGTGGGGGAGATCACCGTGGAAGGCGAGCGCGTCGCGGGCCCCCGCCCGGGCGTGGCCGTGGTGTTCCAGCATTTCGGCTTGTTTCCGTGGAAGACGGTGTTCGACAATGTCGCGTACGGCATCAAGCTGGCCGGCGCCTCGCGCGCCGAGATCCAGGAGCGGGTTCCAGAGTTCATCCGGCTGGTGGGGCTGGCCGGCTTCGAGCACTACTACCCGTACCAGATCTCCGGCGGCATGCAGCAGCGCTGCGGGCTGGCGCGGGCGCTGGCGGTGGAGCCGCGGGTACTGCTGATGGACGAGCCGTTCGGCGCCGTGGATGCGCAGACGCGGGAGATCCTGCAGTTCGAGATGCTGCGCATCTGGGAGACACGGCCGACAACGATGGTGTTCGTCACGCACGCCATCGACGAGGCGGTGCTGATGGGGGATCGCGTACTGGTGCTCAAGGGGCGGCCGAGCGGCGTGCACGAGATCGTCAGGGTCGATTTACCGCGTCCGCGCGACCGCAGCACGCTGCTGCAGCCGCGGTTCGCGGAGTTGCGCGAGCACGTCTGGGACACGTTGATGGCGGATGCGCGGCAGGCGGAGCGCGAGCTGACGAGGTGAGGGAGATATCATCCATGACCAAGGAGGAGACGACCATGAAGCACGGAAAACTGGCAGGCACCGGAAGCGCGCTCGCGGCCTGGGCAGCGCTGGCATTGACGTTGTTCCCCGCGCCCGGCAAGGCGCAGCAGCTGACGCTCGGCGTACCCGGCATTCCGCCGGTTTTCGCCGGGACCATCGCGTACGTCGCGGAAAACGAAGGCATGTTCAAGAAGCACGGCGTGAACGTGACAGTCCGGGCGTTCGAAACCGGCGCCGCCGCCTCGCGCGCGGTGGCCTCCAGGGAGATCGCCGTGTCGCTCTCGCCGAGCCCGCTCATCATCAGCCAGGTCGCGAACACCGGCGTGCCGCTCGTCGGCATCTGGGGCATGGAGCATCCCGACTGGCTGATCGGCTCCACGGACCCGGGCGCGACGTGCCAGAGCCTGAAGGGCGCTCCCATCGGGGTCGATTCGGTGGGCGGGGCGCGTTCCATCGCGCTGCGCACCATGCTGGTCGCCTGCAAGATGAAGATCGAGGAGGTCCAGCAGGTCACGCTGAGCTCCAACGTCGGCGCGGCGATGGTGGCCGGGCAATTGACGTTCGGCGTGCTGCACATCGATGACATTCCGGTGATCGAGACCGAGAGCAAGAAGAAGCTCAAGGTCGTCGTGTGGCAGAAGGACTCCCGCCCCGTCGATCACTACCTGTTCCTGGTCGCCCATCGGGAGCAGCTCGCCAAGAACCGGGATGCCTACGTTCGCATCGTCGCCGCGCTGATCGACGCCGAGCGTTTCATGCGCAACCCGGCCAACCACGCGAGGGTGGCCCAGCACGCGACGCCGACGGGACGCAGCGGCGAGATCGCCGTCAAGGCGCTCAAGGACTACGTCGCCATGGAATTCTGGCCCAAGGATCACGACGGGCTCGCCCGCAAGAACATCGAGCTGGTCGGCAAGATCATGGTCAAGGTCGGCAACATCAAGGGCGGCAAGCAGCCGGCGCCGTACGACCGCATCGTCGACACCTCGATCTTCAAGGACGCCATCAAGCTGGCGAAGTAGCGACGCGCATGGGTCCGGAAACGCGCCGGGGGCGATACGGCACCGTAGTGGCGAGCCTCGTCGCCGGGGCGGCCGTGTGGGAAGCGGCGGGCCATGTCGCGTCCGCCGCGTTCTGGTCGCCGTTGTCCGAGACCCTGGAAAGCGTGCTCGACACGGTGCGCAGCGGCTTCCTGGTGCGCCAGATCCTGAGCTCGTTCCAGCTCTATCTTACCGGGCTCGCGCTGGCGATCCTCGCCGGCGCCCCCTTCGGCCTGGTGCTCGCGCGCGTGCGCTGGCTGCGCGTTGCGCTCGAAAACTACATCATGATGCTGTACGCAACGCCGATGGTGGCGCTGATCCCGTTCATCCTGTCGATCATGGGGTTCGGCTTCGCGCCCAAGGCGCTCGTGGTGTTCCTGTTCGCGGTGTTTCCCGTCCTCTACAACACGGTCGAAGGGGCGCGCAGCATCCGGCCGGAGCTGGTCGAGATCGCGTACTCGTTCCGGACCAGCGAATGGCGCCTGTGGTGCGACGTGCTCATACCGTACACGCTGCCTTTCACCATGACCGGAATCCGCCAGGCCATTGCGCGCGGCCTGGTCGGCATGGTGGCGGCGGAGATCTTCCTGAGTCCTTCGGGCCTGGGGCAGATGATCATGATGGGCTCGCAGAACTTCGACACCCCTGGCTTGCTCGCCGCGATCCTGATCATCGTGCTGCTGGGGGTGGCGCTGATGGATTTCGGGCGCTTTCTCGAGAACCGCGTCGCGGTGTGGCGGGGGTATAACCGGTGACCGCGCACACGCTCGCGGCGGCGCGGCCCGTCACGAACGGCTCCGCGCTGCGCGCGTGGCTCGGCTCGCCGCTGTTTCTGAAGGTCGCGGCGGGCGCGGTTCTGCTGCTCGTGTGGGAGGTCACGGTGCGGGCGCTCGCGCCCGCATACGTCGCCAAGCCGCTGGGCATCGCGCGCGTGTTCACGACAGTCATCAGCGACCCGCAGTTCCTGGCCGCCGCGGGGGCGACGCTGGGGGCGGTCGTGAGCGGCCTGCTGATCTCGCTCGTATTCGGCACCGCGGTCGGCTTCGCCATGGGGCGCGTCGACCTCGTGGAGCGGGGCCTGCGCTATTACGTGAACAGCCTGTTCGCGACGCCGATGGTCGCGATCCTGCCGCTCGTTACGCTGTGGTTCGGCTACAGCGCGGATGCGCGGCTCGCCGTGGTGGTCTTCGCGGCCTTTTTCTCGATCGCGGTGAACGCCTGCGACGGCGCGCGCTCGGTACCGCTCGAGTACCTCGAGGTGGCGCGCTCGTTCCGCGCGCCCCCCCGCCACAACCTGTTCGACATCGTCTTCCCGTCGTCGCTGCCTTATCTCCTCGCCGGCGTCCGCCTTGCCGCCGGGCGCGCGCTGGTCGGCGCCGTCGTGGCCGAGTTCTTCATTTCCATTCCCGGTCTCGGGTACTACATCCTCTTCAACTCGCGCACGTTCAAGCACAGTGAAGCGTTCGTCGCCGTGATCCTGCTGGTTGCGGTGGGGGTGAGCTTCGAGATTCTGGTGAACTGGCTGACACGCCGCTACCTGCCGTGGGCGAGAAGAGACTAGGCGGGTTGGCTTGAAGTACCGGCAACTGGGCCGCAACGGCCCGGCCGTGTCCGCGATCGGCATGGGCCGGGGCAGCCAGGCGATGCGGCTCGATGACGGGCCTGGGGTGCAGGCGTTCAACGCGACGATCCGCCGCGCCCGGGACCTCGGCATCAACTTCTTCGATTCGTCGGACGCTTACTGGGGGACGCGCCACGAGGCGCTGCTCGGCCGCGCCGTGAAGGACTTCCGCGACGAAATCCTCCTCTCCACCAAGTTCGGCAACATCGACCTGCCGGACGGCAAGAAGGCGGCCAACGGCCGCCCGGAGTACGTGCAGAGCAGCTGCGAGGCAAGCCTGAAGCGCATGGAGGTGGACGTGATCGACGTCTTCTACCTTCACCGCGTCGACCCGGCGGTACCGATCGAGGACACGATCGGCGCGATGGCGCGCCTGGTCGAGCAGGGCAAGGTGCGCTGGATCGGCGTGTGTGAGGCGGGTCCCGCAACCCTCCGGCGCGCTCACCGCGCCTATCCCGTCAGCGTGCTGCAGACCGAGTACTCGTTGTGGTTCCGGGAGGTGGAACGCGACATCCTCTCCGCGTGCCGCGAGCTGGGCATCGGCTACGTCGCGTATGCGCCGCTCGGGCGCGGCCTGCTGACGGGCAGGATCAAGACCGTGGACGATCTCCCGCCCAACGACCGCCGGCGCCGCCACCCGCGCTTCGAGCCCGGGAACCTCGCGCGCAATGTCAAATTGGTGGAAGCCCTGGAGGCGATGGCGCGGGGGCAGGGCGTGACGGCGGCGCAGCTCGCACTCGCCTGGCTGCTCGCGCAGGGCGACGATATCGTGCCGATACCGGGCACCAACCACGTGAAGAACCTGGAGTTGAACGCCGCCGCGGTGGATATCCGCCTCTCCACGGAGAAACTGGCGCGGCTCGGCGAGATCTTCGCGATCGGCGTGGGAGCCGGCAAGCGCGCTCGCGACAACGTGCTCAAGGGCATGGGCATCTAAATTACTCCCCTCCTGCCCGAGGAGGGGTCGCACAGTGAAGCGGCGGGGGTGGTGGGTGCAGGACGAGGAAAAAGAAATGGCAAGGAAAACGTCAGGGACGAATTCGAAAGAAGCGCCGCGCAAGTACCCGCGCATCGACGAGCGCGACGCGGCGAATTTCGTCTCGCTGCAGGAAATCGTCGCGACGGCGCGGCGCAACCTGCCGCAGGACCTGTGGGACCATCTCTCCGGGGGGTCGGACTCGGAGACCACGCTGCTGCGCAACCGCCAGGCGCTCGACAGCCTGGCGCTGCGCCAGCGCGTGCTGGTGGACGTGCGGAAGATCGACATCACGACGACGCTGCTCGGGCGGAAACTTTCGAGTCCCGTCTTCCTGGCGCCGGTCGGCGGCTTCGTCGGGTTCGCGCACCCGGAAGGCGCCTGCAACGTCGCGCGGGCGGCGGTGGCGCACGGCACGACGGCATTCATCAGCACCGCGGCCAAGCCGAGCCTGGAGGCCGCCGCGGCGGCGGTGAAGGAGCCGCTCATCTTCCAGCTCTACGTGCGGGCCGACCGCAAGTGGGTGGAGGACATCCTCGACCGCGCGCAGGCCGCCGGCTACCGCGCGCTGTGCGTGTGCGTGGACCGCAATTACTACGGCCGCCGCGAGCGCGACATCATCGCCCGCGCCAACGTGCGCGAGGGTTTCGGCGATCCCTCGTTCCAGATGGGCCTCAAGTGGGACGATCTCGTCTGGATGAAGAGCCACTGGAAGGTGCCGCTCATCGTCAAGGGCGTCGCCACCGCGGAGGACGCGCG
>DASWIC010000165.1:0-1969 GCA_036397875.1 Burkholderiales bacterium
GGTGAAGTTCCTGGGCGAGCCGCAGAGCAAGTACGAGAAGAAGAACTGGTCGAGCGTGATGCTGTTCAACAACGCGGCATGCCGCGCGCTGACCCCGGAATACGTCAACCGTGCCTCGGGGCTCGAGCTGCACCAGTTCAAGTGGCTCGCGAGCGAGGACCTCATCGGCGCGCTGCCCGACCGCTGGAACCACCTCGTCGGCTACAACCCTCCGCGCCGGGACGCCGCGCTCGTGCACTACACGCTGGGCGGGCCCTACTTCGACGACTACCGGGATTGCGAGTACGCGACGGAGTGGTTTGCGGAGCGCGACGCGATGCTGCGCGTGACGACGCGCGCGGACGCGCGCTAGCCCGCGGCTCCCGGGAGCCCGGGGTTGCCCTTCACGCCGGTGAGCGCCGGGCGATTGGGCGTGACGGGCGGTATGACCTTCCTGGCGCGGAGGTAGCGCGCGAGAACCTCCCACGCCGGCTCGCCGCTCGCGCCTTCCGCGACCGGCGCCCAGCTCGCCACCTTGTAGCGCTTTCCAGCTTCGATCGGCTTGCCCTTCAACGTCATGCCGCTGATGCGTCCCCCGATTTTCTGCGTTGGGTTGACGCGGTAACGCATCCCACCCACGCGCACCATGTCGCCGCCCTGCTGGTAATAGGGGTCGGGGTTGAACAGGTTGTCGCACACGTCCTCGAGGATGTTCTTGATCGCCTCGCCGGTCATCTCCGTGACGGTGGTGTAAGGGTAGGTCACGGCGGTCTGGTCCATCACATGCTCCATTGTGATGGTCTCGCCGGGGAGTATCGTGGTGCCCCAGCGGAATCCGGGTGAGAAGGCGATTTCGGTCCCTTTTTCCTCCATAAGCGCGTCCAGGATCAACTGATCGACGGTGCCCGTGAAGTTGCCGCGGCGATAGAGCAGCGCTTCGCTGACTGCAAGCTTTTCCGACAGCTTGCCGGCGTAGGGTGCCCGGTGCCTGCGGATCAGGGCTTCCATCGCGGCATCCGGGGGCAGCAGATTCGCGAAAACCGGCAGCAGGCGGTAGCGGTAGCCGCTCATCCGGTTCGCGCGCACGTCGATGTCCAGCACGGCGAGGAACTTGCCGTGGGAGCCGGCGTTGGTGACGATCGTGGTTCCGCCGGCATTCTTGACGGCGATCGGCTCGGGAATCGCGTCGTGGGTGTGCCCACCGAGGATGGCGTCGATTCCGGTGACGCGCGAGGCGAGCTTCAGGTCCGTATCCGCGCCGTTATGGGAGAGCAGCACGACGACCTGCGCGCCCTTCCTGCGGGATTCGTGGACGACCTTCTGCAGATTGTCTTCCTGGATGCCGAAGGTCCACTCGGCGACGAAATATCGCGGGTTGGCGATCGGCGTGTACGGAAACGCCTGCCCGATGATCGCAACGGGCACGCCGTTCACCTCGCGGATCACGTGCGAGCGGAACACAGGATCCCCGAAATCCGTGGTCCGGACGTTCTGCGCGATGAACTCGATCCTGTCCGCAAAGTCGTTCTTGATCACCTCCTGCACCCGCGCGGCGCCGTAGGTGAACTCCCAGTGGCCGGTCATGATGTCGACCCCAAGCAACTTGGCTGCGTCGATCATGTCCTGCCCGCGAGTCCACAGCGAGGTGGCCGAACCCTGCCAGGTGTCGCCGCCGTCGAGCAGCAGCGCGCCCGGACGCTGCGCACGCACCTGCTTCACCAGGGCGGCGAGGTGGGCGAAGCCGCCGACCCGACCAAAGGTGCGCGCGGCGTTCTCGAAATCGAGGTACGTGAACGCATGCGCGAGCCGCGTTTTCGGCGCGATCTTGAAATGCCTGAGCAGTAATTCTCCGACCAGGTGCGGGGGCTTGCCGAGCGCGCCGGCGATTCCGATGTTGACGTCGGGCTCGCGGAAATAAACCGGCAGCAGCTGGGCGTGGCAGTCGGTGAAGTGGAGCAGGGTGACATTCCCGCGCGGTCCCGGCAGCTCG
>DASWIC010000166.1:0-1969 GCA_036397875.1 Burkholderiales bacterium
GGTGAAGTTCCTGGGCGAGCCGCAGAGCAAGTACGAGAAGAAGAACTGGTCGAGCGTGATGCTGTTCAACAACGCGGCATGCCGCGCGCTGACCCCGGAATACGTCAACCGTGCCTCGGGGCTCGAGCTGCACCAGTTCAAATGGCTCGCAAGCGAGGAACTCATCGGCGAGCTGCCCGACCGCTGGAACCACCTCGTCGGCTACAACTCTCCGCGCCCCGACGCCGCGCTCGTGCACTACACGCTGGGCGGGCCCTACTTCGACGACTACCGGGATTGCGAGTACGCGAAGGAGTGGATTGCGGAGCGCGACGCGATGCTGCGCGTGGCGACGCGCGCGGACGCCCGCTAGCCGGCCGCTCCCGGAAGCCCGGGATTGCCCTTCACGCCAGTGAGCTGCGGGCGATTGGGCGTGACGGGCGGTATGACCTTCCTGGCGCGGAGGTAGCGCGCGAGAACCTCCCACGCCGGCTCGCCGCTCGCGCCTTCCGCGACCGGTGCCCAGCTCGCCACCTTGTAACGCCTACCGGCCTCGATCGGCTTGCCCCTCAACCTCATGCCGCTGATGCGTCCTCCGATTTTCTGCGTCGGATCGCAGCGGTACTGCATGCCGCCCACGCGCACCATGTCGCCGCCCTGCTGGTAATAGGGATCCGGATTGAACAGGTTGTCGCACACGTCCTCGAGGATGTTCTTGATCGCCTCGCCGGTCATCTCCGTGACGGTGGTGTAAGGGTAGGTCACGGCGGTCTGGTCCATGACATGCTCCATCGTGATCGCCTCGCCGGGGAGTATCGTGGTGCCCCAGCGGAATCCGGGTGAGAAGGCGATTTCGGCCCCTTTCACCTCCAGCAGCGCGTCCAGGATCAACTGGTCGACGGTGCCCGTGAAGTTGCCGCGCCGGTAGAGCAGCCCCTCGGTGACGGCGATCTTCTCGGACAGGCGCTCGGCGTAGGGCTTCCGCGCGCGGTCGATCAGCGCCGCCATCTCGGGGTCCGGCTTGATCAGGTTGGCGAATACCGGTAGCAGCCGGTAGCGGCACTTCCGCATCCTGCCGCCGCGCACTTCGAGGTCGGCGACGGCGAGGAACTTGCCGTTCGATCCGGCGTTTGTGACGAGCGTCTTTCCGCTGCGGTTTGCGACGGATACCGGCTCGGGCACGGCATCGTGCGTATGGCCGCCGAGTATGAGGTCGATGCCGGTGACGCGCGAGGCGAGCTTCAAGTCCACGTCCATGCCGTTGTGCGACAGCAGCACCACCGCCTGCGCGCCCTTTGTTCGCGTTTCCTCGACCACCTTCTGCAGGCTCTCCTCCTGGATGCCGAAGGTCCATTCCGGCACGAAATGGCGGGGATTGGCGATGGGCGTATAGGGAAACGCCTGGCCGATGATCGCAACGGGCACGCCGTTCACCTCGCGGATCACGTGCGAGCGGAACACCGGATCCCCGAAATCCGTGGTCCGGACGTTCTGCGCGATGAACTCGATCCTGTCCGCAAAGTCGTTCTTGATCACCTCCTGCACCCGCGCGGCGCCGTAGGTGAACTCCCAGTGGCCGGTCATGATGTCGACCCCGAGCAACTTGGCTGCGTCGATCATGTCCTGCCCGCGAGTCCACAGCGAGGTGGCCGAACCCTGCCAGGTGTCGCCGCCGTCGAGCAGCAGCGCGCCCGGACGCTGCGCACGCACCTGCTTCACCAGGGCGGCGAGTTGGGCGAAGCCGCCGACCCGACCAAAGGTGCGCGCGGCGCTCTCGAAATCGAGGTACGTGAACGCATGCGCGAGCCGCGTTTTCGGCGCGATCTTGAAATGCCTGAGCAGTAATTCACCGACCAGGTGCGGGGGCTTGCCGAGCGCGCCGGCGATTCCGATGTTGACGTCGGGCTCGCGGAAATAAACCGGCAGCAGCTGGGCGTGGCAGTCGGTGAAGTGGAGCAGGGTGACATTCCCGCGCGGTCCCGGCAGCTCG
>DASWIC010000167.1:0-1639 GCA_036397875.1 Burkholderiales bacterium
TAGCCGAGATTCTTGTACACCGGCTTGCTCATGATGTGCGCCACCGACATGAACAGGATGGTATAGCCGTCGGCGGGGGCTTCCGCGGCGAGCTTGGCCGCGACGTTGGCGTTGGCGCCCGGGCGGTTCTCGACGACGAACTGCTGCTTGAGGGATTGCGCCATCTTCCCCCCGACCGCGCGCGCCATGATGTCGGTGCCGCCGCCCGGCGCGAACCCGACCAGTATCCGCACGGGTTTCGCTGGATATCCCTGCCCGTGCGCCGCGAAGCCCCAAGCGAGCATCGCGAAAAGTGCGAGATAGGTGTGGCTGGATCGCACGGTGCCTCCCATTTGTGCGAGGACGGATCGGATCGCCCGCCCTTTTTTGCTCATGCTAGATTGCCACAAACCCACGACCCGTGGCCAGTGGCCAGTGGCCGATAGGGCTTGATTCGTCTGTCTTTTCCGCGAAAATCCGCTACAATCGCGCTCCTATGCCTGCGCCCCGCATAGCACTCGTCCACGCGATGCCGGTCGCGATCGAACCGGTCGCCCACGTGTTTCGCGAGTTGTGGCCGCAGGCCCGCGTCACGCATCTGCTCGATGACTCGCTGCCCGCCGACCTGACTACGGCCGGCGGCATCACGGACGCGATGGTCGAGCGCTTCATCGCGATGGCCCGCTATTGCGTGAGTTGCGGCGCGGATGCGGTCCTTTTCACCTGCTCGGCGTTCGGCACGGCGATCGACGCCGCCAAAGAAGCCGTCACGGTGCCCGTGCTGAAACCCAACGAAGCGATGCTCGAGGAAGCGCTGGCGGCGGGCTGCGACCTGGCGCTGCTCGCCACGTTCGAGCCCAGCATTCCCTCCCTCAAGAAGGAATTCGAGGAACTTGCGTCCGCGCGCGGCATCAAGTTGAATCTCAAGACCCGCACCGTGCCCGCGGCCATTGCCGCGCTTCAGAAGGGCCGCACCGCCGAGCACGACCGCTTGATCGCGGTGGCGGCGGCTGAAATGGGTGTGTGCGATGCGCTCGTGCTCGGCCAGTTCTCGATGGCGCGCGCCGCGACCGGCATCCCGGCACAGCCCGGGCGCAAGGTCGTGACAAGCCCGCACTCCGCGGTGGCGCGCCTGAAGCAGATTTTCGCCCAGAGATAGAGACTGACCGGTGCGCCGTCACAGCGCCCGGGCAGGCAAGGCTCTAGGGTCGCAGCGTCACGTGCCCGCAGCTCGAGCAGGTGCGGCTCTTCTCCGAGCCGTAGAACTCCTCGTAGGCGCGCGATACCGGATCCGTGTTGTAGTCGGTCACGTGCTTGATGCTCTCGTAGAGCACGGCTCCGCAGCCCTCGCAGTACCACGTGAACCGGTCGCGTTCGCCCGCCCGGCGCCTGCGCTCGAGGACCAGAACGAACGCGTCGGGGGAAAAGCGGGGTGAGTGCGGGACCCCCGCCGGGCAGTAGATGATCTCACCCTCCCGGATCACCGCGATCTTCTCCTCGCCCTGCGGCGTGCGGTAGTGGAGGTTCATGTCCCCCTTGATCATGTACATCACTTCGTCGGAGGGGTCGGAATGGAACTCGCTGCGGTGCTCGCGGCCCCGGGCGACGAAGGCGAGCGTGTCATCCGCCTGCCACAGGATCGTCACCGGCTTCACCGCCT
>DASWIC010000168.1:0-9980 GCA_036397875.1 Burkholderiales bacterium
TTTGAAGCGCACGCAGGAACTCGTTGCACGCAATTTCGTGTCCCCGGCCGAACTCGACCGCGCGCAGTCCACCTACGACCTGGCTGCCGCAGAGGTAAAGACAGCGCAGGCTGTCGCGCAGCAGCGCAGCGCGCAGCTCTCGACATCACGCGTCGACCTGTCGCGCACCGAAATCCGCGCGCCCGTCGACGGCGTCGTGATCAAGCGCAGTGTCGACGTCGGCCAGACGGTCGCCGCCAGCCTGCAGTCGCCGGAGCTTTTCGTCATCGCGAAAGATCTGCGCGACATGCAGGTCGACACGTCGATCGACGAAGCGGACGTCGGCCGGGTCCAGATCGGTCAGCGGGTGAGCTTCACCGTCGATGCTTTCCCCGGGCGCCAGTTCAACGGCGAGGTGAAGAGCGTGCGCAAGGCGGCGCAGAACGTGCAGAACGTCGTCACCTACATCGCGATCGTTTCCGCCAGTAACGAGCGCGGCGAACTGCTGCCCGGCATGACTGCCAATGTGCGAATCACGACCGACACGCGGGACTCCGTCCTCAAGGTGCCGAACGCAGCACTGCGGTTCCGACCGCCCGGAGAAGGCGCGACGACTGACAAGAGTGGCGCAAAGGTCGACGCGTCCGCCGACGCCTCGGCAGCGAGCAAGGGCGGGGCGGCGAGCGCGCAGATGACCCAGTTCCGCGAGCGGCTGATCGGCGAGTTGAAGCTGGACGCCGAACAGCAACAGCGGCTCGACCCGATCTTCGCCGAGATGCGCAACAAGTTCACGGGGCTGCGCGAGCTGCCTGAGGAGGCGCGCGGCAAGGCGAGCGCGGCGATCCGCGCCGAGATGCGCGCGAAGATCGAGGACATGCTCAAGCCCGAACAGAAGGCACGCTATGCGGGAATCGTCGCCGAGACCGCGGGCCGCGCTGGCAGCAGCCAGGCGACGCGCGGCCGCGTCTACGTGCTGGAGAACGGCAAACCGAAGCCGATCGACGTCCGCGTCGGCCTGTCCGATGGCACGATGAGCGAAGTCAGCGGCAACGGCCTCGCGGAAGGCCTCGAAGTGATCATCGGCCAGACGGGCGGCGCAACGACCACGCCGGCCCAGAAGGGCAGCCCGCCGAGGATGTTCTTTTAGTACGTGATCCGTGATCCGTGATCGGTGATCGGTGAAGGACTTCATGCTGCTTGTGCTTCTGTCGCTCGAATCCTTATGAAGTCACACTACGGAGATGAGAGCAACGCCGACTCCTGACACGGATCACGGATCACCGATCACCGATCACCCCTTGATCCGTGTCGCCGATCTCACGAAGGACTACGTCCTCGGTGACAACGTTGTGCATGCGCTAGCCGGAGTGACATTGCAAATTGGAGCCGGGGACTTCGTCGCGGTGATGGGTCCGTCGGGCTCGGGCAAGTCGACCTTCATGAACATGATCGGTTGCCTGGACCGACCGACGACCGGCGGCTACTGGCTGGCAGGTGAGGATGTCGCCCGGATGAACTCCGACGAACTGGCCGCGGTGCGCAACCGCCGGATCGGCTTCGTGTTCCAGCAGTTCAACCTGCTGCCGCGGACCAGCGCGCTCGAGAACGTCGAGTTGCCGCTGCTGTACGCGAACATTCCGCTGAAGGAGCGCCATTCACGTGCGCTCGACAAGCTCGTGCTGATCGGCCTCGGCGAGCGTGCCGACCACCAGCCCTCGCAGCTCTCGGGCGGGCAGCAGCAGCGCGTTGCGATCGCGCGCGCACTCGTCAACGACCCGGCGCTGATCCTCGCCGACGAGCCGACCGGCGCGCTCGACACGCGGACCAGCTTCGAGCTGATGGGTCTCCTGCAGCAGCTCAATCGCACCGGCATGACCGTGGTGCTGGTAACGCACGAGCGCGACGTCGCCGCCTTTGCCTCGCGCATCGTGAGCTTCCGCGACGGGCGGGTGGTGGACGACCGGCGCGTCGCGCAGCCGGCCGACGCGCGCGAAATGCTGCAGGATTTTGACAAGCGCGCGGCGTGAGGATAAGAGCGTGACCCTGTTCGCAAGCATACGCATCGCGCTGCGCGCGCTGCGCGTGAACAAGCTGCGCAGCACGCTCACCATGCTCGGCATCATCATCGGTGTCAGCGCGGTCATCGTCATGATCTCGGTGGGCAGCGGCGCGCAGGCGCGCGTCGAGGACCAGATCCGGACGCTCGGCACCAATCTCATCATCCTGGTGCCCGGCTCGGTGACGAGCGGGGGAGTGCGCATGGGTGCAGGCTCGCGCGCCTCGCTGACCGAGGACGACTCGTACGCGATCCAGCGCGAGGTCGCGGCGGTGCAGGCGGCGGCGCCCGCGCTGCGCGGCACCGGCCAGGTGGTCGCGGGCACCAGCAACTGGGCCACGGTCTTCTACGGGGTCACGCCCGAGTACTTGGAGGCGCGGAACTGGGTGATCGCGGCCGGCAGGGGCTTCGAGCCAGCGGAGATGATTGGCGCGGGGAAGGTCGCGCTGCTGGGCGAGACCGTGGCACGCAGCCTGTTCGGAGACCAGGACCCCATCGGCCAGGTCATCCGCATCCGCAAGGTGCCAGTCACCGTGATCGGTTTGCTGGAGCGCAAGGGCCAGAGCCTGCTCGGGCAGGACCAGGACGACGTGATCCTGATGCCGCTCTCCACCGCCCGCAACCGCGTGCTGGGCGGGGGAACCGCCAGGCACCGCGGAGTCGGATCGGTTTCGATCAAGATCCGGGACGGCGAGGACATGACACAGGCCGTGGAGCAGATTCGCAGCCTGCTCCGGCAGCGCCACCGTCTCCAGCCGGGGCAGGACGACGACTTCACGTTGCGCAATCTCTCCGAAGTGCTGCAGGCACGCGAAGAGTCGAGCCGCATCATGACGCTCCTGCTGGCGGCGATTGCCTCGGTCTCGCTGCTGGTAGGCGGCATCGGCATCATGAACATCATGCTCGTCTCCGTGACGGAGCGCACGCGGGAGATCGGGCTGAGGATGGCGGTCGGCGCGCGTGCCCGGGACATCCTGGCGCAGTTCCTGGTGGAGGCGGTGACGCTTGCTCTGATCGGCGGAGCGCTCGGCATCGCGCTGGGCGTGGCGGGATCGTACGCGGTCGCGCAACTGGCCGAATGGAGGACCGAGCTCAGCGCGCAGTCCATCGTCCTTGCTGCCGGTTTCGCCGCCACGGTCGGCGTGTTCTTCGGCTACTACCCGGCGCGCAAGGCCTCGCGCCTGCTGCCGATCGAGGCGCTGCGCTACGAGTGATTCCGGCGGTCGCGTAGAATGGCGCCCTGAATGGACTGGGCGCTCTATCTCAAGGCCGTTGGTCTCGGCGTCGTCGAAGGTCTCACCGAATTTCTCCCGATCTCCAGCACCGGGCACCTCATCATTGCCGGGCAGCTGATCGGCTATACCGGCGAGAAGGCCAAAGTATTCGAGATCGTGATCCAGAGCGGGGCGATGCTCGCGGTCATCTGGGAGTATCGCGAGCGCTTCGGGCGCGTGCTGGCGGGACTGCATTGTGACGTCGCGGCCCGGCGCTTCGCCGTGAATCTCGCGGTGGCGTTCCTGCCGGCGGCGCTGCTCGGGCTTGCGTTCGCGGGCGCGATCAAGCAGCACCTGTTCCACGCCGTTCCCGTCGCAGCCGCCTTCATCCTCGGCGGCCTGATCATTCTCTGGGTGGAGCGATCACCGCGGCGGGCAACGGTGGAACGCGTGGACGATATGACCTGGCAGGACGCGCTCAAGGTCGGCCTGGCGCAGTCCTTCGCGCTGATTCCGGGCATGTCGCGGGCGGGAGCGACCATCATCGGCGGCATGCTGTTCGGCCTGTCGCGCCGGGCCGCCACCGAGTTCTCGTTCTTTCTCGCGGTGCCGACGCTGATCGCGGCGGGCGCCTATGACTTCTACCAGAATCGCGCGCTCTTCGATGCCGGCGATCTCGGCGTCTTCTCAGCCGGTTTCGTCGTCTCTTTCGTCTCGGCGTTCCTGTGCGTGCGCTGGCTGCTGCGCTATATCGCGACCCACGATTTCAGCGTCTTCGCGTGGTACCGCATCGCTTTCGGCATCATCGTGCTCGCCACCGCCTACACGGGATACGTCGACTGGGCCCCGGATTAGGACTGGGTCCACGGCAGTCCCGCGGCCCGCCACCCACCGGTGGTATTGCGGTGACCCTGGGCGTCACGGTCGCCCTCGAAACCTTCCAGCACGTTGTAGCTCGCTGCGTAGCCGGCCTGCTGGGCGAGCAGGGCGGCGTTGTGCGAGCGCCCGCCGCTGCGGCAAATGAACAGCACCGGCTCGTTCTTGTCCGCGTGTTCGGCGAGCTCAGCCAGGAACTCGGGGTTCGGCCGGTTGCCGGGATAGGTCAGCAGCTCGATCTGCACGGCGCCGGGGATTCGCCCCACGTAGTCCCACTCGGCGCGGGTGCGCACGTCGATCAACTTCGCGCCGGGCGCGTTGCGCCATAACTCGTAGGCCTCGGCAGGCATGAGCGCGCCGCTGTAGGGCAGGCCGAGCTGGCGAGCACGCCCGGAGGCTTTCTCAAGAATTTCGCTTAACGTCATTTCACGGAGATCCTTGTCTTTCGCCAGAGCAGGTGCTCACGATGCGGAGCCTATCCGGCTGGAAAGTAAGAACTATTTTAGCTGATAGTCGCGCATGGGCGATCCGCACCAATATAGTGCACAATGCCCGCAGGGGCACAATTCCAGTGCGCGGGAGCTTGGGTGGGGGAAACAAACCCCTTGTGGCACAATGCATTTCGCAGAAAAAACCTTGGCACAATTCCTGCTCAACAGGAAGCCCCGGATTGCCGATTTTTCGTAATAACAATCAACTCAGGAGAGCTCGATGGGAACCGTTGCCGACGTATTGAAAATGGTCAAGGACAACGAGGTGAAGTTCGTCGATCTGCGCTTCACCGACACGCGCGGCAAGGAGCAGCACGTCTCGGTGCCGGTGTCGGCCTTCGGCGAGCACAAATTCAGCGACGGCCACTTCTTCGACGGCTCCTCCATCGCCGGTTGGAAAGGCATCGAAGCCTCCGACATGGTCCTCATGCCGGATCCCGATACCGCGCGCATGGACCCCTTCACCGACGAGCCCACCCTGCTGCTGACGTGCGACGTGATCGAGCCCTCCGACGGCAAGGGTTATGACCGGGATCCGCGCTCGATCGCCAAGCGCGGCGAGGCCTACCTCAAGTCGACCGGCATCGCCGATACCGCTTTCTTCGGTCCCGAGCCCGAGTTCTTCATCTTCGATGCGGTCACCTGGAAGATCGAAATGGGCCAGGCGTTCTACAAGATCAAGTCGGAAGAGGCGCCGTGGTCCTCGGGAGAAGAGTTCGAGGGCGGCAACATGGGCCACCGCGCTCCGATCAAGGGCGGCTACTTTCCCGTGCCGCCGGTGGATTCGCTGCAGGACATCCGCTCGGCGATGGTGCTGGCGATGCAGGAAATGGGGGTGGAGTGCGAGGTGCACCACCACGAAGTGGGCGCCATGGGTCAGTGCGAGATCGGCACCAAGTTCAACAGCCTGGTGAAGCGCGCCGACTGGATGATGATCCTGAAGTATGCGGTGCACAACGTCGCCCAGTCCTACGGCAAGACCGCAACCTTCATGCCGAAGCCCGTGGTCGGCGACAACGGCTCGGGGATGCACGTGCACCAGTCGCTCGCGAAGGGCGGGCAGAACCTGTTCATGGGCAACGGCTACGCCGGGCTGTCCGAGCTCGCGCTGCACTACATCGGCGGTATCATCAAGCACGCGAAGGCGTTGAACGCGATCACTTGCCCCGGGACTAACTCCTACAAGCGCCTCGTGCCGGGTTTCGAGGCGCCGATCAATCTCGCCTACTCCTCGCGCAACCGCTCGGCGGCGGTGCGCGTGCCGCTGGTCGCGAACCCGAAGGGGCGCCGCATCGAAGTGCGCTTCCCCGATCCCACCTGCAATCCGTACCTCGCGTTCACCGCGATGTTGATGGCGGGATTGGACGGCATCCAGAACAAGATCAAGCCGGGTGACCCGATCGACAAGAACCTATACGACCTGCCGCCGGAAATTGCCGCGCGCGTGCCCAAAGTGTGCGCCTCGCTCGAGCAGGCGCTCGAGGAGCTCGAGAAGGACCACGACTTCCTGACGCGCGGCGGCGTGTTCTCGAAGGATATGCTGCAGGCCTACATGGGGCTCAAGGAAGAGGAACTGACGGCGTTTCGCATGCAGACCCATCCGCTCGAGTTCCAGCTCTACTACAGCCTGTAGCGAGGTGCCGGGGCAGGCCATCGAGGGCGGGTGATCCCCGCCCTTTTTGTCGACCCCGAGCGTGCGCACCATTTAAGTGCGTTGCATTTTTCCTCGTGTTGACATAGAGTTACGCATAAACTCCAGCGCCCGGCGGTTGGCGATTGAGGGCCTTGGAGCGTTTTTCCCTGAGACGAGAGGCCTGCGAACGATGACGCGCCCCATGCTGGCTCTGGCTCTGGCACTCGCGCTGATGGCGGGGTCGGTGCGCGCGGATATCTGGGAATGCGTGGACGAGAGCGGCAACAAGCGCTTCACCAACATCCGGTCCGAGGCGAGGGGCTGCAGGATGCTCAACGTCGGCCCGACCAACACGGTGCCGGGGACGAAGCAGCAGTCGGGGGGCGCGCCCCCGGGTTTTCCCCGGGTGGACGGAGAAACGCAGAGGCAGCGCGATATCGACCGGCGCAGAATCCTCGAGCACGAGCTCGCCGCCGAGCAGAAGCTCCTAGAGCAGGCGCGCAATGAGCTCGCGGTGCAGGACTCGATGCGGCTCGGCAGCGAGCGCAATTACCAGCGCGTGCTGGACCGGCTCGAGCCGTACCAGAGGAAAGTGAAGCTGCACGAGGACAACATCGCCAACCTCAGGCGCGAGCTCACCGGCGGCCGGTGAGCCCGGCCGCCGGCGCGTCTCGCTTTTTAGGCATCGTCCCCGCCCGTGGCGCGGTTCTTGCTCCGACCGGGTACCGAACCTGTGATATGACACTCGCGGCCCTCTCCGGTCTGGATCTGCTGGCGACGGCGGTGGTGCTGGTGGATGCCGGGCTCGCTGTGCGTTACGTAAATCCGGCAGCCGAAAACCTGTTCGAAACGAGCAGCAGGAACGTGGCGGGCCAATCGCTGGACAAGCTGTTCACGGATGCCGGGGTGCTGATGACCGCGATCGGGCAGGCGCGCGCGACCACCGCGAGCTACACCGAGCACGATATGGAGCTCGAGGTGAACGAGCGCCTGCGGCTGCACCTGTCGTGCACGGTCACCCCCATCGAGCTCACCTCGGGTGTCGCGGGAATCGGCGAGCTGCTCCTCGAGTTCCGCCATATCGACCGGCAGCTCAAGATCGCGCGCGAGGAGCGCCTGCTGGACGAGGGCCAGGCCACCCGCGAGCTGATACGCAATCTCGCGCACGAGATCAAGAACCCGCTGGGCGGCATCCGCGGCGCGGCGCAGCTGCTCGACCGGGAGCTGGAACGGCCCGGCCTGCACGAATACACGCAGGTGATCATGAACGAGGCCGATCGGCTGCAGTCGCTGATGGACCGCCTGCTGACCCCTCATCGCCTGCCGCAGCCGGGCCAGCTGAGCCCGCACGAGGTGCTGGAGCGCGTGCGCAGCCTCATCCACGCGGAATTTCCGCGGGGCATCACCATCCGCCGCGACTACGACGTGAGCCTGCCGCGCATCCTGGGCGACAAGGAGCAGCTGATACAGGCGGTGCTCAACATCGCGCGCAATGCGGCGCAGGCCATCGCGGGGAGCGGCCGCGAAGGGGATATCCTGCTCCGCACCCGCGTATTGCGGCAGGTCACGCTGGCCCGCCGCCGCCATCGCCACGCGGTCCAGCTGGAGATCACGGACAACGGCCCCGGCATTCCTGCCGCGCTCCAGGAGCGCGTGTTCCATCCGCTGGTTTCGGGACGCACGGGAGGCAGCGGCCTGGGCCTGACCCTGGCTCAGGCCTTCATCAACCAGAATCAGGGCATTGTCTGGTTCGACAGCGCGCCGGGCAGCACGACCTTTACCATCCTGCTTCCCGTGGAAGAAACATGAAGCCAGTGTGGATCATCGACGACGACCGCTCGATACGCTGGGTATTCGAGAAGGCGCTCGCGCGGGAAAACATCGCGTACCGGACCTTTTCCTCGGCGCAGGAGGCGCTCGCCGCGCTCGACGCCGAGACGCCGCAGGTCGTGGTCAGCGACATCCGCATGCCGGGCGAGTCCGGCCTCGAGCTCCTGCAGCGGGCAAGGGCGCTGCACGCCAATCTGCCGGTCATCATCATGACCGCCTATTCCGATCTCGAAAGCGCGGTGAGCGCGTTCCAGGGAGGAGCCTACGAGTACTTGCCCAAGCCGTTCGACGTCGACCACGCGGTCGAGCTGATCCGGCGCGCGATGGGGGAGGGCGTGCGGCAGGACGGCACGGCGGACGCGGTGGAAGCGAGCCCGGAAATTCTCGGACAGGCGCCGGCGATGCAGGACGTCTTTCGCGCCATCGGCCGGCTGTCGCAATCGCACGCCACCGTCCTGATCACGGGCGAGTCCGGCACCGGCAAGGAGCTGGCGGCGCGCGCCCTGCACCGCCACAGCCCGCGCGCGTCCCGGCCGTTCATCGCGATCAATACCGCCGCCATTCCGCGCGAGCTGCTGGAGTCGGAGCTGTTCGGCCACGAGCGCGGCGCATTCACCGGGGCGCAGGCGCAGCGGCGCGGGCGTTTCGAGCAGGCGGAGGGGGGGACGCTGTTTCTCGACGAGATCGGCGACATGCCGCCCGAGCTGCAAACGCGGCTCCTGCGAGTGCTGTCGGACGGCCACTTCTACCGCGTGGGCGGCCACCAGCCGATGAAGGCCAACGTGCGCATCATCGCGGCCACCAACCACGACCTCGAGGCGCGCGTCGCTCAAGGCCGGTTCCGGGAGGACCTCTTTCACCGGTTGAATGTCATCCGCCTCCGCCTGCCGGCGCTGCGCGAGCGGCGCGAGGACATTGCGCTGCTCGCCCGGCACTTTCTCGCGAAGAGCGCACGCGAGCTCGGCGTGGAGCCGAAGCGGCCCTCCGAGGCGGCGCTCAAGGCCCTCACCGCGCAGGAATTCCCGGGAAACGTCCGCCAGCTCGAGAACCTTTGCCATTGGCTGACGGTGATGGCGCCCTCGATCACCATCGAAGCCAACGACCTGCCGGCCGACGTGCGCGCGGACGCGGCGCCCGCGGGGACAAGCTGGGTCGCGGCGCTGGAGAAAGAGGTGGAAGGCCTGCTCACGCGCGGCGAGACCGGCGTGCTGGACGATCTAGCGCGCCGCTTCGAGAAGGCGCTCATCACGAAGGCCCTTGCCCACACCGGCGGCCGCCGCATCGAGGCCTCCCAGTTGCTCGGGCTCGGCCGCAATACGCTTACCCGCAAGATCCAGGAACTGGGAATCGAGTCCGACAAGAAAAGCGAGTGATGAGTGAGGGGTGACAGGGAGCAGGGTATGGCAAAGGCGATCTGGAATGGACAAGTGGTCGCGGATAGCGACCGTTGCGAGGTCGTGGAGGGAAACCAGTACTTTCCGCCGGACGCGGTGCGGCGCGAGCTGCTCAAGGACAGCGCCACGCACACGACCTGCGGGTGGAAGGGCATCGCCTCCTACTACGACGTGGTCGTGGACGGGCAGACCAACAAGGATGCCGCCTGGTACTACCCCGACCCCAAGCCAGCCGCGAAGAACATTGCCGGCTGCATCGCGTTCTGGAAGGGCGTCAAGATCGAGCCGTAATTGAACCGCCAAGCCGCCAAAAGACATTCAAGGACAACTAGAAGGTTTCTTGATATTGAATGCGGTTTGGCGTCCAGGCGGTTAACTCAGATTCAGTTCTGCGAGGACGGGGGCGTGGTCGGAAGGCCGCTCGCTCCGGCGCGGCTCGACGTCGATTGTGCACGCGGTGCACGCCTTCGCGAGCGCTTCCGACAGCAGGATGTGGTCGATGCGCAG
>DASWIC010000169.1:0-2959 GCA_036397875.1 Burkholderiales bacterium
CAACGCGCGCGAGAACCGCGACTTCTATACCTGCATCGAGTGGACGGCGGCGCAGCCGTGGTGCAGCGGGAAAGTCGGGCTCAACGGCATCTCCTACTACGCGAGCAACCAGTGGCGCGCGGCGGCGCTGCAGCCGCCGCACCTCGCCGCGATGTGCGTCTGGGAAGGCTGGGTGGATTACTTCCGGGACTCGGTGCGCCACGGCGGCATCGCCTGCACCTTCCGCAAGCACTGGCAGGACATGCAGGTGAGGACCGTGCAGCACGGGCGTGGCGAGCGCGGCCCCCGGAGCCGCGTGACCGGCGAGCTGGTGTGCGGGCCGGAGACGCTGCCCGAGGACGAGCTCGTCAAGAACCGCGCCGACATGTGGGCGGGCGTGCTCGAGCACCCGCTCATCGGCCCCTTCTACAAGGAGCGCACGGGCGACCTGTCACGAGTCAAGGCGCCGCTCCTCTCTTGCGCCAACTGGGGCGGGCAGGGACTGCATCCCCGCGGCAATTTCGAGGGCTTCACGCGCGCGGCGTCGAAGCAGAAGTGGCTGGAAGCGCACGGCGGCTCGCACTGGGCGCCGTTCTACACCGATTACGGCATCAAGCTGCAGAAGCGTTTTTTCGATTTCTTCCTGAAGGGCAGGAAGAACGGCTGGGACCGGCAGCCGCGGGTCCTGCTCCAGGTTCGCCATCCCGGCGAAAAATTCGTGCGGCGCGAGGAGAAAGAATGGCCGCTCAAGCGCACGAAATGGACGAAGTTCTATCTCGATCCGCAGGGCATGCGCCTTTCCAGCAAGCCGGCCGCTGCCGGCTCGTCGGTCACCTACGACGGCTTGGGGGAGGGTGTCACCTTTTCCACGCCGCCGCTCGCGACAGCAACCGAGATCACCGGGCCGTCGGCGTTGAAGCTGTGGGTGTCCTCCGCGACGGCGGACGCCGACATCTTCGCCGTGCTGCGCGTGTTCGATCCAGGCGGCAAGGAAGTGGTGTTCCAGGGCGCGCTCGACCCGCACACGCCGGTCGGTCAGGGATGGCTGCGCGCTTCGCACCGCAAGCTCGACAAGAAGCTTACGCGGCCGTACTGCCCGTACCACACTCATGACCGGAAGCAGCCGCTCGCGCCCGGGCGCGTGGTCGAGCTCGACGTGGAGATCTGGCCGACCTGCATCGTAGTGCCGAAGGGCTACCGCGTCGCGCTCACGATCCGCGGGAAGGACTACGAATGGGCGGGCGAGGCGGCGACGCTCTCCAACATGAAGAACCCGATGCGCGGGTGCGGGCCGTTCGTGCACGACGACGAGACCGACCGGCCGCCGGAGATCTTCGGCGGAAAAGTAACACTTCACATGGGACCCAAGCGCCCCTCGCACGTGCTGCTGCCCGTGATTCCGGCGAAGCGGTAGCACGTCGGACAGACGCATCATTGACAAGGTCCGATTGATGCTCTCATACTGAGTTCGCAAAAAAAGCTTCGGCCGCTCGATCCCTGCGTTCGCACGAGGCTAACGCGATAACGGAGGAGGCGCATATGCTTCGCATCTTGTCAGCAGTCCTGTTGGTTTTCTTGTCGGTAGCTGGACATGTCGCCGCACAGGAGGCGTTTCCCGCTCGTCCCGTCACCCTGGTGTCGCCGTACCCGCCGGGCGGCGCGGCTGACCTCACCGCCCGGCCGCTCGCCCCGGCCCTGGAGAAGGCCTTGAAGCAGCCCGTGATCGTGGTCAACCGCACGGGCGCCGGCGGCGCGGTGGGCACGCAATTCGTGTCAGTCGCCCCGGCGGACGGCTACACGCTGATGATCACCGTGTTCTCCATCTGCACGATTCCGGAGGCGGACCGCGTGGCGGGCCGCAAGCCGCGTTTCACCCGCGATCAGTTCGTCCCGATCGGCCGGATCAACGCCGACCCCACAATTTTGATCGTGCACCCGAGCACGCCCTGGAAGACCGTGAAGGCGCTCGTCGCCGACGCCAAGAGGAAGCCGAACGACATTCTTTACGTGTCCGCCGGGCCCTACACGGTCGCCCATATGGCGGTGGAGGTCTTCCAGCAGGCTGCCGGAATCCAGATGCGCCACTTGCCGACCACCGGGGGCGGCCCTGCGATGACCGCGATCGTGGCGGGGCATGCTTTCGTGTCGTCGCTGTCGACCGGGGCGGTCGCCCCGCAGGCGAAAGCGGGGAAGCTCCGCCTACTGGCCAATACGGGCGCGAAGAGGCTTGCCGCCTTTCCCGATATTCCCACCCTGAAGGAACTCGGTTACGACGTGGAGGTTTACCTGTGGGTCGGGATGTTCGCGCGCAAGGAAGTGCCGGCCCACGCGCTCGACGTCATCAGAAAGGCGGTGAAGCAGGCGGTGACGGATCCCCAGTTCACGAACGCATCCATGAAGATGCAAATGCCGCCCGATTACATGGACGCGCCCGAGTTCCAGCCATGGTGGGATAAGGACTGCGAGAGGCTTGCCGGCGCCATCCGGCGCATTCCGCCACCGGCTGCAAAGTAACGCGGTTACCCCGCGCGGGATCCCGAGGGCCAGGGCGTGCGGTCGCTGACGATCGACCAGGCGGCGGGAGCGTTTTTCACGGCATTCTCGTTCTTCGTCCTCTGGGAAACCCGCAAGATCCCGTTTGGATTTCTCGCCGAGCCCGGGCCGGGCGCGATGCCGACGCTGCTCGCCTTCACGCTGCTCGCGTGCAGCATCGGGCTGATCCTCGGAGGGCGCTCCGGCAAGCGGGCGGCCGCTGTCCAGTGGACGGAATGGCGGCACGCAATCGTCATACTGGGGACCTGCGTTTTCATGGCGCTTGCGCTCGAGCGCTTCGGATACCGCGTGACGATTTTCATCGCACTGCTCGCGCTGGTGAGCGTTCTCGAAAAGAAAGGGTGGATTGCGGGGATCGTCTTCGCCGCCGGCTTCTCCTTTGGCACCCATTATCTGTTCAATTCGCTGCTGCACGTGCCCCTGCCGC
>DASWIC010000170.1:0-1701 GCA_036397875.1 Burkholderiales bacterium
ATCGGCTGTCGCTGCCGATGCCTATCCGCAAAAACCGATCCGGCTCGTGGTTCCATTCGCTCCGGGAGGCGGCACGGACCTCCTCGCCCGCGCGGTGTCGGACAAGCTCACGGAGGTCCTCGGCGTCACCATCATCATCGACAATCGGGCTGGCGCCGGCAGCACGATCGGCACGGCCCTGGTCGCGCGCGCGGCCCCGGACGGCTATACGTTTCTGTTCACGTCGGCGAGCTACACCTTCGCCCCGAACTTCTACCGGGATCTGCCGTACGACCCAGTCAAGGACTTCAGACCGATCACGATGTTCGGATCGTTGCCGAACGTCCTGGTCGTGCACCCATCGATGCCCGTGAAGAGCGTCAAGGATCTACTCGCGCTTGCCCGCAAGCGGCCCGGTGAGATTTACTACGGCTCGGCCGGGCGCGGCAGCAACGTACACCTCACCACCGAGCTGTTCACGTACATGGCCAAGATCAAGCTCACGCAAGTGCCGTACAAGGGAATGGGCCCCGCCCAGATCGGCCTCGTGAGCGGCGAAGTGCAGGTGTTGCTGCCAGCATTCCAGTCAATATTTCCATTCGTGAAGTCGGGCCGGGTGCGCGCGCTCGGGATCAGCACGAAGCAGCGATCGCCACTTCTGCCAGATCTGCCGACCATAGACGAGGCCGGGGTGCCCGGCTACGAGAAATCGGCGTGGTTCGGGCTGTTCGCGCCTGCCGCGGTGCCGGAGCCCATCATCACGCACGTGTACCAGGCAGTCGCCAAGGTTCTGAAAAACTCCGAGATCGTAAAACGGCTCGCGTCCGAGGGTGCCGTCGCGCGCGGCGAGCCCCCCGCCGAATTCGACGCGTTCGTGCGCGCCGAGCTTGCGTTGTGGACCAAGCTCATCCGCGAAATGAAGCTATAGATCAGTAGGCAGTAAGCCCGCCGTCGAGGACCAGTGTCTGGCCGGTGATGTACGCGGCGGCCGGGCTGACCAGGTAGCTCACCGCCCCCGCGACTTCCTCTGAGGCGCCGAAGCGGCGTAGCGGAATGCGGGCAAGCGCCGATTCGCGATAGCCGGGCTCGCCGGCCGACCACGCGCGCGTCGGCGTGTCCACCCGGCCCGGCGCGACTGCGTTGACGCGGATGCCGTGCTCCGCCCACTCGATCGCGAGCATCCGCGTCATTTGAATGACCGCAGCTTTGGCGATCCCGTAGGCCGAGCGGCTCGCCAGCGCCACCAGCCCGTGCGTGGAGGCGATGCTCACGATGCAGCCCGGCCTGCCGGCCGTCACCAGGTGCCGGCCCATTCTCTGGCTCATGAAGAATGTCCCCTTGAGATTGACGTCGATGACTTCCTGCCAATCCGCGGGCGTCACATCCAGCGCCGGTTTTTTCAACGGGACACCGGCATTGTTGACCAGCACGTCGAGGTGACCGCAGGCGCTCACGACCTGCGCCATCGCCTTGTCGATGCTCTCCTGCAACCGCACGTCGAGAGGCACCCGCACCGCGCGGGAGCCCGACGCCTCAATCCCCGATACGACCTTCGCAAGCTTCTCCGGGCGCGTCGAGGAGACCGCCACGTCGAACCCGTCGCGCGCGAGGGCGAGCGCGATCGCAGCGCCAATTCCTTGCGACGCACCCGTCACGAATGCCGTTCGCCTGTTCTCAGCCATGCGCGAGTCGTGATGCCACTAGCGTCGCAGCGCGCCGCGC
>DASWIC010000171.1:0-4607 GCA_036397875.1 Burkholderiales bacterium
CGTGCCGAGCGCCCCGCCCACCCCGTGCACCGGGAACACGTCGAGGGAGTCGTCCACCTTGAGCGCCTGCTTCATGTAGCTGGTGGCAAAGAAACACAGCACGCCGGCGGCGGCGCCGATCGCGAGTGCGCCCATGGGGCCGACGAAGCCGGAGGCCGGCGTGATGGTGCCGAGCCCGGCGACCATGCCGGTCGCGAGGCCAAGCGCCGAGGGCTTGCGGTAGCGCACCCACTCGCACACCATCCACGTGAACGCGCCGGTCGCGGCGCCGATGTGCGTCACGATCATCGCCATGCCCGCGGAGCCGTCGGCCGCGAGCGCGCTGCCGGCGTTGAATCCGAACCAGCCCACCCACAGCATGCACGCCCCCGTCACCGCCATCGTCATGTTGTGAGGCGGCATGGGCGTTTCGGGGAATCCCCGGCGCTGGCCGAGGACCAGTGCGCAGACCAGCGCGGCCACGCCGGCGTTCAAATGCACGACGGTCCCGCCCGCGAAATCCATGAGCCCCTGTTTGGCGAGCCAGCCGTCGCCCCATACCCAATGCGCGATCGGCGCGTAGACGAAGATCAGCCACAGCAGAGTGAACAGCAACATGCCGGAAAACTTCACGCGCTCGGCGTAGGCGCCGACCACCAGCGCGGGCGTGATGATCGCGAACGTCAGCTGGTACATGGCGAACACGGTCTCCGGAATGCTGCCCTTGACCGTCTTGACCTCGATCCCGGAGAGAAAGGACTTGCCGAAGCCGCCGTACCAGTGGTTGAGCGAGCCGGCGTCGCCGAACGCAATGCTGTAGCCAACCACGACCCACGCCAGCGTCACGATGCAGGTGATCGCGAAGCATTGCATCAGGACGGACAGCACGTTCTTCATGCGGACGAGACCGGCATAGAACAGTGCCAGGCCGGGAAGCGTCATGAACAGAACCAGCACCGATGACGTCAGCATCCACGCCGTATTCGCCGTGTCCAGTTTCGGCGGTTCGGCCGCCGCGGAGAGCGGCGCGTAGAGCAGCGACGAAGCAAGCAGCAGGAACAGGAAGCGGCGGACTATTCTTGTCATTGACTCCTCCCTAGCGCGCGCCGCGGGCCGTCGCGGGCGTCAGGCGCATCATGTCCTTCGGGCCGCGTCGGGTCAAGCCGGAGGCGGCGGGGAACGCATATTGCGCCGCGCAAATCCGGCGGATCAAGCGGCATCGGCCACTACAGCGTCGCGCCAGCGGCGTACCGAGTTGACGACCCACACGCGCTGCGCGGCCCGCAGCTCGTCGAGCGAGATGCGCCGTTCGCGGACTTGCCCGCTCGCGAGCAGCCAGGCGCGGAACACGCCCGGCAGCAGGCCGCATTCCACGGGCGGCGTCACGCGCTCGCCGCCAAGCTCGATCACGACGTTCGCGATGGTGCTCTCGGTGACTTCGCGGCGGGAGTTCCACAGCACAACGTCGTCACAGCCGGGACGCGCCGCGCGGGCGTCGTCGTAGGCCAAGCGATAAGTGGTCTTGTTATACAAGAACGGACTGTCCGTCGCGATCGGGGCGGCCGCGATGCCGAGGCGCACGGGAGCCGACGGGGTCGCCAGCAGCTGCGCCGCGCAGTCGAAGGCGCCGTCGCGGGCGACGGTCAGGCGCACGCGCTGGGCGCGGCGCTCGAAGCCCGCCGCGAGCTGCGCGAGCCGCGACCGCACGGCATCGAGGTCCGCGGGCATGCCGAAATAGCGTGCCGACTGCGCCAGTCGCTCGAGGTGCCCCTCGAGCAGGAAGTAGCCCTCACCAGGCTCCCACAACAGCGTTTCCAGCAGCTCGAACGGCGGCGGTGCGTCGGTGACGATGCGCGCCTTGAGCAGGCATTCCTCGTACTCCGCCGCGCTGGTCGAATCCCAGACGATGCCGCCGCCCGCCCCGTACTCGAGCACGCGCTCCTCGAGGTCGAAGCACGCAGTGCGGATCGCCACGTTGAAGCGCGCGCGGCGGCCCGGCGCGATGACGCCGATGCAACCGGTGTAGATGCCACGCGGCGCGGTCTCGAGGCCGGCGATGATCCGCGTGGCGCGCGCTTTCGGCGCTCCGGTGATCGAGGCGGGCGGAAACAGCGCGCCCAGAATGTCGGCGACCGCGGCCCTCGTCCGCCCGCGCACGGTGGAGGTCATCTGCCACACGGTCGGGTAGCGTTCCAGCGTGAACAGCTCGGGGGCCCGGACGCTCCCCGTGACGCAGACGCGGCCGAGGTCGTTGCGCACCATGTCGACGATCATCACGTTCTCGGCGCGGTCCTTGGGCGAGGCGGCGAGCGCCCGCGCGCGCTCCTCGTCCTGCGCGAGCCACAGCCCGCGGCCCGCCGTGCCCTTCATCGGCCGGCTCGCCAGGTCCTCGCCGTCGAGCCGGAGGAACATCTCGGGGGAGGCCGAGCAGATCACGAACCGTCCGCAGTCCAGAAAGGCGCCGTAGCGCGGCGCGTTGGCGTGGACGGCGCGCAGGAACAAGTCCCAGGGCGGCTCCTCGACCGGCGCGCGCAGCCGCAGCGTGTAGTTGACCTGGTAGGTCTCCCCCTCTTCGATGAGGCGGCGAATGTCCGCGATCGCCGCGTCGTACTCGGCGCGGGTGACGCTGGAGGTCCAGCGGTAGTGGGGGCGCGTAGCCTCGCGCGGCGCCGGCAGCGGCGCCAGCCGCGGCGCGCCGTACAGCCCGAACTGGAGCAGCGGGAGCGGTCCCGATCGGCGGGCGCGGAGCGCGGGGTCGAAGGCGGGGCCCGCCTCGTAGGCGATGTAGCCCGCGGCCCACAGGTTTGCGGCGTTGACGCGCTCCTCGACCTCCCGCAGTACCGGCACGACATCCTCGAGGCGAGTAGCGGCCAGGACCGCCTGCGGCGCGTCGAATCGCCACCACAGGCTGGTATCGGCATCCTGGATCAGGGTCGGTTCGGGCATCTTCGGGGGCGGCGCCGGCCGGCGCCGCGCGACCGGCAGGGTCTAGCCGCGGGCGCGTTGTGCTTTCGCGCGCACTTTTTCCATGAATCGGTCGCGATCGATCACGACGCGCTCGTGCGTGCCTTCGGTGATCTGGTCCACCCCGTCGTGCGCAGCAACGGAGAAGCTCAGCCTGCGGCCGTCCACCTTGTCCAGCCGCACGTCCACGGTCACCGTGAGCCCCGGCGGCGTCGCGGCAAGGTGGGAAACATCGACGCGCGTGCCGAGGGACTGCTCGCGCGGCCAGTCGAGGTGCGGCCGCAGCGCCTCGATGCAGGCCCACTCCAGCAGGCCGACCAGGTAACCGGTGGCGAATACCTCCGGCATCTCGCGGAACATCTGCGATTCGGGATAGAGCTGCGGAACGGTCTTGCTCGATGGAACGCGGAACTGGAAGCGGTGGGTGAGGCCGGCCTTGAGGCTGTCTTTCATCGGTGATGGGTGATATTACCCGTTACGCCGTGTGAGCGGCTTCCCAGCCGAGCATTGCCGTCTTGCGCTCCGCTCCCCAACGGTAGCCGCCCAGCGCGCCCGACTCGCGGATCACGCGGTGGCAGGGGATCAGCCAGGCTATGGGATTGGCGCCGACGGCCGTGCCGACCGCGCGCGCCGCGCCGGGGGCCCCGATACGGCCGGCGATGTCACCGTAGGTCGCAAGCGAACCGAAGGGCAGCTCGAGCAGGGCGCGCCACACTTTCACCTGAAAATTGCTTCCCCGGACGAGGAGCGCCAGCGCCCGGCCCGGCCGTGACGACAGCGGGCGGAAGAGGCGCTCGGAAACCGGCGCGGTGGCGTCCGGGTCCCGCCGCAGCTCGGCGTCGGGCCAGTCCTGCCGCAGACGGTCGACGGACTCGCCGTTGCCGGCAACGAATTGCAATCCGCACACGCCGCGCGCGGTGATCGCGATCAAGGCCGCGCCGAACGGCGACTCGTGCACGCCGTAGCGGATGGACAATCCCGCGCCGCCGGACCGGTACTCGCCCGGCGACATGGCTTCCAGCGTCACGAAAAGATCGTGCAGCCGTCCGGGCCCGGACAGTCCGACTGCGCCCGCCAGGTCGAGGACGCTGCGCGTGGAGGTGAGCCGGGACTTGGCGTGCTCGAGGGTGAGGTACTGGAGAAAACGCTTGGGGCTGACGCCGGCCCAGCGCGTGAACAGGCGCTGAAAATGATGCTCGCTCAGGTTGACGTGGCGCGCCGCGGCCGCCAGGTCGGGCCGCTCCTCTACGTGGCGCTGGAGGTAGCCGATGGCGCGGGCGATGCGCTCGTAATCCCTGGCGCCGGGCGCGCGGTCCGGCATGAATTCCAGGGGTGTATCGATCGGCTTCATGCCCGCGAGAATACGGCGCGCCGAAAGCTTCCGCCACCCGTTTCTTGCTGACTTAAGCGCAGTACAGTGGTTCGCCGTTCATGGTTCGACAGGCTCACCACGAACGGTGATTCTTGCGCTACGCGGGAGGGCCCGTTCGCCCTGAGCCTGTCGAAGGGGGACGGGCCTGGTCATCTGGGAAGCTGGCGCCGATCGCCCGAGGGCGGCGGGGCGGTCTGCAGCACCTCTTCCACGGTGGTGAGTCCGACCGCCACTTTCGCCGCGCCCGAAATCCGCAGGGGCCGCATGCCTTCCTTGTAAGCCTTGTCCTGCA
>DASWIC010000172.1:0-16780 GCA_036397875.1 Burkholderiales bacterium
TGCACCGCCACCAGGCGCATCGCGCCCTGGACCTGCACCCGATCGCGTCGCACTTCTTCCGCTTCTGGCTGTGGCTGACGACCGGCATGGTGACCAAGGAGTGGGCGGCGATCCACCGCAAGCACCACGCCAAGTGCGAGAGCGCCGAAGATCCGCATAGCCCGCAGGTGCTCGGCATCAACCGCGTGCTGTGGGGGGGTGTGTTCCTCTATGTGAAGGAGTCCTACAACCGCGAGACCCTGGAACGCTACGGCCATGGCACGCCGGACGACTGGATCGAGCACAAGCTGTATTCGCGCTTCGCCATACTCGGCTTGACGCTGATGGGCCTGGTCAATGTCATCCTCTTCGGCTTGGTCCCCGGCCTGCTGGTCCTTGCCGCGCAGATCGTGTGGATCCCGTTCTGGGCGGCGGGCGTGATCAACGGCATCGGCCATTACTGGGGCTACCGCAGTTTCGACATCGCCGACGCGAGCAAGAATATCGTCCCTTGGGGCATCGTGATCGGCGGCGAAGAGCTGCACAACAACCATCACGCCTACGCGACCTCCGCGAAGCTGTCCGCGAAGTGGTACGAGTTTGACATCGGCTGGATGTACATCCGCATCCTCGAGGCGCTGGGCCTCGCGACGGTGAAGAAGGTGGCGCCGACGCCGCGCTTCGAGCCGGCGAAGACCATGTGCGACTACGACACGCTGCACGCCGTGATCGCCAACCGCTACGACGTGCTGGCGCGCTACGCCAAGGCGATCAAGCGCACCTGGAGCGACGAGGTCGAGCGGCTGCAGCACTGGTCGCCGCGCGACGCGGAGATGCTCAAGTCGCTCAAGCGCGCGCTGGTGCGCATCGGCTACGGTGCCGAGGCCGACCGTGCGCGCGTGGCCGAGGCGCTCAAGCCCTCCAAGCCGCTGCAGGTGGCGGTAAGCATGCGCGAAGAGTTGATCGCCCTCTGGGAGCGCTCCCACGCCTCCAAGGAGCAGCTGCTGCGCCAGCTGCAGGACTGGTGCCATCGCGCCGAGGCGAGCGGCATCGCGCCGCTGGTGGATTTCTCGCGGCGCCTGCGCAGCTACGCCTAGCCGGCCGCCGCAATGAAAAAGGCCCGCGCGAGCGGGCCTTTTCTCTTGTGCGGCGGGAAACCGCGGCTTACTTCAGCTTGGTTTCCTTGTAGAGCACGTGCTTGCGCGCCTTGGGATCGTATTTCTTGATCTCCATCTTGTCGGGCGTAGTGCGCTTGTTCTTGGTGGTGGTGTAGAAGTGGCCGGTGCCGGCGGTGGACTCGAGCTTGATTTTTTCGCGCATGGCAGGCTCCTCAGATTTCCTCGCCGCGCGCGCGGATCTCGGCGAGCACGGCTTCGATTCCCTTACGGTCGATGGTGCGCAGCCCGGCGCCGGACACCCGCAGGCTCACCCACCGGTTCTCGGCCTCGACCCAGAAGCGGCGATATTGCAGGTTCGGCAGAAACCGGCGCCGCGTCTTGTTGTTGGCGTGCGACACGTTGTTCCCCAGCATCGGCTTCTTGCCGGTGACCTGGCAAACGCGTGACATGGAAAAGCTCCGTGATTCTCGAAAGCGGCGCATTCTACACGACTTGACAACAACCGCCAAGGCGCAACGACGTACCGCGCGGCCGCGCGGCTATTTCACCACCAGCACGGGAATTTTTGTGTGCGTGAGCACCTTCTGGGTTTCGCTCCCCAGCAGCACGCCTTCCAAACCCCTGCGCCCGTGGGAGGCCATCATGATCAGGTCGCACTTGGATTTTTCGGCGCTGTTGACGATCACCTCGAACGGGTGATCCCCGACGACGACCATCCCATCGCATTTGACGCCCTCGGCCTTGGCGCGCGTCGTGATGGCGGAGATCATCTTCTGGGCGGCTTCGCTGGCCTCTTCCTCGTGCTCCTTCTCGATTTTCGTGTGCACCCACCTGGGCGCGCCCCAGGGCTGCATACGCAGGTAGAAGTGAGACACCACGTGGAGGACGGTCACCTTGGCCCCGGTGGACTTCGCAAAGGCAATGCACTCCTTCTCCGCCTTGCGAGACAGGTCCGAACCGTCAACGGGCAGCAAGATGTGCTTGTAGTGCATGGAGAGTCCCTCCTCGGTTTGACCGGAGTCCGGCAGACTTCTGCGGGCAGTACGCCCCCATCTTAGACCTTTTCAGGCACGCTCTAAAGCAGGCCACGCTCGGCGAACGACATCGCCGTCCCGGCGCCAATGATGAAGTGGTCGAGCACCTTGACGTCCACCAGCGCAAGCGCCTGCCGGAGCGCGCCGGTGAGCGCCTCGTCGGAGCGGCTGGGCTCGGCGATGCCCGAGGGGTGATTGTGCGCGAAGATCAGCGCCGCCGCGTTATGGTGGAGCGCGCGCTTGACCACCTCGCGCGGGTAGACGCTGGTCTGGGTCAGCGTGCCGCGGGAGAGCTCCTCCACCGCCAGCACCCGGTTCTGTGCATCGAGGAACACGCCGAGGAATATCTCGTGCGGGCGGTCCTGGAGCTTGAGGCGCAGGTAATCACGCACCGCCTGCGGCGAGCCCAGCGCGGAGCCGCGGTCGAGCTTCTCGCGCAGCGCCCGCCGCGCCATCTCCAGCACCGCCTGCAGCTGCACGTACTTCGCGGCGCCCAGGCCGGACACCGCAGCAGCCGCATCTGCGCCCGCCGCGAACAGCCCGGACAGCGAGCCGAACCGGGCGAGCGCCTCGCGTGCAAGATCGACGGCGGTCTTCCCCTTGACGCCGGTACGCAGAAAGATCGCCACCAGCTCGGCGTCGGACAGCGATTCCGCGCCCCGGGTGAGCAGCTTCTCGCGCGGCCGCTCTTCCAGCGGCCAGTCGGTGATAGGCATGACTGCGTGGCTCGTGGCTGGTGAATGGTGGCTGGTGGCTGGTGGCTGGTGGCTGGTGGCTGAATAACGCCTTGGCGGGAGGCCGCGTTTACCGCTGCGCGTGCTACTGCAGTTTGCCGTTCCCGGTTTACCATCGGCGGCGTTTGCAGGTACACTCCAGTCAAGTACTTGAAGTTGAAGCGATACATGTCTGAAAACGCGCGCAAATCGGTCGTTCTCGGTGTGACCGGCGGCATTGCGGCCTACAAGGCCGCCGAGCTCACGCGCGAGCTCGCGCGCATCGGCATCGACGTGCAGGTGGTCATGACCGAGGCTGCCGGCGGACTGGTCGCGCCCGCCACGTTCCAGGCGCTCTCCGGCAAGCCCGTGTATACCGACCTGTGGGACGCGCGCGTGGCTGACAACATGGCGCACATCGAGCTCTCGCGCGGCAAGGACGCGATCGTGGTGGCGCCCGCCACCGCCGATTTCATCGCCAAGCTCGCGCAGGGCCTGGCGGACGACCTGCTCTCGACACTGTGCCTGGCGCGCGAATGCCCGCTGATCGTGGCGCCGGCGATGAACCGCCAGATGTGGGACAACCCGGCGACGCGCCGCAACATCGAGCGCCTGCTGCGCGACGGCGTGGCGATACTCGGGCCCGTGAGCGGCGACCAGGCGTGCGGCGAAACCGGCATGGGGCGCATGCTCGAGGCAAGCGAAATCGCCGAGGCCGTGACGGCCTTTCTCGCTCCGAAGACGCTGCGCGGTACGCAAGTCCTGATCACCGCCGGCCCGACGTACGAGACGATCGATGCGGTGCGCGGCATCACCAACCGCAGCTCCGGCAAGATGGGCTACGCCGTGGCGCGCGCCGCGCTCGAGGCCGGCGCCCGGGTGACGCTGATCTCGGGGCCGACGAGCCTCGCCGCGCCCGCCGGCGCGCAACGCGTGGACGTCGTCTCCGCCCGCGACATGTTCGCGGCGGTGAAGAAGCGCGTGGCGGAGGCCGACATTTTCATCAGCGTCGCCGCGGTCTCCGACTATCACGTCGCCAGCCCGCGCCGGCAGAAAATCAAGAGGACCGCGCGCAGGCTCCGGATCGATCTCCTGCCCAATCCGGATATCCTGGCGTGGGTCGCAGGCCGGCCGCGGCCGCCGTTCTGCGTCGGCTTCGCGGCGGAAACGGAGAACCTGCGTCAGCACGCCGAGGCCAAGCGCCGCACCAAGAAAGTGCCGTTGCTTGCGGCCAATCTCGCGCAGCGGGCAATCGGCGCGGACGACAACGAGCTCACCCTGTTCGACGACGCGGGCGTGCACGAGCTTCCCCGGGCGCCCAAGGAAGTCGTCGCACGTCAGCTCGTCGCGCACATCGCCAGGCTCTATAAGAAGGCAGGCGCCAAGCGCTAGGCAGTAGGCGGATCGGGACCGTCCCGCCCTTGCCCCTTGCTGCCCACCGCTCACCGTTCATCAGCGCATGACGACCATCGCAAAGCCCTCGGCCCTCGTGCTGTTTGCGCACGGCGCGCGCGACGCGCAATGGAGCGAGCCGTTCCGCGCGATCCGGCAGGCGGTGGCGACGCGACGGCCCGACCTGACCGTGGAGATCGCCTTTCTCGAGCTCATGCAACCGGCGCTCGGAGACTGCGTGGCGCAGCTGGTGAAGGACGGGCACACCCGGATCACCGTCGCGCCCCTGTTCCTGGCGCAGGGCGGGCACCTCAAGAAGGACCTGCCCCGATTGCTGAAGGACCTGAGCGCCCGGCACGCAGCGGCGGAGATTACGGTGCTGCCGCCGATCGGCGAGGTGACCGAGCTGCTGGACGCGATCTCGGCGTGGCTGGTCGGCAGCACTCCGCGCTGAGAAGAATTTGAACCGCCAAGCCGCCAAGATAATACCTCCCCCGCAAGGGGGGAAGGTGCACGCGTTGCGATTCGCTCTGCGGTCTTTTGGGCATCATTTAGCCATCGCTGCGCTCGCGCTGCACACGGTCGCTGCCCGCGCGCAGTTGCCGGAGATTCCGCTCTCAGTGAACGGCCACAAGCTCACGGCGGAGGTCGCGGCCACCGAGGAGTCGCGGGCGCAGGGCCTCATGCATCGCAGGATCCTGCCCGAAAATCGCGCCATGCTGTTCGTGTTTCGCGAAACCGCGCAACACGCCATGTGGATGATGAACACCTACATCCCGCTGTCGGTGGCGTTCCTTGACGCGCGTGGCCGGATCGTCAGTATCGCCGACATGCACCCGCATACGCGCGACACGCACGCCGCGGCGAAACCGGCGAAATTCGCGCTGGAAGTCAATCAGGGATGGTTCTCGAAGCGCGGCATCAAGCCGGGTGACCGGATCGAGGGGCTGGAGCGCGCGCCGCCTGCACGATGAGGCGTGATGGGTGATGAGTGCTGGGCACCCCATCAAAAAAACGCCCGGGCTTGCCCGGGCGTTTTGGTTCAGTCCTGCAGCGATCAGCCGAAGAAGATGCCCTGGTGGCCCGCCGCCGCCATGAAGAACAGCATCGGGATCGAGAGCAGGGTATTGGTGCGCGAAGCGAGGAACGCGACGCGTCGCGCCTTCGCCTTCTCCTGATCGGATGCCTGCACCATGCCCAGGATCTTCTGCTGGTTGGGCCAGATCAGCACCCAAACGTTGAAGAGCATGATGGTGCCGAGCCATGCGCCGACGCCGATCGCGTAGAACGCGTGGTTCAGGAACAGGAAGGCATTGTGGAAATTCTGGCCGAGCAGCATCGCGCCCGCGAGCCAGGTCACCACCGCCGCCCAGCGGAACCAGAAGAGAGCGCGCGGCGCGACGTGCTTGGTGATGCCCGCACCCGTGCCATCCTTGCCGGCCTCCGCCAGGGCCGGCACCTGCACGAAATTAAAGTAATAGAGCAGGCCGATCCACATCACGCCCGCGACGATGTGCAGCCAGCGCCCGATCCCGAGCTGTATGAAATCCATCATCATCATGGCCGGCCCCCTACTGCAATGCGTGCTTCACGACGTTAAAAAGTATCAGCGTGAGTATCACGCCCCAGAACACCGTCCACCCGATCGAGTCCAGAAAATATTTCATTTTGGATCCCTCCTCCTGGAAGCACGTTACGTTACAGGAATGTGCTCGCGGAGTATTCTAGTACAGTTGGGCGCTTGCGGCAATTCTGAAGACAATTCAAAGAGCTGCATTCAGAGCTTGCTATCCGTCGCCGCAACCGGATCCGTGGCCCTGCGCCGGTTTCTGGCGAGCCTTGGTTACGCCGCGGAAGCCTGCAATGCGTTGCGCTCGCGCAACAATCCTGAACCCGGCATGTCGAGATTGGGTAAAATACGCAACGTACCGGGTTGAGCCGGGATTTTCCGGACAACTCGAATGCGCCGAATTCGGATTGCCCATGTTGCATCGGTTCGGACTCACACTTACAGCCATCACGCTGATTGGCGCGCTGCTGCCCCTGACCTGCGGTGCGCAGGCCCGGCAATCCTTCGAACTTGCCGGATTGGGGCTCAGACACGAAACCGGACCTGGCGCGGATACTCCGTCCGGCGAAGAAGCCAGAGCCCTCCGGCAGACCCGCGAGACTTCCAATTTCACTCTTTTCGGCGGCACGCGCGAACTGACTCGCAGCGGTCTGGCTCCGGCGGAAACGTACGGCGGCGTGGCCTACGTGTTTCCGCGCGGGTGGGGGTCGTCGCTCGAGGCGGGCTACATTCCGGAATCGGTGCTTGCACCGCGCCAGTACGCGCTGGCGGGCGAAGTGCGTACTACGCTGACCGATTCCAGGGCGCTGAGTGTCGGAATCAAGTATCGGGTGTACGATGTGGACGTCGGCGCGCCGGGCGACACCCCGCCTGCGACCGGGTACGCGCTTGCGCCGTCCACCGGGCCGGGGACAGCCCATGCGCCCGGCTATCAGTTGCGGCTCGGCTACCAGCACAGCGCGGTGAGTTTGTTCGGGCTCGCATTGGGCCGGGACATGGAAACGTACGCCCCCGCGCTCGACCCCACCATTCCCTACCCACGCCAGCTCTCCTTCACCGGCCTGCACTGGCTCACACCGAGCTGGGCGGTCAGCTACGACGTGCTCTCCGGCGACCTCGCAAGCCCGAGTCCGCTCCGGCTCCAGGGCCTCGGCTTGCGGTTCGGAGTGCGCTACCGCTTCTGAGCGCGCGTTGCCGCACGCGAAGTAACTGCCGTGTAGAATCCGGTTCCGTTGGCCCGGCCCCGGAATCCGGAGTTCACAATCCAGAGGTAACGGAGAAGTTGATGGCGACACGCGTACGGCGAAATATGCTGGACTCACCCGCGTGCGCACGGATCGCGCCGGCGCTGGCGGCGTTTGTCCTCGCGCTGGCCGGATGCACCCAGACGTATCCCACCCTGCAGCAGCACCAGATTGCGCTGCGGCCCGGCGATCTCGAGGCATCCGGGATCGCATTCCTCACGCCGTCGACCGTCACCGGCCAGGAGCAGGAAAAGCAGGCAGTGGCGTTCATTTTCGCCGACGTGGTCAAGCGTGAGCGGCAAAGCCTCCGGGTCGTGTCGCTTGCCGAAACGCTGGGCGCCGTCAACAAGGCGGGACTCGCCGACGACTACAAGAGGATGTATGACGACTACCGCGACACGGGCCTGCTCTCCCGCGAGGTGCTGCGGCGCGTGGGTGCGGCGACCGGGACCCGCTATCTCGCACAACTCAAGCTGCAGGGCTTCGCACAGGGATCGAAGGAGCGCTTCGGGGTTTTCGGCATCCGCATCGTGGAAACGCAGTACGCGCACGTCCGGTTGTTTTTCCAGATCTGGGACAGCAACGATGGAACGGTCGCGTGGGAAGCCATGCAGGAAATGCGCGTCTCCCATGAGACGGTGACCGAGGAGCCGGTCATGCAGCGCGCGGTGCTCGAGCGTACGGCTCAGGATCTCGTCGCAAAGCTTCCGTAGCCCCCGCTATTCGTTACTCGTCTCGAATCACCTGTCACGAATCACGCAGTTCAAAGCACCGCCTCTGGATGGATGCGTTTACTGCTGCTTTCCTGATTTATCCGTGAGGGGCACGAAGCGCACCGCCAGGATATTGCGGCGCGTGATTCTCCCGTCGGGCTGCTTTTCGATCAGCAGCAGCGATTGCCCCGCCGCCTGGCCGCCGACGGGCACGATCAGCCGGCCGCCGGGCTTCAACTGGTCGATCAGCGGCTGCGGCACCTCGCGCGGCGCGGCCGTCACCATGATCGCATCGAACGGCGCGTGCTCGGGCCAGCCGCGGTAGCCATCGCCGGTTTTCGTCTCGACGTTGCGGTAGCCGAGGCGCTTTAGCCGTTCCGCGGCCTCACGCGCGAGCGGCTCGACGATTTCGATGGTGTAGACCGTGCCGGCCAGCTCGCCCAGCAGCGCCGCCTGGTAGCCCGAGCCGGTGCCGACCTCCAGTACCCGGTCGCCGGGTCCGACCTCCATGAGGTCGGTCATCAGCGCAACGATGAAGGGCTGCGAGATGGTCTGGCCCATGCCGATCGGCAGCGGGCGATTGGCGTAGGCATTGTGCCGATCGCTCGCGCGGACGAACTCGTGGCGCGGTACTTTCGCCATCGCGCTCATGACGCGCTCCGACAGGCTGGCGCGCCCGGTTTCGAAGCGCGTCTCGCGCGTGAGCGCCGCGATCTCCTCCACCATGCGCTTGCGCTGCGGCTCGAATCCGCTCTGGACCTGCGCCTGCGCCGCCCCCGGAGCAGCGGATGACGCGGCACCGATCAGGGCGAGCACGCAGTTGCGCAGCGTCCGCATGAAGGAAAAGGGCATACCGGTATTCCAGTATGCCCCGCGATATCCCGGCCCTGCAACAGAACGGGGGCCGTCATCCCGCATCCAGGCTGAACGCCGCAGCCAGCAGCTCGTAGGACTTCAACCGGCTGTCGTAATCGCCGGTGATAGTGATCGCCATCAACTCATCGGCCCGGAACTGCTCCTGCATCTCCTGCTCCGGGAAATGCTCGGCGCCCGGGGTACAGTGCCTCCAGCATCCGGAACTGTTCCGCCACCTTGAGCGGGCTGTAATACGGCAGCAGGACACCACCCGTTCCCATCCGTATCCGGGAGGTTTCTGCTACGACGCGTGCGAGCAGTATCTCTGGACAGGGGTCGGCAAGCGCGGTAATTAAGTGATGTTCGGCGAGCCAGTAACGGTGGAAGCCCAGCTGCTCGGCTGCCTTCACCAACCGGATCGTCTCGTGGACGGCCTGCGCCGGCGTGTGCCCGCTGATGACGGGCGCCTGGTCCAGAACGCTCAGGCGCATGGGCGGTCCAACCGATTGATCTATCTCAAAGTCTGCATGGGATTTCGCCCTAGTGTAACGCGACCGGGTTACCATCCAGCCCAGGCGCAGATTCGGAACATCATGAGATCGAGCCAGGCCACAACGACCCCCAGCCCGCTCTCGGCATTCGAGCGCATGCGTCACTGGTGGAAGCGGCTCGCCGCCGCGGTGCTGCCGGGGGCCGGGGCGGACGAAGCGGACCGCGGGAGCACGCGCATCCTCGACGAGGTGAAGCCCCTGCTCGAGGCGAGCCGGGGCCAGCGCGGCGAAGCTTCGGCACGCGAGCGCGCCGAGCGAATCGCGACGATCTACCGCGGCGCGGGCCTCGCGCAGCGCGTCGAAATCCTCGATCTCATCACGCACGAGTTCGCGCCCCATCGCGAGGAGCTGGAAACGGCTATCGCGGCGATGCAGGCCGCGGCAGACGATGCCGCACTCTCGCGCGCGGAGGCGCGGCTGCGCGTTGCGCTCAACGCCCCCCGCGCGAAATTCTTCACCCAGTTCAACCTGTTGCCCGAGGGCGTGAAGTTCCTGGTGGACCTGCGCGCCGATCTCCTGGAGGCGCTGCCGAAGGCGCCGGCGCTCGAAGTGCTGAAGGTCGAGCTCGACGGCCTGCTCGAGAGCTGGTTCGACCCGGGCTTTCTCGAATTGCGGCGCATCACCTGGAACTCACCGGCGCTCGTGCTGGAGAAGCTGATCGCCTACGAGGCGGTGCATCCGATCCAGTCGTGGAACGATTTGCGGAACCGCCTCGACACCGACCGCCGCTGCTACGCCTTCTTCCACCCGCGGATGCCGAACGAGCCGCTGATCTTCGTCGAGATCGCGCTCGCCCGGGGCCTGCCCGCCAGCGTGCAGCTCCTGCTCGACCAGGGGGCGCCCGTGCAGGATCCCCGCACCGCCGATACGGCCGTCTTCTATTCGATCTCGAATACGCAGAAGGGCCTGCGCGGGGTGAGCCTCGGCAGCCTGCTGCTGAAGCGCGTGATCGAGGACCTGCGGCGGGACCTGCCGCGCCTCAATGCTTTCGCCACGCTCTCGCCGTTGCCCGGCTTCCGCAAGTGGCTCGACCGGGCGCTCGCCGAGAATCGCGCCCTGCTGCCGGAAGCGGAAACCGCGAAATTCGCTGCGGTGCTGGGCCACCCGGAGCGGGCACACGCGCTCCGCGACGCGCTGGCTCGGCCGGAGTGGCCTTCCGACACGCGGCTCGGCGAGGCGCTGCGGGAACCCATGGAAAAGCTCGCCGCGCGCTATTTGCTGCAGGAGAAGTCAGGCCGGCAGCCGCTCGATCCGGTCGCGCACTTCCACCTCAGCAACGGGGCGCTCGTGAGCCGGCTCTACTGGCTCGCCGACACATCCGGCCACGGCATGGACCAGTCCTACGGCATGATGGTGAGCTACCGCTACGAGCCGTCCGAGGTGGAAGAAAACCACGAGCGCTTCGCGCGCGACGGCCACATCGCCGCGGCGCGTCGGGTGCTGCGGCTGCTTGACTGACATCCCGCTACGCGTAACGGCGTGAATCGTGATTCGTGAGTCGTGAGTCGTGAGTCGTGATTCGACTCGCGGACGGCTGGCCACAAACCGCGGCTAGCCTGCCCTGGCGGAAACGCTGTACTCCACAGCGACATCCCGCGCGACTGGCGGCGCGCCGGCCCCTCCGGAATCGAGCGGGCTTTTTACGCCGCGCCCGCCCTTGTTCATGACGTGCGTGTAGATCATCGTAGTCTCCACGCTCTGGTGGCCCAGAAGTTCCTGCACCGTCCGGATGTCGTAGCCGTTTTCCAGCAGATGCGTGGCGAACGAATGTCGAAGGGTATGGCAGCTCACGTGCTTGTTGATGCCCGCCGCGCGTGCGGCTTGTTTCACCGCGCGAATCAATACGTCTTCGAATACGTGATGACGCCTGATCACCCCGGTGCGCGGACAGGTCGAGTACCGATATGCCGGGAATACGAATTTCCAGGCCCATTCGTATGCGGCGCGCGGGTACTTGCGCGCGAGCGCATCGGGCAACTCGACATCGCCATAACCCGCGGCGAGATCGCGCTCGTGCAGCACCTTCACCCGCGCCAAGTGCAGCTTGAGCGGTTCGATCACCGACTCGGGTAACATCGTCACTCGATCTCTGCCCCCTTTAGCATCACGTACGACGATCTGCCGATACTCGAAGTCCACGTCCTTCACCCGCAACTTCAAGCACTCCCGCAGCCGCAGACCGGCGCCGTAAAGAAGGCTTGCCATCAACCACTTCGCGCCCTCGAGGCCGGCCAGCAGATGCAGCACCTCCGTAGCGGTCAGCACCGTAGGGACCCGTGCCGGCCGCTTGGCGCGCGCGAGCCCGTCAAGCCAGTCCAGCGGCCGCCAGGCCACGGCTCGCGACGAGGCTGTTGAGAAACGCGGTTACTTCAGCCTCACCCAGCTCTCGTGGATGGCGTACACCGTGAAAGTGGATAAAGCGTTTTATCCAATGGACGTAGGCCTGGTCCGTCCGATAGCTGTAATGACGGCGTCGAATCGCGTTGCGCACCTGGTCCAACAACCGTGGTTGCGCTGGGGCCGGAGCCCCCATGAGCGGGGTGTCCTTCTGATCCATCAGGCCTCCTGGCTCTGCTCGTGAATTTTTATGCCGCTTTCCGCAATAACGCCCTGACGCGCTTGAAGGATGACAACGTCACACGCACAATGCCGGTTTGCAAAGCGGTTTTTGATCCAACTACTTTACGTTAGAAGGCGCCTCCCACGGGTTTGATGTATGCTAGTACCAGAGGCTTAGCCGGGGGAGGAAATGTGCCCGAACTCGATCGCCTCAAGGAACAAGTCGCCTATCTCAAATTTTGGCAAGGTATCATGGTCGTAACGGATATCAGTTTGGTGGGCTGGCTGGTTTCAACGGCTGATAGTGCCGGTCCACTCAGTGGGGCACTTGCCATCGTTGGGGTTATCGTTTTGACCACCGGCATCGTGATTCTGCATCGCCAGATCGAGCGCCGTATAGAACAGATTGGGAAGCTATAGCCATGGAAACTCTCGCCGCTATCGTCATGCTTGCCGTCGTGCTCGTCTTTGTCGGCATCGCCCTTGACGCTGCTCGTCGCGCGAAGTAGCGCCTTCTAACCCCACGCCCCACCCGGACGCGCCGCATGCGGCGTGCCATCATCAAGCATCGTACTCGGCGCGCCGGTGGGCGTGAACGCTAGCCCCCCTTACTCTTGTGCATTGTTCTTGGGAGTAAATGATATGGACCACCACGATGAGGAGTTCTTGCGAAAGGCGGCGGAAGCCAAAGCGCGCGTACCTCAGATAGATCCCGCGCAGGTAGACAAACACGTTGCGACCGGCGCAGTTGTCATCGATGTTCGAGAGCCAGATGAGCACGCAAAAGCGAATGTGCCAGGTGCGGTCAACATCAGCATGGGCACACTTGCAGACCAGATCGCTGCTATGGTTCCTGACAAAGATGCGCCAATTGTCTGCTATTGCAACGGCGGCAATCGCGGCTCCTTGGCTGCCGCACAGCTCCAGGATCTTGGCTACACCAATGTCAGCTCCATCGCGGGCGGTCTGCAGGGTTACGCGTCAATCAAGAGCAAAAAATGAGTCCGTGCGGGTGGGCTGACCATCCGCTGCAGGCCGACGTCCCTGACGGGCCGCAGCCTGAACTCAAACGTTGGGCCTGTGGCATGCAATCGGCGCATGCCGAACACGACGGATTTTGAGGAGGAGTTGCTTATGGCCGGACTGGAAACACACTATTCGGCCCGCGACATCGAGGCGCGAATCTTGGCGGCCATCCGCGCGGCCGGCTTGGATCCCGAGCAACGCCTTTCGCCCGAGGCGCTAGGGGCGCTTGATCATTTCCACACGGGCGGACTCCGCGCTTCACGCGAGTTGCAGGAGCTCGCGCAGATTCGGGCCGAGGATCGCGTTCTCGACATTGGAGCCGGGCTGGCCGGTCCCGCCCGGCTGCTCGGTTCCGCGCTCGGCTGCCGCGTCGACTGCCTCGAATTGTCGTCCGATTTCTGCGCCGGCGCGGTACTGCTAAATCGGCTGACCGGCCTTGACGACCGAATCAAAGTGCACGAGGGCAGCGCTCTCGACCTGCCCTTTCCCGAGGATTCGTTTGATGTCGTCTGGATGCAGAATGTCGGCATGAACATCGCGGACAAGCGCAAGCTCTACGGGGAGATCTACCGGGTCCTCAAGCCGGGCGGCCGGTACGCCTTCCAGGAGATGGCTGCCGGGGAAGCGGCTACATCCTATTTTCCGCTGCCGTGGGCCACCGACCCTGCCGACAACTTCCTGGTCACTGCCGAAGAAATGCGATCCGTTCTCGGCGAGACCGGGTTCATCGCTGAGCTCTTCGAGGATACCAGCGACGTTCATTTGAGCAGAACTGCCGCAAACGCCACGCCCGCTGCGCCGGGACAGCTGGGTTTGGCGGTGTTCGTCGACAATCTCGCGCAAAAGGCGAGCAACGCGCGACGCAGTCTTGAGGAAGGCCAGGTCCGGCTGGTCAGAGGTATCTTCCGGGTGAAACCGGACCCGAGCAAAAAAGCCGCGCAGTCCGGTGAATTCAGACGTTGATCCGGTCGGTCTTCGCTGTTTGTGACGGTCCTGGCAGCTCCCTTATTGATCTTGTTCCTGTCTTTGCTTGGCGTTAAGCCTTTCCTCAAGCCTTCAGGAACTCGTCCAGCACCGCGCACCACGCCGCCGCGAGATTCCCCCGGTGGTAGCCCCCGCCGCCGAAGCCCATGATGCGCCCTCCGGTCATCTCGTTCGCCACCGCGCACAGGCGCCGCGCCGCGTGCGCATGCGCCGCCGGCGTGTATTGAAGCATCGCCAGCGGATCGCCCGCGAGGCTGTCGGCGCCGCACTGGAACAGGATGAAATCGGGCTTCCCCCCGCGCACGTGCGCCTCGACCGCCTCCCACACCTTGAGAAACTCGCGATCGCCCATGCCGGGCAGAAGCGGCACGTTGAGCTTGGTGCCCTTTGCCGCGCCCTTCCCGGTCTCGTGCGCGTGGCCCGTGCCCGGATAGAGCGTGCGCCCGTCCTGGTGGATGTCGGCGTAGATGAGATCCGGATCGTCCTCGTACGGGTAGTAGAGCCCGTCGCCGTGATGGACGTCGATGTCCACGTAGGCGATGCGCTTCACGCCGAATTGGCTCCGCAGCGTGTCGATCACGACGCCGACGTCGTTGAACACGCAGAATCCGGCCGCGCTCCCGCGGCGCGCATGGTGCAGCCCGCCGATCGGCTGGAAGGTGCGCACCGCCCCGCCGCTCATGATCGTGTCGAGACCGTGCAGCGCCGAGCCCGCCACCGTTGCCGCCGCTTCATAGATGCCCGGGCACGCCGGAGTATCGCCGTAGTCGATCGCGCCGTGGCCCTCCTCGGATTTCTCCTTCACCCATGCGACGTGCTCGGGCGTGTGAAAGCGGTGCAGTTCCTCCTGGACCGCCATGCGCGGATCGGTGAGCGCCGCGCGTTTGTCGAGCCCCTGCTTCACCGCCTCCTTCCAGAAGGCGTCCTGCCGGTCCGGCCCGAACGGGTGCCCGTCCGGGAAGCCGTACTTCCCGAGCGACTCGCCGACGTAGAGCTTGACCTCGTTCTTCATCGTCCCTCGTTGCTCGTTACTCGTCCGCAAACAGCGCGAGCTGCCCGGACCGCTCCGGACGGCGGAATCGCGTCGTGTCGAGATTGCGATTGCGCTCGCGCGAGTTGAAACCGAGCCGCTCGCAGGCCTTCTTGAAGCGCTGCGCGAGCAGCGCCGCCAGCTCGCCGGAGCCGCGCATGCGGCTGCCGAAGTTGGGGTCGTTGTCGCGCCCGCCGCGCATCGCGTGCACCCGGCTCATCACGTGCTTCGCCTTCAATGGATAGTGCCGCTCGAGCCAGTCCTTGAAGAGGTCCTTCACCTCCCACGGCAGCCGCATCAGCACGTAGCCCGCCTGGCGCGCGCCGTGCGCCCACGCCGCTTCCAGCACCGGCTCGATCTGGTGATCGGTGAGGAACGGGATCACCGGCGCGCACAGCACCCCCACCGGCACGCCCGCCTCGCTCAGCGTCTTCATCGCCTGGAGCCTCCTCGCGGGCGCCGAGCAACGCGGCTCGAGTTTGCGCGCGAGATCGTGGTCGAGGTTATTGACCGAGATGAAGACGTTGGCGAGATTCTTCTTCGCCATCGGCGCGAGGAGATCGAGGTCGCGCTCGACCATGGCGTTCTTGGTGACGATGCCGATCGGCTGGTTGAACTCGGCGCACACCGCCAGTATGCCGCGCGTAATTCTGTGCTCCCGCTCGATCGGCTGGTAGGGGTCGGTGTTGGCGCCGATCGAGATCACTTCGCACCGGTAGCCCGGACGCGAGAGCTCCTCGCGCAGCTTCTCAGCGGCGTTCACCTTGGCGAAGAGCCGCGTCTCCCAATCGATCCCCGGCGAGAGGTTACGGTAAGCGTGCGAGGGACGAGCGTAGCAGTACGAGCATCCGCATTCGCATCCAGCATATGGGTTGATGGACTGGGTGAACGGGATGTCGGGCGAGTCGTTGCGCGAGATGATGCTGCTCACGCGCTCCACGGTGACGTGGGTCTTGAGCGGCGGCAGCTCGTCGTCCGGCGTTGTATTCCACCCGTCGTCGAACGTCTCGCGCACGACGGTCTCGAAGCGGCCCTCGGGATTGATGCCGGCGCCGCGCCCCTTGCGCGGGTCGGCGTGCTTGCCGCTGACGGTCTTCAATGGCATGAGGCTACTCCGACATCAGGAGCCTGCGCGCTTCGGCGAGCTCCCGCCGCTTGCGCCTGTCCACTTTCGGGTAGTGGAGGTCGAGCGAGGCGAGCGCATCGATGACCGCGGCGGCGACCACGATGCGCGTAAACCATTTGTTGTTCGCCGGCACCACGTACCACGGCGCGTAGTCCGTCGCCGTCTCCCGGATCATCTCCTCGTACGCCTCCATGTAGCCCTTCCAGTGCGCGCGCTCACGCACGTCGGCAGTGGAGAATTTCCAGTTCTTCTCCGGCTCGTCGAGGCGCTCCAGGAACCGGCGCTTCTGCTCGCCCCGGCTGATGTTCAGGAAGAACTTGCGGATCACCGTGCCATTGCGACTGAGGTAACGCTCGAAATTGCGGACGTCCTCGTAGCGCTCGCTCCAGATGCGCTTGCTTACCAGCGATTCCGGCAGCTTCTGGCGTACCAGCAGCTCCGGGTGCACGCGCACGATCAGGACTTCCTCGTAGTAGGAGCGATTGAAGATGCCGATGCGCCCGCGCTCGGGCAGGTGCTTCATGCAGCGCCACAGGTAATCGTGGTCGAGCTCCTCCGGCGATGGCGCTTTGAATGACGCAACCTGGCAGCCCTGGGGGTTGACGCCCGACATGACGTGCTTGATGACGCTGTCCTTGCCGGCGGTGTCCATCGCCTGGAATATGAGCAGCACCGACCAGCGGTCCTGCGCGTACAGCAAGTGCTGAAGCGCCGCGAGTTGCTCGATGCCGAGCCTGAGCGCCTGCCTCGCGCGCGGCTTGTCTTCCTTCCCCAGCTTGCCGGTATCGGCGGGCTCGTAGTCCTTCAAGCGGAAGCCCTTGCCCGAGGCGACGCAGTAGGCGTCATCGAGCTTGTGCGCAAACTTGATGACTTGCTTCAGGCTGAG
>DASWIC010000173.1:0-18082 GCA_036397875.1 Burkholderiales bacterium
CCTATATCGCTGCCACGTTCGACCCCAATCAATACAAGCCGCAAATCGTGCAAGCGGTGAAGGAACAGACCCAGCGCACGCTGAAGCTCGAGGGTGACATCGGGCTCTCGTTCTGGCCCAGCATCGGCGCCAAGATCGGCAAGGCATCGCTGTCGGAGCGCGCGAGCGACCGGGAGTTCGCGGCCGTGGAGCAGGTGCACGTCTCCTTGAAATTGATGCCGCTGTTATCAAGGCAGGCAGTCGTGGACACGGTCCGGGTGAGGGGGCTGCGCGTCAATGTCGTGAAGGGGAGGGACGGAAAGCTCAACGTGGATGATCTCGCCGGCGCACCCGCCGCGAGGCAGGCACCTGCCACGAAGGGCGCGGGGCCGGACTTCAAGGTGGATGTCGCGGGCCTGGACGTCGCGAACGCCACGATTGCCTATGCCGACCAGGCGGCGGGGACGAAGGTTACGCTCTCGAATGTGAACCTGAAGACCGGGCGGATCGCGCCGGGCGTCCCCGGGCGCGTCGAGCTCTCGCTCCATGCGCGAGGTGACAAGCCCAAGCTCGACCTGCTCACCACGCTGAAAACGCGGCTCACCTTCGATCCGGGGCGGCAATCTGCGGCGCTGGACGACCTTGCACTGGAAGTGAAGGGCGCGGCGGCGGACCTCAAGGACCTCGCCTTCAGCGCCGCCGGGAATGCGACGCTCGACGGGGCCAAGGAGCGCGTGCAGGCGCAGCTTGCGGGCAAGTTCGGCGAGAGCAGCTTCAAGGCGCGGCTCGGTGCGGACGGATTTGCGGCGCCCGCCATCAGCTTCGACGCAGAGCTGGACCGGCTGGACGTGGACCGCTACCTCGCGTCCGCGCCGGCTGGCGCGAAGCAGAAGCCGGCGCCAAGCGGGCCGGAACAGCGCTTTGACCTGTCCGGACTGCGCGCGCTGCGCGCCGACGGCACGCTGAAGATCGGCTCGTTCAAGGCGAGCAACGTCAAGGGCTCCAACGTCCGGCTCGCGGTCAAGGCGAACGGCGGGCGGGTGGATCTCAACCCGGTCACGGCGGACTTCTACCAGGGCAAGCTCGCGAGCGCGATCACCATCAATGCTGCGCCGGCGACGCCGACGTTCACGGTGCGGCACCGGTTCAACGGCATCAACATCGGGCCGCTCGTGAGAGACCTCGCGGACAGCGACATCCTGGAGGGCAAGGGCGACGTATCGGCCGATGTCACTTCACAAGGCAATACCGTGAGCGCGCTGAAGGAGGCGCTGAACGGCAGCGCGTCGCTCAAGCTCGCCGACGGCGCGATCAAGGGGATCGACATCGCGGGCTCGATCCGCGATGCCAAGGCACGGCTCGGCGCGCTGCGCGGGGAACAGACGCAGGCCGCGGACAAGGGCCAGAAGACCGATTTCTCGGAGCTCACCGCAACATTCAAGATCGCGAACGGTGTCGCGCGCAACAACGATCTCGACATGAAGTCCCCGCTGCTGCGCGTGGGCGGCGAGGGCGAGATCAATATCGGCGCGGACAGCCTCAACTACCTGATCAAGGCATCCATCGTCGGCACGAGCAAGGGGCAGGGTGGGCGTGAGATCGAAGACCTCCGGGGCGTGACCGTCCCGGTGCGCGTGTCCGGCCCCCTCGCGGCGCCGTCCTACAAGCTCGACTTCGGCCGGGCGGCGACGGATACCGCGAAGCGGCGGCTGACCGACGAGTTGCAGAAGCGCCTCAGCGGCGGCGCGGCGAAGGACTCCGCTGACAAGGACGCCGCGAAGCCAGGCAGCACGCGCGACGCGTTGCGGGGTCTCTTCGGCCGCTGACCGCAGCGACCAAGATCACGGGTCACGAGTCACGGGTCACGATAGGCGGCGAGTGATGACAAATTTCGCCGCGAACGTAATTGCCTGGCAGAAGAAGCACGGGCGCCACGATCTCCCTTGGCAGGGCACGCGCGACCCCTACACGATCTGGCTCGCCGAGATCATGCTGCAGCAGACCCAGGTCGCGACCGTCATTCCCTATTATCTGCGTTTTCTCGCGCGCTTCCCCGACGCCGCTGCGCTCGCCGCGGCGCCCCTCGACGACGTGCTGCGGCTGTGGAGCGGGCTCGGCTACTACTCGCGCGCGCGCAACCTGCACCGCGCGGCCCAGGTGATCGCGACGGAGCACGGCGGACGCTTTCCGCGGCGCTTTGACGACGTCGCGGCGCTGCCGGGCGTGGGGCGGTCGACCGCCGCGGCGATCTGCGTGTTCGCGTATGGCAAGCGGCACGCGATCCTGGACGGCAATGTCAAGCGCGTGCTGGCGCGATATCGGGGCGTCAAGGGCTACGGCGGGGACGGGAAGGTCGTGGACCGTCTATGGCGTGAAGCGCAGCGGCTGCTGCCGCGGCGCAATATCGAGGCCTATACGCAGGGTCTGATGGATCTCGGGGCCGCTGTTTGCATGCGCGGCAAGCCACGCTGCACCGTGTGCCCGGTGCACGGCGCCTGCATCGCGTACCAGAGAGGCTGGACCGGCAAGCTGCCGGCGCGGCGCCCGCGCAAACGCCTGCCGCACAAGCGAACCACCATGCTGGTGCTGGCGCGCGCGGGCGAGGTCCTGCTGGAGAAGCGCCCGCCGGCGGGAATCTGGGGCGGCTTGTGGTGCCTGCCGGAATCCGGGCCGAAGACCGATATCGGGGCGCATTGCCTCAAGCGGTTCGGCGCGCACGTCATCGAAGTCGAAGCGCTGCCCAGGATTGCCCACGGCTTCACCCATTTCAAGCTGGACATCCAGCCGCTACGCCTCCGGGTTTCGGCGCTCGTGCCCGACGCGTCCGAGCCGGGGGTGATCTGGTTGCCGCTGGAGGAGGCGCGCAGCGCGGCGATTCCGGCGCCCGTGCGGCGCATTCTCGCCGCGCTCTGATCACCTCACGCCTCATCCCGCGCGGCTGCGAGTCCCGGCTGCGCGAGCAGTGCCCGTAACCGTTCGAGCCGCGCGGCAGTATCGGTCATCTCCAGGAGCTCCTGCTTCGCGCGCGCCTCGAGCGGCAGCACCTCGGCCAGCCGGTATCCAACCCACGCGGCGTCCCCCAGGCGCAGCGGCGACGGAAAGCGCTCGGCGCCGACCTTCTCTATGATCGCCTGCAAGACTTCCCGGCACAGGGGTTCCACGTCGTGCCCGCTGTCATCGGGCGGTATCGGTTCGACCCCCGCCGAGATCAGGTGATTGGACGCGACCCGCATCTCGCGGATGCGAAAGCGCCCGCCGCCGCGCGCGACCAGGTGAAACAGCCCGAGCTGCGGCATGTCCCAGCTCTCAATGGTGGCAAAGCAGCCGACCGGCTCCGGCACCGCCGCCGTCCCCACCTCGCGGCCCTCGCGGATCAGGCACACGCCGAAGGGGCGCGCGTCGCGCAGGCACGCCTTGGTCATCTCGACATAGCGCTGCTCGAATACCTTGAGCGGTAGCACCCCCTCCGGGAACAGCACGGTGTTCAAGGGGAATATGAAAACTTCCTGCAGGGGATCGGTCGTCACGGTCGCTGGAAAGTGATTCGTGATTTGTGATTCGTGATTCGAAGACGCACCGGACCTGTTGTTCCCGATTCACGATTCACGTATCAGGATTCACGCCTTGATCTCGCGGTGCCGGACCAGCACCTGGGATCGGCCGCGGAAAGCGGCGGCGAGCCGCTCGGCGAAGTAAACCGAGCGATGCCGCCCGCCGGTACAGCCGATCGCGACGGTGAGGTAGCTGCGGTTGTCGCGGTCGAAGGCGGGCAGCCAGTCGGCGACGAAGCGGCGGATGTCCTCGAGCATCTTCCGCGTCTGCGCGTCGGATTCGAGAAACTCGATCACGGCCCGGTCGCGGCCGGTCAGCGGCTGCAGGCGTGGATCGTAATTGGGGTTGGGCAGGCAGCGCACGTCGAATACCAGGTCGGCATCGAGCGGCACCCCGTGCTTGAAGCCGAACGACTCGAACAGCAGCGTCAGGCCGGTGGCCGGAACGCCCACGAAATCCTTGATCCAGTTGCGCAGCGTGTTGGGTCCGAGATCGCTGGTATCCACGCGGTCCGCGAGATCCGCGAGCCCCGCCAGCAGTCCGCGCTCGCGCTCGATGCACTCGGTCAGCGTCAGCCCGCCGTCCGAAAGCGGGTGGCGCCGCCTCGTTTCGGAGAAGCGCTTGATCAGCGTGTCGGTCTTCGCCTCCAGGAACAGCAACCGCACGTCGTGGCCGCCGGCGCGGAAATCGGCGAGCTGCCGCGGCAGTTCGGTAAGCGCCTCGGGGCTCCGCAATTCCACGCTCAAGGCGACGCGGGGATGGCCGGCTCCCGCCAGGTGGCCCACGGTCTGCGGCAGCAGCCTGGCGGGCAGGTTGTCCACGTAGTAATAGCCCGCGTCCTCGAGCACGTTGAGGGCGACGCTCTTGCCCGAGCCGGAGAGGCCGGTGATCAGGATCAGCTGCATTCTGCGGAAAGGGGTGATGAGTGATGCGTGATACTCGTCACCCATCACGCTTTTGCATTTGATGGGACTGGCGGCTCACGAACTCCTGCGTGCTGTCGAAGCCGCGCAGCTGCAGCACGGTGTTGCGCACCGCCGCTTCGGTGAGCACCGCGAGATTGCGGCCGGCCGCCACCGGTATCGTGACCTTGCGGATATCCACGCCCATGACCGGCTCCGAGCCGGGCTTGAGCGGCAGCCGCTCCAGCGGCACGCCTTCGGCGCCGGCGGGCTTCTCCAGGTGGACGATAAGCTTCAAATTCTTGCGGGGGCGCAGCGCCGCTTCGCCGAATATGGTGCGGATGTTGAGCACGCCCAGGCCGCGCACCTCCAGGAAGTCCCGCAACAGCACCGGGCAACGCCCTTCGACGGTTTCCGGGCCGATGCGGTAGAGCTCGACGACGTCGTCGGCGATGAGCCCGCTGCCGCGGCTGATCAGCTCCAGCCCGAGCTCGCTCTTGCCCACGCCCGAGTCGCCCGTGATCAGCACCCCCATGCCGAGCACGTCGAGAAAGACCCCGTGGGTGGTGCTGCTCTCCGCCAGCGCCCGCGCGAGGTAGGGGCGCAGCATCCACATCAGCTCGACGCTCGGCACCGGCGAACGGAAGAGAGCGATCGCCCGTAATTCAGCGATCTCCACCAGCGGCTGCGGCGGGGGCTCATCGCCCGCGACGATGAAGCAGGCGAGCTCCTGGGTCGCGGTCGTGGCGAGCTGTGAGCGGCAGCCCGCGCCGTCCAGGCCGTTGAGGTAGGAGACTTCCGAGGCGCCCAGGACCTGGATCAGGTTGGGATGGATGAAATTGAGGTGGCCGATCAGGCCCCGCGAGGAGTCCTTGGTGAGCTCGCTGTTGAGCAACTTGGCGCCGCCGTTGCGCCCGGCAACCCACTCGAGCTTCAGCTTCTCGCGATTGTCCTCAAACAACCGGGCTATGCTGACCTGCGCCATGGGGCTGCCAGTTGGTGATCAGCTGGTGCATCTCCGCCGCGGCCACCGCGGCCCGCATCTGCTCGCGGAACGCCTTGTCGCTGAACATCTGCGCCAGCTCCGACAGCAGCTGGAGGTGCACGTCGGTGGCGCGGTCCGGCACCAGCAGCACGAAGATGAGCTCCACCGGCTGGCCGTCGGGGGCGTCGAACGGGATTCCCTGCTTCGTGCGCACCAGTGCGCCGAGCGCCTCCTTCAGCCCCTTGACCCGGCCATGGGGGATGGCGATGCCGCGGCCGAGGCCGGTCGATCCCAGCTTCTCGCGGGCGAAGAGACTGTCGAAGACCTGGCTGCGCGCGATCTGGTGGTTGTTCTCGAACAGCAGGCCGACTTGCTCGAACAGGCGCTTCTTGCTGCCGATCTCGAGGTCGAGCATCACGTTCTGCAGCGGGAGGAGCTTGGCGATCAGATTCATGGGGGATGCGGGAATCGGGCGGACGCCAGTCATCCGTCAGCGGGCGCCGCGGTGCTTGAGCGGCCTGCCGTCGTGGCGGCGCTCGAGGGACTTTTCCTTGTGCTTGATCATGGTCCGGTCGAGCTTGTCCACCAGGCCGTCGATCGCGGCGTACATGTCGGCGTCCGTATTCTCGCAGAAAATGTCCTTGCCCCGCAGGTGCACGTTGGCCTCGATCTTATGCAGCAGCTTCTCCACGGTGAGGATCACGTTGACCTCGATCAGATGGTCGAAATGATGGGTGATGCGCTCCAGCTTGCTCGAAACGTACTCGCGAATGGGGGGCGTGATCTCGACATGATGCCCGGTCAGTTGCAGGTTCATGCTGGGTTCCTAGAGTGATTTCCTCAGGTTGGCTGGAAGTATCTGCAGGGACTCGCGGTACTTCGCGACCGTGCGGCGGGCGATCACGATCCCCTGCTGCGACAGGATTTCGGATATCTGACCGTCGGACAGGGGCCGCCGCGCGTTCTCCGCCGCGACCAGCTGCTTGATCAAGGCGCGTATCGCGGTGCTGGACGCGGCGCCGCCGGCCTCGGTGGTGACATGGCTGCCGAAGAAGTATTTAAGCTCGAAAATGCCGCGCGGCGAGTGCATGTACTTCTGGGTGGTCACCCGCGAGACGGTGGACTCGTGCAGGCTCAACGTGTCCGCGATTTCGCGCAATACCAAGGGGCGCATGGCGACCTCGCCGTGCTCGAGGAAATGCCGCTGCCGGTCCACGATTGCCTGCGACACGCGCAGGATGGTGTCGAAGCGCTGCTGCACGTTCTTGATCAGCCACTTTGCCTCCTGCAGCTGGCTCGCGAGCTGCTGCGACCCGGCGCCGCGATTGCGCTGCAGGATCTCGGCATAGAGGCGGTTGATGCGCAGCCGCGGCATCGCGTCCGGATTGAGGGCGGCCAGCCAGACCCCCTTGACCTTCTTCACGATGACGTCGGACACCACGTAGCGCGTTTCCTCGGAAGAGAAGTTGCGCCCCGGCTTGGGATTCAGGCCGATGATCAGCTTCTGCACCGCCCGCAGCGCCGCGTCGTCGCAGTGCAGGAGCTTTTTCAAGCGGCTGAAATCGCGCGCGGCCAGCGTTTCCAGGTGATGCTTCGCCGTCTCCAGCGCCTCGGCGAGATGCGGCGTGTCCTGCGGCAGCGCGGCGAGCTGCAGTGCCAGGCATTCGCCGAGGCTGCGGGCACCCACGCCGGCCGGCTCGAGATGCTGCAGGTGCCTCAAAGCGATCTGCAGCTCGTCGAGGTCAACCTCCAGCTCAGGGGGCAGGAGCGCGGCGAGCTCCTCCACGCCCTGCGTGAGGTAGCCGTCGTCATCCAGCGAATCGATCAGGAGCGCGACCAGCTGGTGGTCCCGCGCGGAGAGCTTGGTGAGCGAGATTTGCGACAGCAGGTGCGTCCGCAGGGTCGGGGCCTCGGCCGCAATCTGCTGGTGCTCGCCGTCCTCGGCATCATCGCGGTAGCCGGGAAGCGGGGCGTCGTCGAGCGCAGTCGCCGCGCCACCGTCGGTCTCGGCAGCGGGGGCATCACCCTCCGGGTCGTCGGTCGCGGGCGCCGGCTCGGCGGCGTGCGCAACCGTCTCCGTGACCGTGGCCGGCGGCTCGCGCGCGTCGTCCTCGCGCTCGAGCAGGGGATTTTCCTGGAGGATGCGCTCGAGCTCCTGGTTGAGCTCAAGCGTCGAAAGCTGCAGCAGGCGGATCGACTGCTGCAGCTGCGGCGTGAGCGTGAGGTGCTGGGACAGCCGGAGCTGGAGTGAATGCTTCATTCGATTGCGCGGGTGCGCTCGGGGCCGGATCGGGGAGGGATCCGTCCTGCGCCCTTCGACTTATCTAACGCGATCCCATGCATGGCAGCAAGGTCGGATTGCCCCGGCGTCCGGTCGTCCGGTGGAGAGACCGCCGAAGCGGCGCTAGAGGCGAAAATGCTCTCCCAGGTAAACCCGTCTTACGCTTTCATTATAAACGATTTCTTCCGGCTTGCCGTAGGCGAGCACGGATCCGTCGTTGATGATATAGGCGCGGTCGCAAATACCCAGTGTTTCCCTCACGTTGTGGTCCGTGATCAGCACGCCGATGCCGCGCGTCCTGAGAAACCCGATGATCTTCTGGATGTCCAGCACGGCGATCGGGTCCACCCCGGCAAAGGGCTCGTCGAGCAGGATGAAGCGCGGCTCCGCGGCGAGGGCGCGCGCAATCTCCACGCGCCGCCGCTCCCCGCCCGACAGGCTCACCGCGGGGCTCGCCCGCAGGTGGCTGACGTTCAGATCGCGCAGGAGGTCATCCAGCTTGTCGCGGATCACCTCGGGGTCGCCGTGGTGCAGTTCCAGCACTGCCTGCACGTTTTCCGCGACCGTCAGGCGCCGGAAGATCGAAGCCTCCTGCGGCAGGTAGGACAGACCGAGCCGTGCCCGCCGGTGCATCGGGGCGTGGGTGAGCCGGATGCCGTCGAGAAAGAGTTCCCCGCCATCCATCGGCACCAGGCCGACCATCATGTAGAAGCAAGTGGTCTTGCCGGCCCCATTGGGCCCCAGCAGCCCGATGACCTCGCCGCTGCGTACTTCCAGCGAGACGTTCTGAACCACGACACGCGAGCGATAGCGCTTCCGCAAGCGCTCGGCGCGCAGCTCGTTGGCCGCGCGCGGCGACGCGGCGGCCGTGGGCGCCGCGGGCGCGGCATGGGCCGCGTTGTCCGCGACCTTATTTTCCGCGGGTCCCGGTTTCTTCACGAGGCGGGGTGAGGGAATCTGCGGGTTTGAGGCTGACCGGCGCGCCCGCCGGCGGCTTGTCCTTGGACTTGGGCTGGATCACCGCTCGCACCCGACCCTCGGAACCGCTCGCCGCCGCTTCCGTGCCCGCGCCGGTGACCTTGAAGAACTCGGACTTCGCATCGTAGGAGATGTAGTTCCCGCGAACCTCGTCCTGGCCGCGCTTCAGCTGCGCGCCATTGAACATCTGCATGGATTCAGCCCGCCCGTCGTATTCGATGCGCTCGGCCCAGCCCTCGATGTACTCGTCGAATCCCTCCCGCTTCTGCCGGAAGTGGGCGGGGCTGCCCCAGGTGGTGCCATGGCGAAATCCCTCCTGGTCCTGGCGGACCTGCATGCGGTCGCCGCGGATCTGGAGCGTGCCCTGCGTCAGCACGACGTTGCCTTCGAACAGCGCGATCTGTTTGCTATCGTCGATGGTGACCCGGTCGGCTTCCAGGTTGACCGGCTTGTCGCGGTCGGCTCTCTCGGCAGCCGCGGGCGCGGCAAGCGCAGCCACGAAGCAGTACGCGACCACGCGATTGCGGGCAGCGCGGAAGCGATCCCGGTCAGCGGTCGGCATTCCCGCGCGGTAGCTTGCTCGGTTCATACGTGCCCCGCACCTTGGACAACAGCCGGATCACCCGTGTTTCATTGTTCATCTCGAGTCCCACGGCGGTGACCGTGTTGGCTTCGTCAACCAGGGTCACCGAGCGGTCCGTCCGGGCGATATGATGGTCCGGGACCACGTGCAGGAAACTGGTGCGCATCACCAGCTCGCTCGCGCTCTCGTTCGCGGCGCGTGTGACGCGGACGTCATCCTGGAAATACACGTGATCGCCCCTGGCCGACACGACACCCTCGTTCGCGGTAACCGTCACGGTTGCTTTCGACGAGCCGAAGCTCACAAACTTCGGCGCCGTAAGCAGCGTGCTGTCATCGTCCGGATAATGCACCAGCTTCGCGGCCGACAGGGTGTAGCTGGGGGTCCCGGTGTCTCCCAGGCTCAAGCCCGACAGCTTCTCAACGATATAGTCGGGGTCATGGCGGCTCGGACCGACCAGGTCCCGCTCCGGCCCCTGCGCGAAGCGGTCGAGCCAGAAGGTGAGGCCCGCCAGCAGGCCTGCCAGGACGAGCGGCGCCAGGGTCGTCAGCCGGCTGCGCATGATGGGAAATTTCCTCGGGTCATGGCGTTGCGCCCGTGCCGCTCATCGAGTCGGGGACCCCGCGGGCCGCGCAGTGGGACATCCCCGCGCGTGCAGGATGATTTCGCAGACCTCGCGGACCGCGCCGCGCCCGCCACGGGCGCGGGTGACATACTGTGCCCGCCGGCGCACCGGCGCCGGGGCGTCCGGGACCGCAACCGCGAGCCCGCAGCGTTGCATCACTGCCAGGTCGGGGAGATCGTCGCCGACAAAAGCGCACGCCTCGCCGCCGACGCCGCAGCGCCCCAGGATCTCGTTGAATGCCGCGAGCTTTTCCGCGACGCCCTGGTACAGGAGCTCGATGCCGAGGTTGCGCGACCGCGCTTCGAGCGCGCGCGAGCCGCGGCCGCTGATGATCGCGGCCGCGACGCCGCTTTCCCTGAGCATCCTGATGCCGTGGCCGTCGTGAACGCTGAACGCCTTCATTTCCTCGCCCGAATCCGCGTAATAGAGCCCGCCATCGGTCAACACGCCGTCGACGTCGAAGATGGCAACCCGGATCTTTCTGGCGCGGATGTAAACGTCTTGCATCTACAGGTCCAGGGTTTAAAGTCTAAGGTCTGAGGTTACCGCGGTAGCGGGGGAATGAACGTTAGACATTAGACCTTAAACTCGAGACGGGCTAGATGACTTTGGCGCGGAACAGATCGTGCATGTTCAGCGCCCCCAGCAGCTTCTGGTCGTCGTCTACCACGATCAACTGGTTGATCTTGAAGCGCTCCATGATCTCGACGGCCTCGGCGGCAAGCTTGCCGGGGCCGATGGTACGAGGCCCCCGCGACATGACGTCCGCGATGGCGGTGCGGCGCAGGTCCACGCCCTTTTCCAGACTGCGGCGCAGGTCGCCGTCGGTGAAGATACCGGTGACCCGGCCGTGCGCGTCGAGCACGGTCGTCATGCCCATCCGCCCGCGCGAGACTTCGCGCATGGCCTCGAGGGCGGTCGCCGTTTGAGCGACGCGCGGCGCGTTCTCACCGGTGCGCATCACGTCGCGAACGTGGGTGAGGAGTCTCCGCCCCAGCGCGCCGCCGGGGTGGGCGGCCGCGAACTCGTCCTGAGTGAAACCTTTGGCCTGCATCAGGGCCAGCGCCAGCGCATCTCCCAGGGCGAGGGCTGCGGTCGTGCTGGCCGTGGGTGCCAGGTTGAGCGGGCAGGCTTCCTTTTCCGCGCCCGCGTACAGGTGAACGTCGGCCTCGCGGGCCAGCGCTGACTGGGGGTTGCCGGTCATCGCAATGAGTTTCGCGCCCTGGCGCTTGAGCAGCGGGACGATCGCCAGCAGCTCATCGCTCTCGCCTGAATTCGACAGTGCGATGAATACATCATCGCGCGCGATCATGCCGAGGTCGCCATGGCTCGCTTCCGCGGAGTGGACAAAAAACGCGGGCGTCCCGGTGCTGGCCAGGGTAGATGCGATCTTGCGGGCGATGTGCCCTGACTTGCCGATTCCGCTCACGACCACGCGGCCGCGGCAGTTGAGGACCGTCTCCACCGCCTGCACGAAGCTGCGGTCCAGCCGATCGATCAGATCGGAGACGGCCTTGGCTTCGATCTCCAGCACTTCCCGCGCCATGGCGAGCGCTGCGTCTTCGCTGGAAGCGCGGCTGGCGCTGCTGCGTGCCGTCTTCATGGCGGAGAAAGTATAGCAGAATCAATCTCATTTCCTGCCGCCCGCGCCTTGCAATTCGGACGCGATGAGGCATTATTCATCGCAGCATGCATTCGCTGTTGCAGTCCGTTTTGATTCTCCTTGCCACCGCGGTGCTCGTGGTCGTGGTGTTCCGCTCGCTCAAGCTCCCGCCGCTGCTTGGCTACCTGATCGTGGGCGTGGGGATCGGGCCGCACGCGCTGGCGTGGATTCCCGATACCGAGGCGGTGCACCAGCTCGCCGAGATCGGCGTGGTTTTCCTGATGTTCAGTATCGGGCTGGAGTTCAGCCTGCCCAGGCTCTTCACCATGCGCCGGATTGTATTCGGACTGGGCGCCGTGCAGGTGGGGCTCACCCTGTTGATCGTGTGGTCGGTCGCCGCCGCGCTCGGTGTCGAGTGGCGGGCGGGCCTGATACTGGGCGGAGTGCTGGCGATGTCCTCCACCGCGATCCTCGCCAAGCTGCTCGCGGAGCGTGTCGAGCTCCATTCATCGCATGGCCGGAGAATCATCGGCATCCTGCTCGCCCAGGACCTCGCGGTGGTGCCGCTGCTGATCCTCGCGCCGGCGCTCGCGGCCGGCACCGGGACGCTCGCCCTCAGTCTCGGTCTTGCGCTCGCCAAGGCGGTGGCGATTCTGGCCGTATTGCTCTACCTTGGCCAGCGGTTGATGCGCGGCTGGTTTCACCTCGTCGCGCGCCAGAAATCCGCCGAGCTCTTCGTGCTCAACGTGCTCCTGATCACGCTGGGACTCGCCTACGTCACCGAGCTGGCGGGACTATCCCTCGCACTCGGCGCGTTCCTCGCCGGGGCGCTCATCTCCGAGACCGAGTACCGTTACCAGGTGGAGGTGGACATCCGGCCGTTTCGCGACGTCCTGCTGGGGCTGTTCTTCGTCACCATCGGCATGATGCTCGACCCGCAGGTCGTGCTCGGGCAGGCGCATTGGGTGCTGCTGCTGCTCGCCGCGCTGCTCGCGGTCAAGGCGTCAATCATCTTCGGCCTGAGCCTGGCGTTCGGGACCGAAGCCCCGGTCGCGCTGCGCGCCGGGCTTGCGCTCGCGGCGTGCGGCGAGTTCGGCCTGGTGCTGCTCGCCCAGGCCAATGGTCTCGGGCTGATGGCCGAGAGCATCCTGCAGCCGGTGCTCGCGACGATGCTGCTGTCCATGATGGCGACGCCGTTCATCGTCGAGCACAGCGAGCACCTCGCGCGCGGCTGGACCCGGTCCGACTGGATGCACCGGGCGATGCAACTGCACAACATCGCGGTGCAGTCCATGGCCGCCGATCAGCATGTGGTCGTCTGCGGCTATGGGCGCAGCGGGCAGAACCTGGCGCGGCTGCTCGAGCAGGAATCGATTCCGTTCATCGCGCTGGATGTCGACCCGCAGCGCATCCGCGAGGCGACGGCGGCGGGAGAGAGCGTGGTATTCGGGGATGCCGCGCGCCGCGAGGTGCTGATCGCGGCGGGCCTGCTGCGGGCGAAAGCGCTCGCGATCACCTACTCGGATACGGCGTCCGCCCTGCGCATACTCGGCCACGTTCAGGAGCTGCGGCCGGGGCTGCCGGTGGTAGTGCGCACGCTCGACGACTCCGACATCGACCGTCTCAAGGAAGCCGGGGCGGCGGAGGTCGTGGCCGAGGTCATGGAGGGCAGCCTGATACTCGCCTCGACCGCCCTCATGCTGCTCGGGGTGCCGCTCAACCGCGTGCTCGCGCGCATACGCGAGACGCGGGAGCAGCGCTACAGCCTGTTCCGCGGGTTTTTCCGCGGGATCACCGACGAGGCGAACGCCGCGAACGAGGCGCGGCAGCCGCGGCTGCACTCCGTGACGATCGCGCCGGGAGCGGCGGCGGTGGGCAGGACGCTCGGCGAAATCGGACTGGGCGCTCTCCGCGTCGAGGTCAACGCGGTGCGCCGCCGCAATATCCGCGGGGTGGCGCCCGAGCCGGACACCCGCATCGAGGCCGGCGATGTGCTGGTGCTGCTCGGCGCGGAGGCGGATCTCGCGGCGGCCGAGATCAGGTTGTTGCAGGGCTGACCCAGGAAACGAAAAGGCCCGCAGTCGGTTGCGGGCCTCTTGATTTGAAACTTGTATCCGCTTCTAGAGCAGGCTCGCCGCGCCGCAGTTGGAGACCGTGGGGGCGGTCCAGGTCGTGCCGACGTAGCACTGGCCGGCAGCGCCACCCGTCGGCGCGGTGCCGCCCGCGCCGCCGTTGTAGGGGGAGAACTGGAACACGCCTCCCACCGGATTGCCGTCGTCGATCTTGCGGTCAATTTCGGATAGGATTTCGGACGGAATCTGGTTGCCGGTCTTGATATTGTGGCGCAACGCTACCGCTGGCGGGCCGGCGCCGAGGCCATAGGTGTTATCGTAGATCAGCTGGATGTAACGGACGTAGGGATTGGCCGGCACGGTAGCGGGAGTCTCGGGAAGCGCCGCGTAGGTATAGCTGCCGTTGATGAAGCCCGCATGCGAGAGGTGATCCCACACCGCGACGTGCTCGTCGATCGTGCCGCCGCCCAGAGCGCTTTCGATCTGGCCGTTGCCGTTGCCGTTGGCGCCCACCGCCACGTTGGCAATGTTGGTCGAGGCGAGGCTGTAGTCGCCGGGCAGGGAGCGGAAGCGGTCGAGGAAGCCGAAGTAGGCGGCCTTGATCCCGTCCTGCTGGGAAATCAGATTGCGCACGCGGGCGCTGGTGATCAGTTCCTGGCCCTTCAGCACGCCGCCCAGCAGCAGGCCAATGATCACGAGCACGATCGCGATCTCGATCAGAGTGAAACCGGTCTGTCTACGCCTCATGGCTATTCTCCAATTGCCCCCGAGTAGCGGCAGGTAACGCAAATCTCATGCCAACTAATCCACGAATACAACGGACGTTTTGCCGGCTTTTGCGCTCCGGCGTGAAATATAGCACAGTCAATGAGCTTAATGTCGCAAGTCCCTGTAATAGCATAATTTTCGACAAGTATGACCCACCGCCAATCACGCAAGCTTGTAACGTTTAATATTTGAAAAATAAGGAGAATCTCGGAGCATATGGGCCCACGTGTCAGTTTTCCGGCAGCGGTGACGGCTTTCCGGCAGCCTCCAGCACTTTTAGCCGCTCCATCAGGAAATGGATCTCCTTGGGCTCTCTGACTTCACCGCTTGCGAGCAATCCTCCGAGCAACACTTTGGCTGCCTCCAGCTCGCCCAGGTCCTCGAGGATGAATATGCGCATCTGGCGCGCCCAGTTGGAGGCGTGCCGCGCGTCGCGCGCAATGGCCTCGGCATAGGAGAGCGCGAGACGCGTGTCGCCCAGCCGGTGCTTCGCCATGAGGGCGCAGTGCGCGAGCCAGCGCCAGCGCCGGTCGGGGTCATGGTCGAACTGGTCGCGCACGAACTCGCACATCCGGTGCTGCTTCGCCGCATCGGGCACCTGGGAATAGATCTGCGAGGCCATCAACAGGGGGTACTGGCCCACCGGATCGAGCTCGAGTATCGTTCCCAGCCAGGCGGTGACGCGCTGATAGTCCAGGTCCAGAAACGGGACGCTGATCCCCGGCTGGTTGTCGAATGCCTGAAGATAAAGGGTGAGCAACTGGGCGAGTGCGATGGGCTCTCCCAAGGCAAGCGGGCGCAGCAGCGCGGGCGCCGGCGGCGCGCTGAGCGCCTCGGCGCGCGCATCCGGGCGAGGCCGCAGTGCCTGCGACGTCACCTGCGCGCAGAATGCCGTGACGAGCAGCGCCAGCACCCAGCGCGGCACCTCGCCGATCCTGCGTTCTGATTCGGTTTTCACGGATTCGTGAATCCTGAATCCTGCTCAGAAGTTCTTCCGGTAGAAATCGAACATGGTCGCTCCGGCGAGCAGCGCAACGTAGAGCAGGCTCAACCCCGCCAGTTCGAGCAGGGTGAGCCAGGCGGCCGGTTGATTGACGAGCCAGGCCGTCTGCGTCCACGCATCGAGTGCGGGCATGACCAGCGCCAGGGCGTCCACCATGAACTGGATCGCCTGGTGCGAGAAGGTCTCGGCGCCGCTCAAGGGATGCTCGCTCATGAGACGTATCGCGGTGAGCGCCCGGCCCAGGGCGTAAAAGGCCAGCACAAAACTCGCCGCCGGGGTGAGCTGGTTGAACGTGACGACACAGAACAATGCGAACGCCACGATGATGGCAAGTTCCCCCGCGAGCGAAGCCGCCCATTGCAGCGCGGCGAGCGGGGGGGCGAGCCATACGAGCGGGAGCGCGGCTGCCGCGGCAATCAGCACGGCGATCGCGAGAAACCCCGCGAGCTTGCCCAGCACGTAATGCGAGCGCGGCAGGTCGAGCGCGAGCAGCACGTCCAGGCCCTTGTCGTTGAATTCGCGCGTCACGCTGACCAGCACGGTGACGGCGGCAATGAAGACGCTGGCGATCCGCATGCTGGCGGCATAGAAGCCGGCCTGGAACCGCGTGCCCTCGGTGACCGCTATCGTCTCGACGAAAAAACTGGCGGCCACCAGGCCGAGGAGCGTGACCAGAACCAGCGCCGCCAGACGCGTGCGCAGCGCTTCCAGCAGCGTATAGCGCGCGATGGCTGCTATTCTGGAATCCATGCCACAATGTATGCGTGATAAAACGTGACTCGTGACTCGTAACTCGCTAGTGGACGGCGGCGCGACGGGGCGGAGGATGCGTCATCTGCGCCCGTTTCTTGCTTCAGCAATCCTGGCGTTCCCTGGACTTGGGAGATTCCGACATTTCCCTCCGAAAGTATAGCGAAAGTCCCTGCTCGCCAGGCGCATGGCGGAGGGCCGGATGAGCGTCGCCACCGCCGCGCCGGCCCGGGCCGCTGCTGCCCGCCCGCAATGGTGGCTCGGGCTGATGCTGCTCGCGCTGCATGCGTCGCTCGCGTGGGGAATCGCCGACTGGTGGTCGCGGGCGCTTCTCCTGGCGCATTTCGGGCTGTTCCTCTTGTGGCAGCCGGTGTGGCGGGGCGAAGCCGACATCGAGTCGCGCTACGTATTCCTGGTGGTCATCGTCGGCTTCCTGCTCGCGATCTGGAACAACTGGTGGCTGATGGCGGTGTGGCTGGCAGTGCTGTTCGGCCTGATCGGCGGCTCCGTGCCCGGCATCGCTCAACAGCGGCAACGCACGGTGTCGATGCTCGCCGCCCTTTATCTGCTGTCGATGCTGTTGATGTGGGTGGTGCCCCACCTGTTCGCCGACCAGACGCTGGAAGAGGCGGCCGCCTTGATTGCACAGCAAGGGGTGGCGGCGTTACCCACGCTGCTGCAGTCGCACCCCTCCCTGCTGCCGGTGTTGCTGGTGCAATACGGGCTGCCGATATTGCCCGTGGCGATCCTGCTGACGCAGGTGGAAGCGAGCCGCAGCGCGGCGCCGCTGGCCGTCGACCTGTTCTATAGCGTCGTCCTGTTCCTGCTGGTCACCGCGCTGGTCCTGGGCAGCTTCGTCGTCAGGCAGGTCAGTCACGGCAACTACCCCCTCGCTCTGGCGCAGACGCTGTTTGCCATAGCGGTGGTGCTGATGGCGCTGTCCTGGCTGTGGAATCCCCGCGGCGGCTTCGCCGGCCTCGGCCACATCATGTCCCAGTATCTTCTGAGCCTCGGATTGCCGTTCGAGCGCTGGGTGCAGCGCCTCGCGGAGTTCGCGGAGCAGGAGACCCAGCCGCAGCGCTTTCTCGCGCTCTCGCTCGAGCACATCCTCGACCTGCCCTGGGTGACGGGACTCCGATGGGAGACGCGCCTCGGCCACGGCGAATACGGCGTCAAATCGGGTTATTCCGCGGAGTTCTCCTTTCAGGACCTGCGGCTGAGGATTTACACGCGCTGGGCGCTGGCGCCTGCGGTACTGCTGCACCTGAAGCTCCTCACGCAGATGGTCGGCCATTTCTACGAGGCCAAGCGCCGCGAGCAGGTCCAGCGCCAGAGCGCCTACACGCAGGCGATCTACGAAACCGGCGCGCGGTTGACGCACGACGTGAAGAACCTGCTGCAGTCCCTGCGCTCGCTGTGCGCGGCGGTGGAGACGAGCGGCGCCGACCAGGCGCAGGCGCTGCAGACCCTGATGCAGCGGCAACTGCCGCTGATCACGCAGCGGCTCAACGTGACGCTCGACAAGCTGCGCTCGCCGCAGGAGGCGGACGTGACGCAGGTGGACGCCGCGGTGTGGTGGGAGGGCCTGATCCAGCGCTACAACGGGCGCAACATCCAGTTCCAGGTGGACGGCCCGGCGAAGGACGTGCGATTGCCCTCGGAACTGTTCGACAGCGTCGCGGACAACCTGATCGAGAACGCATTCAACAAGTCCGCGGGCGGCGCGGGGGCGCAGGTGCGCGTCACCTTCTCGGCGGCGCGCGGCGGCACGCTGGCGGTATGCGACAACGGCGCCGCGCTGGCCAAGGGCATGGCGGACCAGCTGTTCGAGGCGCCGGTCGCCTCGCAGTCGGGCCTGGGCGTGGGGCTCTACCAGTCTTCGAAGCAGGCGGCCCAGCTGGGCTACCGGCTCGCGCTCGCCGCCAACGAGGCGGGGATGGTCTGCTTCGTGCTGACGCGGGAAGGACCTTAGAGTTGCCAGTTGGCAGTCATCAGTTGGCA
>DASWIC010000174.1:0-2189 GCA_036397875.1 Burkholderiales bacterium
TATACCTTCAACCAGCCGCAGGAGAAGACCTGGTGGACCGACGGCTCGCTCGACTGGTTCTGGAAGGCGTGCGAGAAGGAGAACTTGCGCGTCGGCCTCCTCGCCAGCGGGCCGAACATCGCGGCCTTCGGAAAGATCGCCGCGCGGTATCCCGGCCTGAAGATGCACATCGACCACATCGGGCGCGGCGGCGGTCGAGCCGACGTCAAGGACGACGCGGCCTACGCCAACCTGGGCGAGATGCTCGCGCTCGCCAAACTGCCCAATGTCGCCGTCAAGCTGTCGGGTGCGCCGAGCACCTCGACCCAGCCCTACCCGTACAAGAACGTCCACAAGTATCTGCAGCAGATCATCGAGGCCTTCGGGCCCGCGCGCTGTTTCTGGGGCACCGACATCACGCGCATGCCGTGCTCGTACCGGCAATGCGTAACGATGTTCACCGAGGAGATGCCCTGGCTGAAGGGCCGCGACCTCGAGCAGGTGATGGGCGCGGCGTTCGTCGCCTGGCTTGGCTGGAAGCGTCCCGCGGCGGCCTGAGCCGCTCACGATCGCGTTGCGCGGAGCCCGGCAATCGAAACCGGAGCGCATCCATGAGCTCCAGCGGATCGCCGGCGGGCGGGCGCCGTGACCCTTCGTCGAAGCATGCCCGGCGCGAGGTCCGCGCGGTATTCGTCGATGCCAATCCCACGCTGGGCGATCTCGCGCAAGCGCTGCACCGTGCGGATGATCCGGCGCTGAGGATACATCGCCAGCCGGAGATCAGGCCGGACGAGCTGCCCGGGATACTCGCGGGCGCCGAAATCGCGATCATCGACCATACCCACCTTCCCACCGACGTGGCGCGCCGCTGCGGCGGGCTGAGGCACGTCGTGTTTCTGGGGACCGGCGCGCGCAGCTACATGAATCCCGAGGAGCTGGCCGGCGCCGGTATCGCCGTCCACACCATCCAGGGGTATGGCGACACCGCCGTCGCCGAGTGCGCATTCGCCTTGATGTGGACCGCCGCGCGCGGCTTTGCCCGCATGGACCGGGAAATGCGCGCGGGCAACTGGCTGCGTACCAATGGCGTGCAACTCACCGGCAAGACGCTCGGGCTAATCGGATTCGGCGGCATCGCGGCGGAAGTGGCGCGACTGGCCGCCGGCTCGGGCATGACGGTGATCGCCTGGAACCGCACCGCCAGGACGCACCCCGGCGTGCGGTTCGTGGCGCTCGAGGAACTGCTGGCCGCGAGCCATGTCGTGTCGCTGCACCTGATGCTCAATGACGAAACCAGGGGATTCCTGTCGCGCGAGCGGATACGCGCCATGCGTCCGGGGGCGATCCTGATCAACACGGCGCGCGGCGCGATTGTCGACGAGGACGCCATGGTCGAAGCGCTTCGGTCCGGCCATCTCGCCCACGCGGGACTCGATGTCTTCAATACGGAGCCCCTGCCGGCGGGCCACGTACTGACAACGCTGCCGAACGTGACGCTCTCCGCGCACTCCGCGTTCCGGACGCCCGAGGCGAACACCAATCTCATCGAGGCGGCGCTGGCCCATTGCCGGAGAATCGCCGCAACGGGCGGGTAACGCCATGAGCCGGCACGTGGTCGTCATCGGCGCGGGCGTGGTGGGCGCGATCTGCGCGATCGAGGCGTTGAAGGAAGGGCACCGCGTTACCTTTATCGAGCCGGGCGAGCCCGGCGGGGAGCAGGCCGCGAGCTACGGCAACGCCGGCTGGTTTTCTTCCCACTCGGTGATTCCGCCGGCCGGGCCGGGAACCTGGAAGAAGGTGCCCGGATTCCTGCTTGACCCGCTCGGCCCCCTGGCGATCCGCTGGACTTACTTGCCGCAGGCCGCCCCGTGGCTGGTGCGCTATCTCGCCTCGGGCTGGACGGTTGAACGCGTGACGAGGACAGCGCGGGCATTGCGCGCGCTGCTATCCGACGCGCCGCGGCTGCACCAGGATCTCGCGCAGCAAGCCGGCGCGGGCCATCTCATCGAACGACGCGGTGTCCTGCACGTCTTCCCCTCACGCAGGCATTTCGAAGCCGAAGCAGCGGCCTGGGGCATCCGGCGGCAGATGGGCGTGCAGTGGCTGGAGTTGTCCGCGGATGAACTGCGCAGGCGCGAGCCGGAGCTTGATTCCCGCTATGCGTTCGGCTTGTTCGTGGAAGAAGCGGGCAGCTGCCGCGACCCCGGCGC
>DASWIC010000175.1:0-5884 GCA_036397875.1 Burkholderiales bacterium
GCCCGACATCGTCGTCGGGCACGTATCCACTCCGACGAATACCTCCGAGCTCGGCGCAAAAGGCGCGGGCGAGGCGGGAACCGCGGGCGCGCCCGGCGCGGTGATGAACGCGATCAACGACGCCCTCGCGCCCTTCAACGCCCGCGTCACCGCGCAGCCGTTCACGCCCGAGCGCGTGCTCAAGGCGCTGGGCAAGATCTAGCCGGCCGCTTCGAAATTCCGGCCGAAGTCCTCGGGCACGTTCGGGCCCCACGCGTAGAGCGCGTCCTGCGGCGGCCAGTCCTGCGCGTCCCATTGCGCTTGCGCCGGGATGTAATCGATGTCGCAGAAGTACTCGGCGAGTCCGTTCCAGGGATCGCGGATGTAGAAGAAGAAGTTCGAGCCGAGGACGTGGCGCCCCAGGCCCCAGCCGTAGCCGTAGCCCTTGTCGAGCAGGCGGTTGGCGCCGATGCCGATCTCGTCGATGTTCGCCACCTCGAAACTCGCGTGGTGGTAGCCCGGCCGCTCCGACTTGAGGAATGCGAGCACGTGGTGGTCGCTGCCGCCCTCGCAATGCAGGAACGCGACGATGTCCCGAGCGCGGTCCGTCAGGCGCAGTCCCAGCACACGGGTGTAGAAATCGATCTGCCGGTCGAGCCCGGGCGTGAAGCGCAGCGTGTGGCCCAGTCGCCGCGGGCGCACGGGCGCATCCCGGGGCGGGCAGCCGCGCGCGCCGAGGCGGGTGTAGTGGCCCGGCGTGTTGATCCGCCATTCCGGCCCGCCGAGCGCCGGCGCGGGTTCGGCCGCGCGCACGTTGACGAGGACGCCGTCCGGGTCACGCAGCCACAGGCCGTCGGCGGGATGCTCCCGGGGCGGGTCGAGCAGGCGCACGCCACCGTCCTCGATGCGCCGCTTGAGGCCAGGAAGGAGATCAGCGCGCGTGCCAAAGCACAGATGGTGCAGCTTACGGCTGGGCGCCTCGAGCAGCACCATCTGATCCTGGTCGCGACCGTGGCAGCGCATGACGATGCGCCGTCCCTCCTCGCGGGCCTCCAGCCCGAACTCCTGGTAGAACTTGCGCCCGACGGCCGGGTCCGGCACCGCCAGCGCAACGTGCTGTAGTGAACGCACCGTCATTGGCCACCTCCACCCGCTCGTGTGCGTCGCAAAATATAGCAGAAAGGATTTCGCTGCTGCACCCGGGAGTTCCTGATGCTTGACAAATGGCATCGCGCTCTCATAATCGCCGGGCAAGCTCTCGGGCCAATTGCCTCTCGCGGGACAGTCCCGGAGCCATAATCCGTAACCGTTTCCAGGAGGGGATCATGTCCGACGCAATCAAGGGGTTACTGCACTTGGCGGGGCGCATTCTGGGCGCTCTCGCAGTCGCATTCGCACTCGCCGGCCCGGCGGCCGCGCAGGAGAAGAAGCCGATCAAGATCGGCTTCAGCATGGCGCTGACCGGCGGCCTCGCCGGCGCGGGCAAGGCGGCGCTGATCGGCATGGAGATCTGGCGCGACGACGTCAACAAGAAGGGCGGCCTCCTCGGCCGGCCCGTCGAGTTCGTGTATTACGACGACGCCACGCAGCCGGCCAAGGTGCCCGGCATCTACTCGAAGCTTCTCGACGTGGACAAGGTGGACCTCGTGGTGTCGAGCTACGGCACCAACGAGATCGCCCCGGCGATGCCGATCGTGATGCGCAAGAAGCTGGTGTTCCCGTCGCTGTTCGGGCTCGCGGTGAACGACGAGTTCAACTATGACCGCTACTTCCAGATCATGCCGGCGGGCCCCAAGCCGAAGACCGACTGGTCGGCGGGGTTCTTCGAGCTCGCGCTGGCGCAGAAACCGCGGCCCACGACCATCGCGATCGTCGCGGCGGATGCGGAATTCGCGCTCAACGCGGCGGCGGGCGCCCGCGAGAACGCGAAGAAATTCGGCCTGAAAATCGTCTATGACCGGACCTATCCGCCGGCCACCACGGATTTCACCCCGATCGTCCGCGCCATCCAGGCTACCCATCCGGATATCGTGTACGTGGGCTCGTATCCGCCGGACTCCACGGGCATGGTGAAGGCGGCGAACGAAGTGGGATTGAAGGCGAAGCTCTTCGGCGGCGGCATGGTGGGGCTGCAGTTCGCGGCGATCCAGAAGAACCTCGGGCCGATGCTGAACGGGATCGTCAATTACGACTTCTGGGTGCCCGAGCCCACGCTGAAGTTCCCGGGCGTTGAGGAGTTCCTCGCCAAATACAAGGAAGCGGCCAAGGGCAAAGGCGTGGACCCGCTCGGCCATTACCTCCCACCCTACGCCTACGCCTACCTGCAGGTGCTGGGACAGTCGGTGGAGGCGGTGAAGAGCCTCGACCAGGCCAAGCTCGCCGCGCACATGCACCGGGCCACCTTCGACACCGTGGTCGGCAAGGTGAAATTCGGCAAGAACGGCGAATGGGAGAGAAGCCGCGTGCTGTTCGTCCAGTTCCGGGACGTGCAGCCGGATAATCTCGAGCAGTTCGCGGGGCCGGGCAAGCGCATCGTGCTGCACCCGAAGGAGTGGAAGTCGGGGAACATCGTCTACCCGTACAAGAAATAGCGCGCGAGCAGCCAGGCCCGCGCAGCGGTGTTCTCGTTCGATCTTCTGGCGAACGGCCTCGTCGCGGGCATTCTGCTCGGCGGCTTCTACGCCGCCGTGGCGATCGGGCTGGCCATCGCCTTCGGCCAGCTCGACATCGTCAACATCGCCCACCCGGCGTTCGTCATCGTCGGCTCCTACATCGCCTGGATCCTCAATTCCCGGCTGGGCCTCGACCCGGTGCTGATCGGGGTGATGGTCGCCCCGGTCTTCTTCTTCGTCGGCGCCGCGATCTACCGCGTCTATTACGCCGCGTTCGAGCGCACCGGGCAGGAGTCGCTCTCGGGGCTCGCCTTTTTCTTCGGCGTCATGTTCATCATCGAGGTGTTGCTGATCCTGGTCTACGGCGTGGACTACCGCCTGGTCAACGCCGGCTACATCGGCGAGACCATCGAGATCGGCGTCGTCGGCATCCCGCTGCGCATGCTGGTGCCGTTCCTGGTCGCCGCCGCGCTCACGGCCGGGATCTACCTCTATCTGTCGCGCACGTTCATGGGGCGCGCGATTCTCGCGGTGGCGCAGGACCGCCTGGCGCTGCAACTGATGGGCGCCGATCCGGTGCGGGTCAAGCAGTTCGCATTCGGCCTCGCCATCGCCACCACGGCGGTCGCCGGGGCGCTCCTCATCATCATCGGCCCGGTGGAGCCGTCGGTGGGGAGGCAATACATCGGCCGCGTCTTCGCCATTGTCGTGCTGGGCGGCATGGGCAGCATCCCGGGCATGTTCATCGCCGCGATGATCCTGGGCATCGCGGAATCGCTGGTGGCATCGTTCATGGGGCCGTCGTGGGCGCCGGCCGTGGCGTTCGGCCTGCTGTTGCTGACGCTCGCGGTGCGGCCCTCGGGACTCTTCGGCCGGCAGTAGATGAAAATCAGCGCGTTCTGGGTCTGCGTCGTCCTCATTTTTTTGGCCGGGCTGGGGCTCACCCACGCCGCGGTGAACCCGTACTACTTCAACGCGCTCTACGTGATCCTGCAGGCGACGATCATGGCGGTGGCGTGGAACATCCTGGGCGGATTCACCGGCTACGTGAATTTCGGCAGCGCCGCCTTCTTCGCGGTCGGCGCCTACACGGCCATCGCGCTCGACAAGGCATTGGGCCTCCCCCTTCCCTTCCTGATAATGGCAGCGGCTCTGGTATGCGGCCTGATCGGGCTGGGCGTCGGCTATCTGACGCTGCGCCTGAAGGGCGTCTACTTCGCCATCGCGACGCTCGCCATGGCCATCGTGATCGAGACCTTCGTCAACAACTGGTCGTACGTCGGCGGCGCGCGCGGCGTCTACATCCTGACTCCGGAAAAGCACCTGTGGTTCGACCACTACATCGAAATGCTGTTCGTGGTAATGCTCGGGCTGGCGCTGGCGGCGGTCGCCATCTCGCGCAAGCTCAATTCCTCGCGCCTCGGCCGCGGGCTCGCTGCCATCCGCGACGACGAGCTCGCCGCCGAATGCGCGGGCGTCCCCACGCTGCGCCTGAAGCTGGTCTCGACCACGGTAATGGGGGCCATGATGGGGGTTGCGGGCGCGCCCTACCCCTTCTTCGTCACCTTCGTCGACCCGATCTCGGCGTTCAACCTTTTCGTCGCGGTGAACGCGATCGCCATGCCGATGATCGGCGGCACCGCGCACTGGATCGGCCCCGTGATCGGCGCGCTGCTGGTGGGCTCGCTGCAGGAGATCATCACCGTCACCATTTCCTCCGAGTTGAACGTGCTCCTCGTCGGCATCATGCTCGTGCTGTTCATCACCCTCGCGCCCCAGGGCATCGTCGGCCTGGCGCAGAAGTTGCGCCGGAGGTTCTTCCGATGAGCCAGATGGTCCTCCGGGTAGAAGGCATCACCAAGCGCTTCGGCGGCTTCGTCGCCCTGGACAGCGTGGCGCTCACCCTCGCCGCCGGCGAGCGGCTCGGGCTGATCGGCCCCAACGGCTCGGGCAAGACCACGCTCATCAACTGCATCTCCGGCGCGCTCGTGAACGACGAGGGCACGATCGAATTCGAGGGCCGCGACGTCACGCGCATGCCGCCCCACCGGCGCGCCCGCCTGGGCGTGGCACGCACCTTCCAGATCCCCAAGCCGTTCCGCAGCATGAGCGTCCTCGAAAACCTGCGCGTGCCCCTGGAGTACGCCGCGTGGTCGCGCGCCGAGCACCGGCGGATCACCGACGAGGCCATGGAGATGCTCGAGCTGATGGGGCTCAAGCACTGCGCCGGGGCGAGCTCCGGGAGCCTCACCCAGGTGGACATGCGCAAGCTCGAGCTCGCGCGGGCGCTCGCCGCCAAGCCGCGGCTCCTGGTCTCGGACGAGGCGATGGCGGGGCTCTCGAGCTCCGAAGTGGACGAGATTCTCGAGACGCTGTTCGCGCTCAACCGGCGCGGGGTCGCGGTGATCATGATCGAGCACGTCATGCGCGCCGTGATGAAGTTCTCCGAGCGCGTCGCCGTGCTCGTCGCGGGCCGCAAGATCGCCGACGGCAACCCGCAGGCGATCGTGGCGGACCCGAATGTGATCAAGGCCTACCTGGGCGAGTGACGAGTGACGACAGGCGCGAGCATTCAAGTGAAAGATCTGTGCGCGGGCTACGGCGCGGTGCAGGTGCTCGATCGTATCTCGCTCGAGGTAAACGACGGCGAGACGGTGACGCTGCTCGGCACCAACGGCAACGGCAAAAGCACGCTCATGAAGTGCATCATGGGGATCGTGCCGCCGACTGCCGGGCGGATCATCGCGGTGATCGACGGCCGCGAGCACGATCTCGTCGGCCGGGCGCCGGAGGAGATCGTGAACCTCGGCATCGCGCTCGTGCCCGAGGGCCGGCGGCTCTTTCCCGGACTCACCGTCGAGGAAAACCTCCTGCTCGGCGCCTTTCGCGCCAGCGCGCGCCCGGCGATCGCCCGCAACCTCGCCTTCTGCTTCGAGACCTTCCCCGTCCTCGCCCAGCGCCGCAGGCAGCTCGCCGGATCCATGAGCGGCGGCGAGCAGCAGATGCTGACGCTCGCCCGCGCGCTGATGACGGCGCCGCGCATCCTCCTGATCGACGAGCCCTCGGTAGGGCTCGCGCCGATCCTGGTCATCCATACCATAGACAAAATCCGCGAGCTCAAGGAGCGCTACCGTCTCACAGTGCTGATGGCGGAGCAGAATTTCAACCAGGCGATCCGCATCGCCGACCGCGGCTACGTCATCGTGCACGGGCGGATCGAGTACGAGGGCGGCTCGCGCGAGGAGCTCTCGAACAACGAGCTCGTCCACAAGCTCTACATGGGTCTTTGAACG
>DASWIC010000176.1:0-3592 GCA_036397875.1 Burkholderiales bacterium
TGGTGGCGATCGTGTGGACGTGGTCGATCGCCGGCACCATCGAGTTCGCCCGTGGCGGCATACTCGGGGGCCACGCCTCCAACGCCACGGTCGGGCTGCTGCTCGCGCTCTACGTGTTCGGCATCGGCAAAGCGGCGGTGATGCCGGTGCATCGCTGGCTGCCGGCGGCGATGGTCGCGCCGACGCCGGTGTCCGCGCTGCTGCACGCGGTGGCGGTGGTGAAGGCGGGCGTGTTCGCAGTGCTGAAGATCGTGGTCTATGTTTTCGGTGTGGACGCGATCGCGGGATTGAAAAGCGTGGACTGGCTGCCCTTCATTTCGGGCTTTACCATCATCGCAGCCTCCATCGTGGCGCTGCGCTCGGACAATCTCAAGCGCCGGCTCGCGTACTCGACGGTGAGCCAGCTCTCCTACGTCGTGCTCGCCGCGGCGTTGTTGACGCCGCTCTCGGTGATCGGCGCCGCGCTCCACATCGCGACCCACGCGCTCGGGAAGATCACGCTGTTCTTCTGCGCCGGGGCGATCTACACCGCCGCGCACAAGACCGAGGTGAGCCAGCTCGACGGCATCGGACGCCGCATGCCCTGGACGATGGCGGCGTTCACCGTGGGCGCGCTCTCGCTGATCGGGGTGCCGCCGGCGGCCGGTTTCGTCAGCAAGTGGTTCATTATCTCCGGCGCGCTGCAGGCGGGGCACCATCTCGCGGTGGCGGTCTTCGTCGCGAGCACGCTGCTCAATGCAGCCTATTTTCTCCCGATCGTGCACGCGGCATTCTTCCGGCGCGGCGCGGACGGCGCGCACGCCGCGCACGGCGAGGCGCCGTGGCCCATGGTGGTGGCGCTGACCATCACCGCGGGAGCGACCCTAGCCCTGTTTTTCGTAGCCGACCTGCCGCTCGCGCTCGCGCGCCAGCTCGTGTCGGGTCCGGCCGGCTGACGGAGCACGACCATGCAGAATGACAAGCGCTACTGGCTCGATGACCCGCGCAACGTGACGAAGCTCTATCGCACGGTGTGGGCGATCGGCGCCGGCCTCGTGCTGGCGGAGCTCGTCGTGCGCCGGCACGAGGAGCTCGCGTTCGCGGGGTGGTTCGCGTTCTACGCCGTTTTCGGATTCGTCGCCTGCGTCGCGCTGGTGCTGGCGGCCAAGGAAATCCTGCGCCGCCTGGTCAAGCGCCCCGAGGACTACTATGAGCGCTGACGTCCCGATCGCCCTGCTGCCGGTTCTGGGCGCCGCGCTCGTGCCGCTCCTCCGGGGGCGGCTGCGGGCGACGTTCCTGCTGGCGCTGCCGGTGGCCGCGTTTGTCTGGCTGCTGCTGCTGCCCCACGGGGAATTCGGACGGATCGAGCTGCTCGGGCAGACGCTCACGCTGATGCGGGTCGACCGCCTGAGCCTGCTCTTCGGCTACGTGTTCGTCCTCGCGCTTTTCCTCACGGCGATCTACGCGCTGCACGTGGAGGATACGACGCAGCACGTCGCGGCGCTGGTCTACGGCGGGGCCGCGCTCGGAGCAGTATTCGCCGGCGACCTGCTGACCCTGTTCGTCTGGTGGGAGCTCACGGCGATCTCCTCGGTGCTGCTGATCTGGGCGCGCCGCACCGAGCGGGCGTACCGCGCCGGCATGCGCTACGTGGTCATCCAGCTCGGCTCGGGCATGCTGCTGCTCGCCGGCGCCGCGCTCCACGTGACTGCCGGGGGCTCGCTGGCGTTCGGCCGCATCGGCCTGGAGAGCGCGGGCGGCGCGCTGATCCTGGCGGCGTTCGGCATCAAGTGCGCGTTTCCGCTCCTGCACAACTGGCTGCAGGACGCCTATCCGGAGGCGACGGAAACCGGGACGGTGGTGCTTTCCGCGTTCACCACCAAGCTCGGCATCTACGCGCTGGCGCGCGGATTTCCCGGGACCGAGATGCTGATCTGGATCGGCGCGGCGATGACCGCGTTTCCCATCTTCTACGCGGTGATCGAGAACGATCTGCGGCGCGTGCTCGCCTACAGCATGAACAACCAGCTGGGATTCATGGTGGTCGGCATTGGCCTCGGCACGGAGCTGGCGCTGAACGGCGCGGTGGCGCACGCGTTCGCCGACATCCTGTTCAAGATGCTGCTCTTCATGTCCATGGGGGCGGTGCTGCTGCGCGCGGGCACGGTGAACGGCACCGATCTCGGAGGCCTCTACAAATCCATGCCCTGGACGGCCGGCTTCTGCATCGTGGGAGCCGCGTCGATCTCGGCGTTCCCGCTGTTCAGCGCATTCGTCACCAAGTCGATGGTGATGGCGGCTGCCGTGGGCGAGGGCCATACCTTCGTCTGGCTCGTGCTGCTCTTTGCCTCCGCCGGGGTGTTCCACCACGCGGGGATCAAGATCCCGTACTTCGCATTCTTCGCGCACGATTCCGGCATCCGCTGCCGGGAGGCGCCGCCTCACATGCTGATCGCAATGGCGCTGACGGCCGCCCTGTGCGTGGGCATCGGCAGCTTCCCCGCGGCGCTCTACGCGCTGCTGCCGTACCCCGTCACCTACGTGCCGTACACGGCCGCACACGTCCTCGACCAGTTGCAACTGCTCGTCTTTTCCGCGCTCGCCTTCTCCGTGCTGGTGCGCACCGGCATCTACCCGCCCGAAATGAGGGCCGTCAACCTCGATTTCGACTGGATCTACCGGGGCCTGGGGCGCGACCTGGCGCGCGCCTCGGCCAGGGTTCTTTCCGCCTGGCTCGCGGCCGGCGGCGAGGCAGCCCGCTCGCTCGGCGGCCGCTCGCTCGCGGCACTCAAGCGCCACCATGGGCCTGAGAGCACACTCGCCCGCACCTGGCCCACGGGCAGCATGGCGTTGTGGGTGATGATCCTGTTGCTCGCTTACCTGCTTTTCTATTACTTCTGACGCCACTGCGGGAGCGGGTACGGCGTCAGGCCGGTGTAAGTTTTCCCACTTAATTTCGGTCTTATTTGGGAGCCGCGCTCGGCTTGCTTTTGCCAAAATCGAGGTATAGCATTGCCGCGACGTAGTAGGGCTTCCCGCATGCCAAAATCCGCCGCCGTTATGCACTTGCCGGGACGCTTTGCTGCCACAATGTCGTTAACATAAGCAGTCCCGGCTCTCAAATAGGAAGGAGGACACAATGCTCAAGAAATTTCTAAAGAAAACCCCCCAGTCGCAGGAAAAGCCGAGTGAATCCCGGCGCAAATTCCTGACCGGCGCCACCGCGGCGACGGCGGGCGCAGCCATCACCGGCTTCCCGATGATCTCGGTGGCCCAGGCCCCCATCGTCCTCAAGATGCAGGGCGCGTGGGGCGCGAAGGACATCTTCAACGAGATGGCCGAGCAGTACGTCAAGCGCGTGAACGACATGTCGGGCGGGCGCCTGCGCATCGACTACCTGGTCGCGGGCGCGGTGGTGAAGCCGTTCGAGGTGATGGACGCAACGAGCAAGGGCGTTCTCGATGCGTGCCATAGCGTGCCCGTGTACTGGTACGGCAAGCACAAGGCGGCGTCGCTCTTCGGGACCGGGCCAGTGTTCGGCAACGACGCGCACCACACGATCGCATGGTTCTACCAAGGCGGCGGGAAGGCGCTCTACGACGAACTGGTGCAG
>DASWIC010000177.1:0-9557 GCA_036397875.1 Burkholderiales bacterium
TACTCGATCCAGGCGCATCGAGATGGTGCTGAAGAAGTTTTTGCGATCACTATGCCGGCCGGCCGGTATCGAATACCTGAGCTGCGTCAACCGGGTTTTTCCACTTTCCGGAGGAGCACCGACTTCCATTTTGAGGTCCGACCCGGCAAGACGACCTACATTGGCCGTCTCCTGATCGAGTTTCCCCAGGAAACGATTAGTGTGTACACGCCGATCAAGATGACCATCGAGGACGCGCGGGCTGGGACTGTTGCGGCAGCGCAAGCAAAGTATCGCAGACAGTTTCAAGATGTGAGTACCCAACTAATGGTAGTTGGAGCGGCCGGCGTCGCTCTTCCCGGGAAGTCCACCGCTGATGCCAGACTGGAAAAGGACACCTTGTTCCTGATCATGGGAATGGATCGAGCCGAGGATCCGGGCTGCAATCAGCGTCGGGTGGCGAACCGGGAGATCGTGTCGGCGGATTCCGGCGGTGCGATCGAGAACTGGACACTAGACCGGTGTGGCACATTGATTCGTTATGGGATCACGTACCGGCCGAATCCCAAAGGGGGAACGAACCTGTTCACGACGCCCGGAGTTGCCGTCGGAAAAGCACAGAGTAAATAGCAATTCACACTATTTGACGGGTCTGGTCTCGAGCTTTTCTGTTGGGAATCGTTCGATTTGCGATCCACCTCCCGCGCCGGTTCGCCCGCGAAATCGCTCCGGCCTTTTCCGGCGGCGGGTGAGTTAACATTGACCAGCCGTCACGCATGGCGCCGCAATAAAACGAGAAACCGTGGCACGAATAATCGGCATATCGGGCAGTCTCAGGACCCGGTCGCTCAATGCCGCGCTCCTGCGCGTTGCCGCCGGGTTTGCGCCCGCGGGCACGACGATCGAAATCGAAACGATCAAGGGGATCCCGCTCTACGACGGGGACCTCGAGGCGTCCGCCGGCATACCAATCATCGTCGCCGCGCTGAAAGACAGGATTGCATCGGCCGATGGTTTGCTGCTGGTGACGCCCGAATATAACAACTCGATTCCCGGGGTGTTCAAGAATGCGATCGACTGGCTGTCCCGGCCGGCCGACGACATTCCGCGGGTTTTCGGCGGACTGCCGGTCGGAGTCATGGGAGCATCACCAGGCAGGTTTGGCACGCTGCTTTCGCAAAATGCCTGGCTTCCGGTGCTCAAGACGCTGGGAACGCAGCCGTGGTTCGGGCAATCGCTCTACCTGGGCGGCGCGCACCGGCTGTTCGACGCGGCCGGGACTCTCCAGGACGAGGATTCGCGGAAGCGGATACAGGGCTACGTAAGCGGATTTGCCGAATTCGTCAGTTCGGTGCAACGTAGGCGATAGACGACAACAATTGGAGGAGCCCATGATTGCCAGATTGATCCAAGCGCTGATTGCATCCATCGCGATTCTGCTGCCGGGCAGCGTGCTCGCGCAGGCCCCTTCGACAGGCTCAGGACAGGCCTATCCCACCAAGCCGATCCGCCTGATCGTCCCATTCGCGCCGGGAGGCACCAACGACATCCTGGGGCGAATACTTGCGACGCATATGGGCCAGAGGCTGGGGCAGAACATGATCGTGGACAACCGTCCCGGCTTCCAGGGAATCATCGGCACGAACCTCGCCGCGACCGCGGCGCCCGACGGCTACACGCTGGCGATGATTTCGGCGGCGTACACGATGAATCCCGTGACGCTCAAGATGCCCTTCGATCCACTCAAGGCGCTCGATTTCGTTACGAAGATCGGGGCGAGCTATCTCGTGCTGAGCGTCGGTCCCTCGCTGCCGGTGACCTCGGTCAAGGAGCTGCTGGATGCGGCGGGGCGCAGGCCGGGCGAGCTCGTCATCGCGAGCTCGGGGGGCTTCATGCACTTCGCCTCCGCGCTCTTCCAGAGCCTCTCGAAGCGCAACTTCAACATCGTCCTCTACAAGGGCGGATTCCCCGCCATGATGGACGTCATCGGCGGGCAGGCCCACCTGCATCTCGCCGTGAGCGTGCCCGCGATTCCGCACCTGCGCGCGGGCAGGCTCAAGGGCTTGGCCGTCGGCACGCAGAAGCGCGCCGAGCTGCTGCCGGACCTGCCGACGTTCGAAGAGGCGGGAATCAAGGGCTACGACGCGGCCAACTGGTATGCCGTCGCGGCGCCGGCCGGCACCCCGCGCCCGATCGTGACGAGGCTGCACAAGGAGATCGCGGCGTTCTTCACCTCGCCCGAGATGCGGAAAAAAATGACCGCCATGGGCGCCGTGCTCGACATCAAGACGACGGAGGAGATGCGCAAGATCATCCCGGCCGAGATCGCCAAGTGGACCAAGGTCGCGATCGAGTCGGGCATTCCGCGGAACGTCAACTGACACACGCGGCGGTACGAACGCGCTTCAATTCAGGCGAAGGCCGGCATTACCTCGCGCGAGAAGCGCTCCATGGAGCGCAGCACGCGCTTGTGCTCCAGGTCGCCGAACCAGAAGTTGCAGTTGAAATGCGTGATGCCCACCTGCTCGCGCAGGCGATTCACCTGGCGAATGCAGGCGTCTGGCGTCCCAAAGACGAACATATGTTCGAGTAATTCATCGATGCCGGGCTCGGTCTGCCCCGGCACCGGAATGGCGACGCCATTTTCCACGCGCTCGCGATGGTGCCGCAGGCTCAGCGTCACCCGCATGTTCCAGCGCGCGTGCTCGACGGCATCGCGCACGTCGTCCGCGCTGTCCGCCACGTAGACCGGGCGCTGCACGCTGATGCGCGGCGCCTGCTTCGGCTTGACGTCGGCAACCACCTTGCTGAACAGCCGGCCGTACTCGGCGAGCTGGCCCACCGAGACGCCGAATCCGCCGGTGAGCACGTTGAAGCCGCGACGCACCGCTGCTTCGACTGCATACGGGCTCTGCGCCGTAATCCACACCGGCGGATGCGGCTTCTGCACCGGCTGGGGAAACACCGACGTTTCGGGAATCGTGTAGTGCTTGCCCTTGAAGCTGAACGGCTTCCCCTCGAACGACTTGAAGATGATGTCGATCGATTCGTCCCAGCGTTTGCGCCCCTCATCGAGCTCGAAGCCGAAGCGCTCGAACTCGTAGTGCTGGTAGCCGCGGCCGAGCCCGACGTCGAGGCGTCCGTTGCTCAGCACGTCGAGCATGGCGATCTCCTCGGCGACCACCAGCGGATGGTGCAACGGGACGACGATGACGGCCGTGCCCACCCGCAGCCGTGTCGTTTTCGCCGCGATGTAGGTCGCGAGCTGGACCGGGCGCGACAGGTAGCCGTAGGTGGAGAAATGATGCTCGGCCAGCCAGCTGCTGTGAAAGCCGAGCGTCTCCGCGGCCTGGGCCAGCTCGACGCCGCGCGCGTAAATCTCCTGCGAGGAGCGCGCCGACGGCGATTGCAGGAGCAGGAACGTCCCGAATTCCATTCAGCGCTATGATACTGCCCGGCGCGCCCGTACGCTTGACAATCATGATCGGCGCGCCAGATCATGGTTGATATGTCGATGCTGGCGAAAGCCGAAGCCGCCGATCACGCGTTGAGCGCAGCGATGGACCGGCTCGTGATCGTGAAATCGGCGCTCTACACGTCGGGCGAGCGTGATCCCCGGGAGCCGCCGGCGCGGCAGGACAGCCGGGGCGGGCTGCACCTCCTGGGGCACGACCCGCGTCTTTCGCGGATGCCGGATCGTCCCACCCTGTTCGATTTCTTCAAGCACCGCTTCGGACCCGCGGCTCACCTGCTGCAGAGCGCGCGGCTGGCGCAGAAGAACGGCGCGAGCGAAAAAATCGTGCTGGCATGCCTGCTCCACGACATCGGCAACATCGGGTTCATCCGCGCCGATCACGGTTATTGGGCCGCTCAACTCGTCGAACCGTACGTGGATGAGGAAGTGACCTTTGCCATCCGCTATCACCAGGTCCTGCGCTTTTACCCGGACGAGTCCGTCGGGTACGCCTACCCCGAGGCGTACATTCGACTGTTCGGTGCGGACTTTACCCCCGAGCCTTACCTCGAGCGCGAGTACCAGTACGCGCGCAAGCACCGGTACTACATGTCGGCGCGCCTGCTGACGGTTAACGACCTTTACGCTTTCGATCCCGGCATGCACGTCGAGCTGGAAGAATTCACCGACATCGTCGGTCGCCATTTCCGGCAGCCCAGGGAAGGCCTGGGCTTCGACCGCAGCGCGTCCGCACACATGTGGCGGACCATCAACTGGCCGACGCGATACCTGTAGGAACTTCCCCTCCTGCCCGAGGAGGGGTGCCCGCGTCAGCGGGCGGGGTGGTGGGAGTTCAGGACGAGCGCAGGACCTTGCCCGGCAACGCCCCGGTGTGCCGGCCATCGCGATACAGCTCCCGGCCGCCGACGATGACCCGGGAAATGCCCTCCGCCCTGCAATAGAGGCGCGTGCCGCCCGCCGGGAGATCTTTGACCGCGGTGGGACGCAGCGGCGAATTGACCGTGCCCTCGTCGAAAACCACGATGTCGGCCGCCGCTCCGGCCTGGAGGCGGCCGCGATCCCGGAAGCCGAAAAAGTCCGCGGGCTCGGAGGTGATGCGCTGGACCGCGCGTTCCAGCGTGAGGGCGCGCTTCTCCCGCACCCAGTGGCCGAGCAGGTAGGTGGGGTAGCCGGACTCGCACAGCATGTCGAGGTGCGCGCCCGCGTCGGAGAGACCGATGAGCGTGCGCGAGTCCCGCACCATGTCGGCGAGCTGCTCCGGATCGGTGTTGGCGCGCGGCACGACGAACTTGACCTGGAGATTGTCCGCGACCGCGAGATCGAAGAACGCGTCGTTGGGGTCCTGGCCGCACTCGTCGGCGATCTCGCCGACGGTGCGGCCTTCGTATTTCCTGAGCTCGGGGTTTACCACCGACACGACGGTCGAGCTCCGGACGACGCCTCCCCACTTGCGCCCCTGCTTCAGCTCGTCCTTGAAGGCCGCGCGAAATGCCGGGTCGGCGTAGATCGCCACCTGCTTCTCGAAAGCGGCGTCGAACAACGGCCGCGCCGTGCTCATTTCGGTCAACATGAAGGGGCGGCGCAGATTCATGTCGAACACGAACGGCCGCGTCAGTATCTGCGGGATGCCGCCGCGGCGGATGAGCGGCTCGACGCGGTCGAGGATTGCCTTCGCCGCGCCGGGCTTCTCGACCAGGTTGCTGAGCGAGAGCCACGTGACGGGGCGCTCGCCCGCGTCCAGCAGGAATTTCAGCAAGTCCTCTTCGTCCTCGGCCAGCGTCGCGTAGCGCTTGGTCAATGCGAGCTCGATCACGCCGCGCCGGAGCTGCCTGAGGACGCCGGCGTAGGCGGCCAGTTCCTCGCGGCTCGCCAGGCGGGCGGCCAGCGGCTTGCCGCCGTGGCCGATGTGCTGCCGGTTGGCGGTGGTGGTGAAGCCCCAGGCGCCGGCCTGCATCGCCTCGCCCAGCATCGCGGCGATCGTCCGCGTTTCCGCGGGGGTCGCGGCCCGCTCGTTGGCTTGCGCGCCGAGCACGTAGGTGCGCAACGGCGTGATCGGGGCGAGAAACGCGAGGTTGAGCGCCGAGCCGCGCCGCTCCGCCGCGTCGAGGTATTCGGGGAATGTCTCCCACTCCCACCGGATGCCTTCGACGAGGACCTCCTGGTCGATGCCTTCGACGGTCACGAGGTCCTCGGTCAGCCACTCGCGGTCGGACGGCTTGCAGGGCGCGATGCCCACGCCGCAGTTTCCCATCACCACCGTCGTCACGCCGTGCTCAGCGGAGCTGGAAAGCACGGAGTCCCAGGTGATCTGCGCGTCGTAATGGGTATGGGGATCGATGAAACCGGGGCAGACGATCTTTCCAGCGGCGTCGATCACCGTGGGCGCGGAACCCTCGACTCTTCCGAGCGCGGCGATGCGGCCGTCCCGCACCGCGACGTCGGCATTGACACGCGGCCCGCCTTTGCCGTCGACAATGGCGCCGTTGGTGATCAGCAGGTCATAGGGCATGTCGAGTCAGGCGGCGGACACCGTGCTCAAATCGCGGGTCAGCGGGGCCGCGGGTCTGGGAATGGCATAGAGACGCGCGCAGTTGTCCCACAGTATCTTGCGCCGCTGCTCGTCGTTCAACGGCAGGCCGAGGAACTGCTGGACCGCCTCGGGGAACGCGCCGTCGGCGTGCGGATAGTCGCTCGACACGACGAAGTACTCCGCGCCCATCTTGTTGATGACGTCCACGGCCGGCTCCTCGTCGACATCGAGCGCGATGTAGCATTGGCGCTTGAAGTACTCGCTCGGCGGCATCTTCAATTGGTATTCGCAGCCGGGCCCGAACTTTTCCCACTGGTCGTCGAGCCGCCACAGCCACCAGTGGAGCCATCCGGCGGTGCCCTCGAGGAACGCGCAGCGCAGCTTCGGATGACGGTCGAGGATGCCGCCGGTGGTCATGCTCGCGATCGCACCCATCAGCTCGACCGGGTTGCGGATCGCGTGCGCGATCGGGTGGAAGTTGGCGTGCCCGACGTAGCGCTGACCCGCGTCGTCCTTGAGAGAGGAGTTGCCGGTGGGATGGAATCCGATCGGCACGTTGAGCGTTTCGAGCTCGCTCCAGAGCGGCTCGCACGCCGCGTCGTGCAGGTGCTGGCCATGAACCGGGTTCGGCGTGCCGATCACCGCGACGGCGCCCAGCGCCTTGACGCTGCGGCGCGTCTCCTCGACCGCCAGCCCGACGTCGTGCATCGCGATCTGCGCGGCAAACTTGAGCCGCCGCGGATCGACCTTGCAGTAATCGTGAGCCCAGTTGTTGTAGGCGCGCGCCAGGGCCGCCGCGTAGTCGGGGGCGAGATCGTCGTGGCACAGGATCTGCCGCCCGCGCGTGCCGTACAGTACGGCGACGTCGATGCCCTCGATATCCATCGCCGTCAAGGTCGAGGCGGGATCGAATCCCCGCGCCCGCGCGATGTTGAAATGCGGATGGCGCGCGCGGCTGCGGCGCCTCAGCTCGCGGCTGGATGCGGTCGCGCCCTGCGACCTGGCGAACGCCGGGATCGTGAGCCCCTGCACCTCCATGCCCCGGATGACATCGGCGCTTCCCTTGTCCTCGGCGCTTGGCGTCAGCGGTTGCTGCTGTCCGGCGAAGAACCGCGGGGGTTTCGCCCGATAGGGCTCATCCAGATAACGGGCCCAGAGGTCGTCCGGCTCGTTCATGTGCAGGTCGCTGTCGATGATCAGGTAGCCTTCGCGTGCCATGTTCTCCTCCTGGTGACGGAAATTTGCAACGAGCTTCGGCCTAGGTCTGGCGCTTTTCCTGAAACTTGACGGGAGCTTCGCCGCTCGTGACTTTGATCATGCCATCGATGATGGCGCCCTCGGCCACGGCGATTGACTTCCCCGAGAGGCTGCCGGTAACGCGCGCCGTACGGGCGATCTCGATCCGCTGCCGCGCGATCACGTCGCCTTCGACGATGCCGCCGACGACGATGTCGGTCGCCTTCATCGTGCCTTTCCAACGTCCGCCGTCGGCGAGCGTGAGTGTGCCGTCGATGTCGCAGTCTCCTTCAATCGTGCCGCAGCAAACGTAGACGCCCCGCCCGGCGATCGTCCCGACGATTCTGGCCGAAGGGGCGATATACGTTGGCGCCCCATCGGTGGAGTCGTGTATTCGTCGTTTCGAATTGAACATCGCGAGTCCCTTTAGACAGGCAGCTCCAGACGTCCTGTCTTCATCCGACGCTATTGTGGCTTGAAGCCGATCTGCTTGACCAGCTTGGCGTACATCACGGCCTCCTTCTTGATCAGGGCGGCGAGCTCCTGCGGCGTGGAGCCAACGGGAGTAGGGGGGAGGCGGGCGGCTACCGGGCGTTTCCACCCCACCGCACATTGACACGACCCCCCGGGCGGCATACGGTACCCGCACCGCTTCCATAGTGGCTGTCCCAGGGGAGGTTCCGATGAAAGACGGTCTCCGGTTCGTCGACTCCGATATGCACGTCATGGAACCGCCGGATCTCTTCGAGCGCTACCTCGACCCCAAATTCAAGGACCGCGTCAGCGTGAAGGTCGGGTCCGACGGCCGCCCCATGCGCGGCCCGGCCGGCTTGATCCTCATCGACGGCCAGCCCACCTCGGACGCGGACGCCCAGCAATACCGCAAGCGGCTCCGTCCGGTCGCGACCAACAGCACTCAACCGCTGTCGGGATCGCGCATCCACGACGCGAAGCGGCTGGAGTTCGCGATCGAGCGCGACTACGACCCCGAAGCGCAGGTCATGGGCATGGCGATGGAAGGCGTCGATATCGCGGTGCTCTATCCCACCACGGGCCTGAGCCTGCTCGGCCGCAACGGCATCGAGCCCCGGCTCTCGCTCGCCATCTGCCAGGCCTACAACAACTGGATCCACGAGTTCTGCCAGCACAGCCCCGAGCGGCTGAAATTCGTGGCGATGCTGCCGATGCACGACGTTCACCTCGCCTGCCGGGAACTGGTCCGGTGCGTGAGAGAACTCGGCGCCGTCGGCTCGTTCATCCGGCCTAACCTGTTGAACGGGCGCTACTGGCACTCGAACACCTGGGATCCCCTCTACACCGTGCACGAAGAATTGAACGTGACGTGGGGATTCCACGAAGGCGTCGGCGCGGTGTATTCCCACATGCTCGAGCTCTACGGCGAGAACCGGTTCTACCGCCACGTGGCCGCCCACTGGATCGAAATGCAGCAGGCGCTGATCGCGATGGTGATCGGCGGCGTGTTCGAGTTCCATCCCAGGTTGCGGGTGGCGTTCCTGGAATGCCAGAACTCCTGGGTGCCCGGGCTCCTGTCGCGCATCGAGTGGGACTATCCGCAGTACCGCGAGTCGCACGCGCCCTACCTCAGCCTGACGCCAAAGGAGTATTTCCGGCGCAACTGCTGGGCTGCGGTCGAGGGCAGCGAGCCGGAGATCGAGGCGACGGCCAGCCTGATCGGCGCCGACCGGATGTGCATCTCCAGCGACTATCCGCACTTCGACTCCAATTTCCCGAACGTGTCGAGCAACCTGCTCAAGGCGTGCTCGCGCGAGACCGCGTCGCAAATCCTGATGGGGGGCGCGCACCTTTACGGGTTCACCGAAGCGGATTTCCAGAAGGCGGACCAGGCCGCGGAGGCCTGGGCCGGGAAGCGCGTCGTGGCGATTGCGGGGTGACGGGCGGGATTCGTCACCGCACCGACAGGAGAGGGGCCACGCTCGAGCGTCTTTTGATTCGAGCTTGGCCCATTTTTCGTAGATTCCCGCTCTCCGCCTGATACCGCGGGGACAGGCCGCGCGGGAATGACGAAGTCGGGTATTGCCTGGAGGAGAAACAATGAATACAGGTTATTGCATGAAAGCACTGGCGCTGCTGTTCGCGTTGCTCGCGCTATCTGCCCACGCCCAGACCACATCGACACGCTCAGAGCCCGCCCTGAGCCCGTCGAAGGGACAGGCGTACCCGAACCGGCCGCTGCGGATCCTCGTGCCGCTGGCGCCGGGCGGCGGCATGGATACCGTCACTCGCGCCCTCGGGCAACACCTTGGCGATTCACTCGGGCAGAGCATCGTCGTCGACAACCGGCCCGGCGCGGGCAGC
>DASWIC010000178.1:0-4928 GCA_036397875.1 Burkholderiales bacterium
GCCGGACGGCAAGTTCCAGTTCGCCGGCGGAAACGGCGGCGTCATCGCGCTGTTCCCGAAGCCCGAGGGAACCAAGGCCGAGCACACGGCGGTGAGCTTCCAGGTGAAGGACATCGCCAGGGAGATCAAGGAGCTCGAGCAGAAGGGCGTCGTGTTCGAGGACTACGATTTTCCCGGCCTGAAGACGGTCAACCACGTCTGCGTGCTGGGCGCCGAGAAGGCGGCGTGGTTCAAGGACACCGAGGGGAATTACCTCTGCCTCCACGAGGACCTCTGAAGCGCGTCGACGCCGGGCGACGGGGCGGCGCGTGATCACGCACGCCGGAGGCTGTCACTGCGGCCGCGTCAGATTCGAGGTGATCGCGCCGGCGACGCTGCAGGTGTCCGAGTGCAATTGCTCCATCTGCGCCAAGGCGGGCTACCTGCATCTCATTGTTCCGGCCGACCGGTTCAAGCTGCTCTCGGGCGCGGACGTGCTGACGACCTACCGCTTCAACACGCAAACGGCCAAGCACCTCTTCTGCTCGGTATGCGGCGTCAAGTCCTTCTACGTGCCCCGCTCGCATCCGGATGGTTTCAGCGTCAATGCGCGCTGTCTCGACCCCGGCACCGTTACCGGGATGAGTATCCGGCAGACCGACGGGCGCAACTGGGAGGCGCATTATCCGAAGGGCCGGGGGGAGCACTCGGAGTGACGCGCTGACTCCGGGTCAGCCGTTACCCGTCCCTCCCTTCGACCCTTCGACAAGCTCAGGACAGGCTCTCTCAGGACAGGCGTGACTCGTCGGTCAGACGCGGTGGACGTCTTCTCCGCGCCCCAGGTCCCGGTCCGCTTCGGCGAGCAGTTGCTCGAAGGTTTCCGGCACGCGTATGACGCGGCCTTCCACCGTCGGGGAGTGGGCCTGCAGCCAGTAGCTGTGGGTCGGATGCCCGCCGCCGGCGACGAGGAGCACGATTTTGTCCGGATTCATGCAGATCGGCCAGGGATCGAGACTGATGCTCGCGCGCGTCGCCGGATTGGCGTCGATCTCGATCCAGGCCGGCGCGCCGGCCCGCCGCATCTGCGCCATCGGTATCCTGGAATTTTCCCACAGGAATTCGCGGATCGAATTCTGGGTCCAGCCGAGCTCCGCCATCCGCCGCGCGACGATCGGCGGCAGCATCATGATGCCGGGCGTGCCTTTCTCCCACCCCGCGAGCGCCGCGAGGTTCGGGGTGCGCATGAAGTCCGCCATCCGCCACATGCCGTTCAGCGCGTCCTCTTCCGGCGACTCCTTCTTGGCGCCGCGGCGCCGCACGTTGGTGACCCCGCTCGCGAAGACCACCGAAACCGAGTTCGTGCCCGGTGTGAAGCCGTGGCGATGGGTTGCGTGCGGCTGCCAGCCCGGCGGCAGCCCCTCCTGGTCCTCGGCGAAGACCGCATTGGTGTAGCGCATCGCACCGAAGATCGCCATCGTGCCTACGCCTGGCAGCGCGCCACCCACGTTCTGCTGCAGCAGGCGCAGCGCGCGGCCGATGCTCGCGCCGGCGGGCCGCTGCGGGTCGGGGCCGAGGAGGCCAAAGCCGGAGTTGAGGCGGATCTGCTTCGCGATCGGCCCGTTGACGATGACTGCGGGGAACGGCCCGCCCGAAGTGGCCTGCAGCTGGTCGAAACCCTCCGCGGCGAGGCAGGCATCCACCGCGGAAACGAGCACCGGCAGATATTCGGGCCGCCCTCCCGCCATGGCGAGCGCGATGGCGCAGGTCTCGATGGTCGTGATGCCGCCGCGCGGCGGGAACTTGCCGAGCACGTGCGTGCGCGGAAGCGCGATACCGCGAAGTATCCAGTCCACGCGCTCCTTCGTCGCCGGCCACAGCGGCAGGCCGTCGCCCCACAGGTGGGTGAGTAGAAAGCTGTTCGCCTTGGTGAGTGCGTCCTCGTAGCTCGCCCCCTCGACCGCGAGCATCTTGGCCGGACCTGCCGCCTGCGCGAATTCCGACTTCCAGCGGGTGAGGCCGTCGTAGAACTCGCGCTTGCGTTCCTTGAGGGAGGTCAAGTCGCTCCCGGGCAGGAACAGGGGAATCGGGAACGTGACCATCGCCGCGTCCGGCGCAAGCCCGACGCCGGACACGGCGTTCTTCATGACCCCGATGAAATCCGTCCGCGTGAGCGTGACGGTCGGGATCCCCAGCGTTTCTATCCTAGCGGCTGCACGGCCGCATGCTGTGGCGCAGGCCCCTCAAGCCGCGTTGCCGACGATGACCGCGTCGACCCCGCTTTTCTTCACCTGCGCCGCGGTCTCCTCGGTGCCGATCAGGGCGTTGCCCTGGGGGTAGGTGTCGATCGGCAGCACGGTGACACCGGGGAAGTCCTGCTCCAGCATCTCCTTCAGCATCGGCAGCATGCGGTAGGCCTGCCACTGCTCGTTGCTGACGAAGCCGATGCGCTTGCCCTCGAGGGACGCGAGCCGCGGCGCGTGCGGCTGCGTCACTTCCAGCGTGCCCGACGGATCGTGAAACTCCAGCTTGACCATGGTTGCTTCTCCCGTGAGTCGAGTCTTCCGTCAAATCCTAGCACGCGGCGTCAGCCCGGCGTCTAGGGGCTGACCGGCGTGGGCCGCGGCAGGGTAACGCCCATCTCGCCGGCGGCCTTGCGCAGGAGATCCGGGCGGTCGCTGATGATGCCGTCCACGCCCCACTCGATCATGCGGCGCATGTCGGCGGGGTCATTCACCGTCCATACCACGACTTTGAGCCCCATCGACTGCGCGTCCCTGACCTGCTCGCGTGTCGTCTCGGCGTGAAACGGGGACCACACCGCCCCGCCCGCGGCCTTCACCATGCGCGGAATGGAGCCGCCGTAACGGCTCACGTGAAAGCCGGCGGTCCACGGCGATGCCGGCTGGTCCCGCTGAATGCTGTCCATGAAACCGTTCTCGACGGTGAGGTAGACGGTCGGGATGCCGGGCGCTTCCTTCTGCACGACCTGGAGCGTGCGCCAGTCGAACGACTGGATCGTCGTGCGGCCGTCCATGCCGCCCGCCCGCACGGCCGAAATCAGCTTGCGGGCGAACGCCTCGGGGGGCGCCGTCTCATCAGGCGCAAGCGGGGAAACCTTCGTTTCGATGTTGAAGCGGACGGATTCGTTGCCCGATTTCCTCACCAGCGCGAAGAGTTCCTGCAGTCGCGGGATGCGCGTGCCGTCCACCGGCTGCTGCTCCGGCCAGCGCCGGGCGTAATCACTGGCGGGGTTGATCCTCCCGACGTCATAGCGCTGGGTGTCCGCGTAGCTCAGTGTCGAGATCAGGGGGCCGGTTTGCTGGAGCCACTTGCCATCCGGGCCGCGCGCGATGTCGGGATTGAAAGCGGGATCGTGGCTGATGACCACCACGCCGTCCTGCGTGATGGCGCAGTCGAGCTCCAGGGTGGTGACCCCGAGCGCAAGCGCCCGCGCGAACGCGGGCAGCGTGTTCTCGGGCGCAAGCCCGCGCGCGCCGCGGTGACCCTGGATGTCGAGCGCGCCGGCGCCTGTGGCCATTCACGCCCTCACGGGCGCTGTCCGCCCGCGGGCGCGAACGCCGTCATGCGCCAGCCGTTTTCGGACTTCACGAAGCACGCAACCTGCTCGATCGGGCTGCGAATCTGCTCCTCGGGCACGTAACCCTCGCCGGACTGGAGCTTGATCCTGGTCCACTTCTGCGGGTAGTCCGGCGCCTGGTCGGCGATCTCCCAGTCGGCGACCGGGACGATGTCGTAGGAAAGCGTGACGAGCGTCGGCGAAGCGATGGACGGCGCGGACTTGACCAGCGCATCCTTCGAGATGATCGCGCCATGAGCGTGCGGGTCCATGTCCCGGGGCCACTGTGCGAGCAAATAGGGCGAGCACAGCTCGCGCGGCCCGCGCCCGCGTTTTACGTAGGCCGCGCCCAGGAACAGCGCCGTGGGAAGGTCGCGCCACAGCGGGCTGTCCTCGGCGTCGAGAAACCACTGCTTGTTGAATTCGGCGACCCCGCCCGCGCCGTCGACGCCGACCCGGACGTTGCGGTCGAGGATGCTCAGCACGAACTTGCGGTCACGCCGCATCACCGCGTCGAGCAGCCGATTCTTGAATATTGCCCAGGTCAGGTCCCGCCGCGCCTCGTCCACCGGCTCGAGCTTGCGCTCCTGGGCGTGGGACCACGGAGCGAAGGCCCCCCCGATCAGCATCGTCAGCGCGAGGCGCAACATGAATCGCGACATCATTTCCCCCTGTAGTGGCCGTTGCGTTTCTCGAAAAAAGCTGCCAGGGCTTCGAGGTGGTCTTCGGTCTTCTGCAAGGCCCCCTGGAACGTAGCGCAGGACTCCAGGTGCTCCTCGAGGCCCTGCTGCCGCGCGAGCCGCAGGGTGCGCTTGGCGTAGCGCACGGCAAGCGGCGGCTTGGCGGCGATCGCCCCGGCGATTTCGCGCGCCCGGAGCAGCAAGCGGTCGGGCTCCGTGACTTCGAGCAGGATGCCGATATCGCGCGCCTCCTCGGCCTGGATGACGCGGCCCGTTAACGTCAGCTCCGCGGCGCGGTGGACGCCGACCGTGCGCTGCAGGAACCACGAGCCGCCGTCGCCCGCCATGATCCCGAGATTGATGAAGGTCTCCCCGAATTGCGCGCGCGTCGAGCCGATGCGGATGTCGCACATGTTCGCAAGGTCGCAGCCGGCGCCGATCGCCGGGCCGTTCACCGCGGCGATGAGGGCGACCTCGGCGGCGTGCATCGCCCGCGGGATGCGCTGGATGCCGTCCCGGTAATAGCGCGCCATCTCCGCGGCGGAGGACGTCATCGCGCGCTCGCGCATGATCTTGATGTTGCCGCCGGCCGAGAACGCCGCCCCGGCGCCGGTCAGGATCAGCACCGAGAGCTCCGGGTTCGCGTTCGCCCATTCGACCGCCGCGCAAACGTCATCGATGAGCCCGGTGCC
>DASWIC010000179.1:0-9343 GCA_036397875.1 Burkholderiales bacterium
CGGAGGCCTCCAGCGCCGCCACCGCGCGCCCGCGCTGCGCCTGACCCGTTTCCCTCAACCCGTTGAACATAGCGCCCTAGCGTGAACGAGCGATCTAAGGGTTTCTTACTGGGGGCTATTGGCAGTTCGTGTAGATGTAGCCACCCGATGCGTAAGAGGAGCAATTCATCGCGGGACGGATTTGCTGCTGATACAACTGCTGTTGCTGCAGTTGCAGTGCCCGTTGCCGGGACGCCTCGGCCTGACGAGCCGCCTCTGCTTGCGAGACAGCCTGATACATCATTATCGCGTTTCGCTGTAGCTCGAGCGCATATCTAGCGTCGGATTCGTAACCGGGAACCCCGTCAGGACGCCGAAAGGTGAAGCTTTGGTGGTAGCCGTATTGCCTCAGGTCGGCCGTGAGACTACTGATGCTTGCTGTCGCGCCGCTAATCCAGCGTACCGAAACACCGCGGAGCAGGGCGCTACCTGCTTTCCGTTGTTCCTCAGTGAGCGGATACGTCAGGGTGACCGGTGTGGTGCCCATATGCCGGTCACCTTCATACAAGGCGGCGCCCATCGGCTCCGACCTATATGTAACCTGGACGCTTGTTGCGCAACCAGAAGCGAGCAGCGCGAAACAGCACATGAGCACGCGAACCGTGGTCATAGGCCCTCCCACAAAGGAATACAACGTCGTCCCCGCCCACCATGCTACTCTCGCAGCGAGAGGGGAGAATAGGATGAACCTCCCCTGCTGGCGAACCGACCGGCGTCAGGGGCGCCGTCTCCGCTAAGTGCGGCCTAGCCTTCCGTAATCACCGTCATTCTCGTTCCGCCTCGGAGTCGCCACTGCGCTCTTGCGTCACCCCTGACCCCCTGTTTCCCTACCGCTGCCGAGCGCCGCGCTCTAGCTCCGCCTAGACGCGCCTGGGAGGTGATCATCGTTCTGCGCTTTGGAGGCGCTTTGGTGGTTTCTTCGATTTTATGCATTACTGTAACTCGTTGATCTTAAGCACCCCGGACACGAATCGAACGTGCGACCTGTCCCTTAGGAGGGGACTGCTCTATCCACTGAGCTACCGGGGCCCGCACAGATTTTAGCGCAACTGCTTTAGAATCCCCCGGCATGAAATGGTTGCTGATTGCTGCCATTGCGATCGGCGCGCTCCTGTGGTGGCGGGTGAGCGCGTTCTCGAAGCGCAACGAGCCCAAAGTCGGAGAGCCGGCGCCGGCATTCGAGCTGCCCGACCAGGACGGCCGGATCCGCAGCCTGGCCGAGTTTCGCGGCAAGTGGCTGGCGCTCTATTTCTACCCGAAAGACGATACGCCGGGGTGCACCAGGCAGGCGTGTGCGTTTCGGGACGACCGTCAACAGCTGGCTGCGCTCGGCGCGGAGGTGGTGGGGGTGAGCGTGGACGATGTCGAGAGCCATCTTGGCTTTGCGAAGGAATTCAGCCTGCCGTTCCCGTTGCTGGCGGACGCGGGCGGGGTGGTGGCAGCGCGCTACGGCTCGATCCGCGATTTCGGGCTGCTCAAGTTCGCCCGGCGCAACACGTTCCTGATCGATCCGCAGGGGCGCATTGCAAGGGTCTATCTCTCCGCAAGCGCGTCGAGGAACTCGCAGGAAGTGCTCGACGACCTGCGGCGCCTGCAGCGTAAGTAGTTACCTCCCACCACCCCGGCGCTGCGCGCCACCCCTCCTCAGGCAGGAGGGGAATTTTCCCGCTCACCCTCAGGCAGGAGGGGATTTCATTTGGTTATTGGCGGAGGACGCACTTCTGGTAGAGCGTGCCGAGCGCCCCGTCCGGATCGTACTTGCGCTTGATCGCGCGGTAGCCGGCGCCGTTGTAGATGCGGTCGAACTCGGCCTCGTCGAGGAACGTCGATGAGTAGAGCATCTTGATCCCGCCGAGCTCGAAGCATTTCCGGTCGAGGAGCCGGGTGGCGTAGTAATCGCCCTGGTCCGGGCGCTTCTTCACGTAGCAGTAGCACCCGAGATTGAAGTAGAGGGTGCCGGGCCGCACCGGGTAGAGCGTGGGCGAGGACAGCGCGCGGATGGGCGTCGTGATCCACGGCTTGCCGCCGAGATCCACGTGATCGAGCGCGTGGCGCAGGAACTCCTCGGCGCGGTCCCACGGCACCTCCCAATCCTGGATGAGCGGCTCCTCGTTCTGCGGGCGCTGCGGCAGACCGCGGAGCATGCGGCGCTTGAGCTGCGTGTAGCGCTTGTAGAAGCCCGAGTTGCGCAGCGACGCAGGAGCGAGCCGGCGGAACAGCTGGTACGGCGCGGTCTCCGGGAGGTTCCAGAACCAGTCGGGATCGTAGCGGAAGAGATAGTCCTTGGCGGTGAGGTAGACGTCCCCCTCATGCGCTAGCAGCTTGTAGAAGATGCGCTTGTGGACGATATCGGCGGTCGCCGGCGCGTTCGCCACGAACCGGGAGAGCGTGAGATAGAGCCGGTCGCGCGCGAAGATCAGGCTCTCGATGAAGTCGACGTCCGCGCGCCCGGTTGCCGCGCGCATGGCCTCGAGATAGGCGCCGGGTTCCGAGAAAACGCTGGTATGCAGGTGCACGCAGGCCGCCGCGGGCATGAGACGGATCCTCGCCCGCAGGATGTAGCCGAGCGTGCCGTACGAATTCGGCAGCGCGCGAAAGAGGTCGGCGTAATCGTTGTCGGCGGTGCAGACGACGATGCGCCCGTCGGCCAGCAGGATTTCCGCCTCGAGGAGCCCGTCGTGCACGAAGCCGTGGCGGAAGCCGTTGGACTCGATGCCGATGCCGACGGTCGCGCCGCCGATCGTGATGTGCTTCAGCTCGGGCGTGATGAGCGGCGCGAGCCCGTGCCGGAGCGTGCGGTCCACGATCGCCTCGTAGGTCGCGAGCCCCTCCACCTCCAGCGCGCGCGCGGCGCGGTCCACATCGAGCACGTGGTCGAAGTCGGCGAGGTCGAGCATGCCGCCGCTCTCGCCCCGCGGCACGTAGCGGAAGAGATTGGAGCTCGTGCGCTTCTTCAGGCGGAGCGGGCCGGGGCGCGCGGCGAGAGCGGCGGCGAGCCGGGCGCGTCTGCCGCTGAAAGTATCCGCCGCGCTCAACCGGCGGCGCCCCCGGAATAGACGTGCGCCCGCGACATCGGGTAGTTGCCTTTGGCGTTGCCCTTGCTGTAGACGATCTGGAAGAGGTGCGTGTAGCCGCGCGGCGCCCGGAACATTTCCGCGCACGAGTAGAGATAGGTGCGCCAGACGCGGCGAAACGTCTCATCGAAGCGCCCGGGGTCGAGCGCCCGGATTCGCTCCCAGTTCGCGTCGAACCGCTGCGCCCAGCAATCGAGCGTGAGCGCGTAATTTCGCCGCAGGTTCTCGATGTCGAGGATCTCCAGGCCCGCGCGCTCCATCTCGACGATCACCTCCGCGAGGCTGGGGATCCAGCCGCCCGGGAAAATGTGCCTGCGGATGTAGAACTCGGTCTCGTAGGTGCCCACGTGCCCGATGAAGTGCAGCATGCCGATCCCGCCGGGCTTGAGGCAATCCGCGTGGGCGCGCACCACATCCGCGACCTGGTCGCGCCCGGCGTGTTCGAGGACGCCGATCGACACGCACTTGTCGTATTGCCCCGGAACGTCGCGGAAATCGGCTTCGATCACCTTCAGCTCGTCCTCGAGCCCGCGCCGGCGGATCTCTTCCTGCATGACGCCGACCTGCTCGGTCGTCGTGTTGACGCCGGTCCCGCGAGCCTGATAGCGCTCCCAGGCATAGAAGGTGAAGCCGCCCCAGCCGCAACCGATGTCCACGAACGTGTCACCGGGCTTGAGCAGGAGCTTGCGGCACACATGCTCCAGCTTGTTCTGCTGCGCTTCCTCGAGCGTGCGCGTGCCTTCCTTCCAGTAGGCGCAGGTGTACATCAGGTAGGGGTGGTCGAGCCAGAGCCGGAAGAACTCGGCGGGAAGGCCGTAATGGAACCGCGCGTTCGCCTTGGCCTGCGCCCGCGAGCGATTGCTTAAACGCAGCTCGTGCCACCAGTTGCGCAGGCGGATGAGCGGCTTGAAGCGCATCTCGAAGCCGCCTTCGTAGCCGGCCCGGAACGCGAGAGCGATGTCGCCCTCGATGTCCAGGGACCCCCGGAAATACGATTCGAGCACGCCCACGTGGCCCAGCGCGGCGATGCGCCATTCGGCCGCCGGGCTCCGGAACACCAATGTGAACGCGGGGGTGCCGTCGCGGTTCTGGTAGCGCGTGCCGTTCACGAAGACGACGGCGAAACAGATGCCGGTGCGCCCGCCGACCGCGCTGAGCTTGCGTTCGATCATATTCCTGTTATTGGGCCGATCCGGCGGAAGCGTCGCGCCGGCCGCAATTTTAGCTAAAATCAACGCCCGGCAGTACGCCGCGCGCGTAGCATCCGTGCGCGGACCGCCGGCGCGGAGGCCGGCAAGCATGATAGGAAGCATCGATCACGTCGTCCTGACTACCGGGAACCTCGAGCGCTGCCTCGATTTCTACACCCGGGTGCTCGGGATGCGAATGGAGCGCTACGGTGCGGACCGGATCGCGCTCAGGTTCGGCGACCACAAGTTCAACGTCCATCCACCCGGCTTCGACGCGGGCATCAAGGCGCGCACGCCCACGCCCGGCGCGCTCGACCTTTGTTTTCTGGCCGACCGGCCGCTGGACGAGGTGATTTCGCGCCTGCGCGCGAACCGCATCGCCATCGAGGAGGGCCCGATCGAGCGCACCGGCGCCCGATTCACGATCCGCTCGGTCTACGTGCGCGACCCGGACGGGAATCTCATCGAGATCTCTGAAAAGGCGTGATGCCTGATTTTTGGCAAAGCTGCGGCTACCACCTCCTCAAGCGCCGGGGTGACGGCCGGCTCGTCGTCACCGACGAGTACCTGCGGCTGTATTACGCGCGGCCCGAGCTCGCGCCGGTTGCGGAGTCGTGCGCGGCCGAGCGGGCGCTGCACGCAGCGCTCACGGACGAGCCGCGCCGCCCGGTCTCCGGCGGGGAGATCGACGCGATCGACGATCCCGACGCACGCGAGAATTATCGGGTCATGATGCGCTTTCGCGACCGCTTGCTGGCCGCGGAAACGCTGGAGGCATTCTACGTTGATCTCTTCCGTGAGGATGTCGCGGTGCCGCCCGACTTCATCCATCACACGGCGCAGGTGATCCTGCGCGGCATCCTGGAGGGCACGGGCGATGGCCTGGAGGCGCGCGTGGCAGAGTTGTTCTTTCGCAAGCAGCGCGTCAGCGTCACCGACGGCGCGATCATGCTGGCGGATGACGAGACGGTGGAGATGCACGCCGTGAGCGGCGGACTCGGCAGCCTGGGAAAGCTGCTGAAGGAAGGGCGCACCCCGCCCCGCACGCTCGAGCTCGACGTTCTCGACGAGGCGAGCGCCGAGCGCTACTTCGAGCGCGACGAGCGCCACGACACGGTGCTCAGCCTCAACCACGGGCGGCCGGGCTGCCTGGCGTTCGCGCGGGTGCTCGAGCGGTGGGTCGCCCATTTCCACGGCGTGCGCGCGGCCGTGAAGCCGGTGCGGGAAATTCCGGATGAGGACTGGGTGTGGCACATCGGGCTCGACGCCGAGGCGACCGCGATGCTGAACGAGATCTATAATGGCGGCGAGGTGGACGAGGAGCGCATGAAGCGCGTCATCGGGCTTTTCCGCGTCGATTTCCGCGACCCCGTCGTGCTGCGCCCGGAGATGGCGGGCGCGCCGGTATTCCTGGGACTGGCAGCGGCCGCGGACGGCACGCTGCGCATGAAGCCGCAGAATCTGCTCATGAACCTGCCCCTCGCTCGCCGCACCTGAGCACCATCCACCATCCCCGCATTCAATGTCCTACGCTGAGCGCTGGAAGGAAATCGCCGCTGGCCCCGAGTCAGACATTGACTTGGTGGAGGCCGCGTTGCTGATCGCCGCGCACGAGTACCCCGGCCTCGACGTTCCCGCCTACTTGGCGCGCATGGACCGGATCGCGGCGACGCTCAAGGGCCGGCTGCGCCGGGACATCGGGCCCGTCGAGTCCATCGTCGCGCTCAACCGCTACCTGTTCGAAGAGCTCGGCTTCAGCGGCGACGCGCGCGAATACTACGATCCCCGCAACAGCTTCCTCAACGAGGTGCTGGACCGCAAGCTCGGCATCCCGATCACGCTCGCCGTCGTCTATATCGAGGTCGGACGCCACGTGGGGCTCGCGCTGCACGGCGTCTCCTTCCCGGGGCACTTCCTGGTGAAGTGCCCGGCGCGCGACGGGGTGATCGTGCTCGATCCCTACGCCGGGGGCGCGTCGCTGAGCCTGGAGGATCTCCAGCAGCGGCTGCGCGCGCTGCGCGGCGGCGCGGCGCCTCCGGCCGACATCGCGCAGCGCATGCTGGCGGCCGCCGGCAAGAAGGACATCCTCGCGCGCATGCTGCGCAACCTGAAGGGCATCTACCTGCAGCGCCGCGATTTTCCCCGCGCGCTCGCCGCGGCCGACCGCGTGATCACGCTCGAGCCGCGCGCGGCGGATGAGTACCGCGACCGCGCCGCCATCTACATGGAGCTGGAGTGCTTCCGCGCCGCGCTCTCCGATTTCCGCAACTATCTGATGCTCAAGCCGGGCGCGGACGATGCGGCGACGGTCCAGCGCCGCGTGGTGAAGTTGCAGCAGATCGCCGCCCGGCTGAATTGAAAAGTGAAATCCCCTCCTGCCGGAGGAGGGGTCGACGCAAAGCGGAGGGGGTGGTGGGAGAAGGTGCTGCTCTTGTATTAACCCGCCGCTGCGAGCCTCCCACCACCCCGACTACTTCGTAGTCACCCCTCCTCCGGCAGGAGGGGATTGTTGGGAAGCTTCCGCGGGCGGCGCGGCGGGCTTGGCGGCGTCCTTGTCCGGCGCCGGCTTTTGCTTCGGTTCGTCCACGATATCGTCTTCGTCCGGCGGCGGCCTGCCGTCGTACACCAGATTGCGGCGGCGCTGTAGGTAGGCATCGCGCACGAATTCGTAAGGGTCGAGCGCGGCCGTCTCCAGTATCCGGCTCGCCTCGAGCAGATCGGCGCGAATCGTCACAAAGCGAAACGCAATTACGGCGTAGCGCGTGCGGTCGTCTTCCACGTAGCTGATGGGCCAGACGTAGAAGTCGCCGAACCATCCGGCGGTATCGCGCAGGTTGCTGGGACCCAGGATCGGCAGCACGAGGTAGGGTCCGTCGCCGATGCCCCAGTAGCCGAGCGTCTGCCCGAAGTCCTCGTTGTGCTTCTCCATCCCGAGTCCGGTCGCGATGTCGAATAAGCCGAGCACGCCGACGGTCGAATTGACGAGAATCCGACCCACATCGGATGCCGCGTGGGTGAGCTTGCCCTGTAGCAGGTTGTTGACGGCGACGATCACGTCGTTGAGGTTGGAGAAGAAGTTGCTCACACCAGTGCGTGCGAATTCCGGCACGATGAAACGATAGAACTCCGCCGCCGGCTTGACGAGGACGGTGTCGAAGCCGTCGTTGAACTTGTAGATGCCGCGGTTGAGGGGCTCGAGCGGATCGCGCGGGTTGCCGGTGCTGGCGCAACCCGCGGCCAGCAGCAGGCACACGGCCCCGCACAGGATTCCCGCGCGCAGGCGTGGAGGCGGATGGGGGGCGGGGGGCGTTAACGATGGCATGCGCTGATCCGGGGGCCGATTATATCAAGCGCAAATTCCGGAGTTGCCCCGGCGGAGCGCGCGCAGGGGGCCGCAAGCGTCCCGCGCTGATATAATTTCATCGACCGCGTAGGGCGCGCCCAGCGCCCGCGTCCTTTCGATCCATCACGAGGATCCCACCATGCTGCAGAAAGTGAAACCCGCCGTTCAGCTGAAGAACATGGGGCTGTTTCGCCAGCAGTGCTACATCGACGGCCAGTGGGTGGACGCCGACGACAAGTCCACCCTCGCGGTCTACAACCCGGCGGACGGCCAGCAGATCGGCACGGTGCCCGGCATGGGAGCGGCCGAGACGCGGCGCGCGATCGAGGCCGCGCACGCGGCGTGGCCGGCGTGGCGCGCGAAGACCGCGAAGGAACGGGCCGCGCTGCTGCGCAAATGGTTCGAGCTCATGATGGCGAGCCAGGAGGACCTCGCGGTGCTGATGACCGTGGAGCAGGGCAAGCCCCTCGCGGAATCGCGTGGTGAGATCGCCTACGGCGCGTCCTTCATCGAGTGGTTCGCGGAGGAGGGCAAGCGCGTGTACGGCGACACGATCCCCGCCCAGGCCGCCGACCGCCGTATCGTCGTGATCAAGCAGCCGATCGGCGTGTGCGCCGCGGTGACGCCGTGGAATTTCCCCAACGCCATGATCACCCGCAAGGCGGGCCCGGCGCTTGCCGCCGGCTGCACCATGGTGATCAAGCCCGCGAGCATGACGCCGTACTCGGCGCTCGCGCTGTGCGAGCTCGCGGAGCGCGCCGGCATACCGAAGGGCGTGCTGTCGGTGGTGACCGGCGCGGCGGGGCCCATCGGCAAGGAGCTCACCACCCACCCCCTGGTGCGGAAATTCACTTTCACCGGCTCGACCGAGGTCGGGAAGAAGCTGATGGAGCAGTGCGCGAGCACGGTAAAGAAGGTGTCGCTCGAGCTGGGCGGAAACGCCCCCTTCATCGTGTTCGACGACGCCGATCTCGACGCAGCGGTGGAAGGCGCGCTGGCTTCCAAGTTCCGCAATACGGGCCAGACCTGCGTCTGCGCCAACCGCATCTACGTTCAGGATAGCGTGTACGAGCAATTCGCCGGCAAGCTTTCCGAAAAGGTCTCCGCCATGAAGGTCGGCAACGGCCTCGAGACCGGTGTGGTGCAGGGGCCGCTGATCGAGAAAAAGGCCGTGGAAAAGGTCGAGGAGCACATTGCGGATGCGCTGGCGAAAGGCGCGCGGATCGTCACCGGCGGCAAGCGGCATGAGAAGGGCGGCCAGTTCTTCCAGCCGACCGTGTTGACCGGCGTCACCAAGGCGATGAAGATCACCCGCGAGGAGACCTTCGGCCCGGTCGCGCCGCTCTACCGCTTCAAGACCGAAGCGGAGCTGCTCGATCTCGCCAACGACACCGAGTTCGGCCTCGCGGCCTACTTCTACAGCCGCGATATCGGCCGCGTCTGGCGCGTGGCCGAAGGGATCGAGTCCGGCATCGTCGGCATCAATGTCGGCATTATCTCGACCGAGGTCGCGCCGTTCGGCGGCGTGAAGGAGTCCGGCATCGGCCGCGAAGGCTCGAAGTACGGCATCGAGGAGTTCCTCGAGGTCAAGTATTTGTGCATCGGCGGCATCGACAAGTAGGCAGCGCCGCCGCCAAAAAAAACGCCACCCGAGGGTGGCGTTTTTTGTCAGGGATGGGAGGCCTTCGAGTCGAAGA
>DASWIC010000180.1:0-2721 GCA_036397875.1 Burkholderiales bacterium
GCCGCCTGCGGGCAGAAAGTACAGCACGCCAACCACCGCGAGGGCCATGACGATGAAGTTCCAGAATGTCACTACGGCACCGCCGAGCTTGTCGGCCAGCCAGCCGCCGAAGGGCCGCACGACTGCGCCCACCAGGGGTCCGAGCCATGCAAACTGCAGCGGGTTGACGCCTTGGAACTGCGACTTGATGAGCAGTGGAAAGCCCGCCGAGTAGCCGATGAACGAGCCGAAGGTGCCGAGGTAGAGCCAGCACATCAGCCAGTTGTGCTTGCGACGGAAGATCACCGACTGCTCGCGGAACGACGCCTTGGCGTCGGCGATATCGTTCATTCCGATCCACGCGGCGATCGAGGCGAGGATGATGAACGGCACCCATACGAAAGCGGCGTTTTGCGCCCAGATCTGCGCCGTCTGCCCGGCGGCGGTGACGATCGTCTGCGGGCCCCCGGCCAGCGGGCCGTATACGCCCGCGGCGACCACCAGCGGCGCCAGGAACTGCACCGCCGAGACGCCGAGGTTGCCCAGGCCCGCATTGAGGCCGAGTGCCGAGCCTTTGCGCTCCTTGGGAAAGAAGAAATTGATGTTTGACATGCTCGAGGCGAAGTTTCCGCCGCCGAAACCGCACAGCAGCGCAAGCACGAGCAGGGTCGCATAGCTTGTCGTGGGATCCTGGATTGCGATCCCGATGCCGATCGCCGGGATCAGCAGCGAGGCGGTCGAGAGCGCGGTCCAGCGCCGGCCGCCGAACACCGGCACCATGAAGGAGTAGAAGATGCGCAGGGTGGCGCCCGAGAGCCCCGGCGCCGCGGCCAGCCAGAACAACTCGTTCGGCGTGAACTTGAAACCGAGCGCCGGCAGGTTCACCGCCACGACGCTCCACAACTGCCACACCGCGAACGCCAGGAACAGCGCCGGCATCGAGATCCAGAGATTGATATTGGCGATCGCCTGGCCTTCCTGCCGCCAGAATTCCTTGTCTTCCGGCGTCCAGACGGTGAGGACGCGCCCCAATTTGCTCCTGATCGATACCGATTCAGTGGACATCGCGAGTCCTTTTCCCAGTTTCCTTCACGCGCGCTGCGGCGCTGCCGCAGGTACACCGGCCGGCATTGCGCGCTGCGGCACGATCTCGGTCCAGTACATCCAGATGAGCGAGACCAGCGTAATGCCCCACATCAGCATGAAGATGGTGGTGTTCACCCCGGTGATGTCCACCAGCATCCCGAACATGACCGGCAGCAGGAATCCGCCCATGCCGCCGGCGAGCCCGACGATTCCAGAGATGACGCCGATGTTGTGGGTGTACTGATCCGAGATGTACTTGAACACGGACGCCTTGCCCACGGCCCAGGCGACGCCCATCACGAACATCAGCGCAGTGAACATCCAGACATTCAACCCGACGTGCAGCGTGAAGTCGCCCCGCGTGGTCTTGATCACGAGGTCGGTTTGCGGGTACGACAGGAAGAACAGGCATCCCCACGAGATCAGCATGACCCACCACGTCACCGGGTGCGCGCCGTGCCGGTCGGAAATCCAGCCCCCGATCGCGCGCAGAACGCCCCCCGGCAGCGAGAAGCACGCCGCAAGCAGCGCGGCGGCTTGGAGGTCGAAGCCGTACTCGGTGACGTAGTACTTGGTCATCCAGAGCGAGAGCGCGACGTAGCCCCCGAACACGATCGAGTAGTACTGCGAAAGCTTCCAGACGATCGGGTCCTTCAGCGCCTGCAACTGCGCCTTCATCGTCACCGAGCCCGGAATGACGTGCCCCTTGTCGTGGTGGGAAAAGAACCAGAAGATGAGCGCGGTCGCGAGCATCGCGGCGGCATAGACCTTCGGCACCATCGCCCAGCCAAACGCGAGCAGGATCACCGGCGCGACGAACTTGGTCACGGCGGCGCCGGAGTTGCCCGCGCCGAAGATGCCCATCGCCATGCCCTGCTGCCGCGCGGGGAACCAGCGGGCGACGTAGGCGATGCCCACCGAGAACGAGCCGCCCGCCAGGCCGACGAACAGACCCAGGACGAGGAACTGCCAGTACTCGGTCGCCTCGCCAATCAGCCAGATGGGCACCACGGTCGACAGCATCAGAATGAAGTAAACGATGCGCCCGCCGTACTTGTCGGTCCACATGCCAAGCGGCAGGCGGATGAGCGAACCGGTGAGCACCGGCATCGCCGCCAGCAGGCCGAATTGCGTTTCGTTGAGATCGAGTGACTTCTTGATCGGGATGCCGATCACGGCGAACATCATCCAGATGGCGAAGCACACGGTGAAGGCGAGGGTGCTCGAGACGAGGACAGACCATTGTTTGTGCTTGCTTTCGGACATGCGCCGACCCCCGCAGGTTGGAATCCCGAGCAGACATTAAGGGTTCTGGCGGGGCGCCAGTTGATCCAAATCAAACCTCGGGCATTGCCCGCAATTGCGGCAGGGTCTTGAAACGATGCCGCGATGGCGCGAGATTTCGTGTCCAGGCCCGGGCGCCGGAAAGCCCGCGCCCAGGCGTAGCGAGACCACCGTTGATTCCGTTGATTAAGGCAGACGGCCGGTTCCGGCCGGGGATGGCGTCACCCTGCGGCGATGATGTGGACCACCGCCATCAGCACGAGCGCGACGAATACCGCCGCGCTGCCGATGTCCTAGGCGCGCTTCGGGAGCGAGTTGTGCTCGAAGGAAGTCACTCGGGCTTGATGCCCGCCATCTTCACCACGGCGCCCC
>DASWIC010000181.1:0-9118 GCA_036397875.1 Burkholderiales bacterium
CGCAGCGCGGCGCGGGATTCTCCCCGGACGAGGCGGGCGGCCTGGCGCTACCGCCGCTGGCGCTCTTCCAGTTCCTGGTGCCGAACCTGTTCGGCGCGCTCGCCCGGCCGATCGAGACCTGGTGGGGAGGCGTCGTATTCAAAGGTGGCACGCCCTATTTCCTCAGCATCTATCTCGGCGCGCTGGTTTTCGCGCTGGCCGTTACGGGCGGGGCGCAGGCGCCAAGGCGCGAGCGCTTCGTGCTCCTGGCGGCTGCGGTCGTCGGCGCCTGGTTCGCGCTGGGCCCCACGGGCGGACTGTGGAGCCTGCTGCACAATCTGCCGTTTGCCACCGCGTTTCGCACCCCCAGCAAGTCGCTGTTTATCGTTCATATGTGCGCGGCATTGCTGGCCGGGCGCGGCGCGGACCGGCTTGCCGGAGGCAATGGCTGGGGCATGTTCGTGGTCGTGAGCGCGATCGGTATGCTCGTCGCGGGGGGAATCGCCGCCGCCAGCCGGCTTGCGACCGACAACATCGCCGGATTGCTTCAGCTCGACGGCGCCGCGCGCGAGGAGCTGGCGGCGATACTCCCGGGCGATGCCGCCCGTTGCGCGCTGATCGGGTTGCTCGGGGTCGCGCTCGCGGTCGCCGTACTGCGGTTTCGGTTGCGCCCGCATCTCGCGGCGATGTTGCTCGCGCTGGTGGTGGCAGTGGATCTGGCGCGCGCGGGCGTGGGGATCAACCGGCAATCGAACCCGCTGGTGTTCCGGTTGCTACCGGGCATCGCGGCGGAGCGCCTCGAGGACCTGGAAGGCGGCCGGACATTTGCGGTTCCGATCGGCTTCAGCCGGAACTTCCTGTCGTGGCTGAACACGCGCCCGACCGATGCTGACCTGTCGATGACGTACGCCTTGCGGCAGCAGCTGGAACCCTACAACAACGTCATGAACCGCGTGGAAACCGCGGGGTCGCAGGATCGCACGCGCTTGAGCCCGCTGCTCACTTCGCTCGGCTGGACCGGCTACGATCTGCGCGACGTGACGCAGTACCTGCCTGCGCTCCGGCATGCCGCCGTGAGCCGTATCCTGAGCTTCGACCCCATCGAGCACCCGGAACTGGGTTTGCGCAGGCTCGTGCCCGTCGGCCTGACCGGGCTTACCCTCCACGTCTACGAGCTGCGACGGCCCTGGCCGCGCGTGCTGGTGGCATGCCGCGCGCAGTGGGTACCCACGCGGCTCGATGCGGCGCGGGTGCCCCACGCGGCGACGTGGGACCCCCACCGCGATATCGCGTTCGAGGGTCCAGGCGCAACGCGCGCGGAGACTTGCGGGTCCGGTCGCGCGCGCGCCGTTTCCGTGCGCCCGGATGAAGAGCGCTACGAGTCGGAGTCCGACGGGCCCGGATGGCTTCTCGTGCGCTCGACGCACGCGCGCGGCTGGCGCGCGACGGTCGACGGCAAGCCGGCCGTGCTCCTGCGCGCCGACGGGCGCCACCGGGCCGTAGCGCTTCCCGCGGGTCGCCACGCCGTCACGCTCCGGTACGAGCCACCCGGGCTGTGGCCGGGCATGATCCTGACGCTGCTCTCCGGCGCGACGCTCACCTGGATACTCGTACGGCGACGCAAACAGCGGAGTCCGGCCGCGACCGACCGGACTTGACAGCGAAACCCGGCCAACGCATCATCGAATCGATTCACGCGGGGGTCGGGCAGGCCCCCCGCTTCCCAAGACGCCCCGCGTCCAAGCGCTGCCTTTGCGGAATCGTGCGTGCGCAAAGGAGATGACTTGGACAAAACGAATCCCCCTGGAACGAAGCCCGGTCGCGCCGTGTCGTTTGGCGAGGCGCTCGGCGTCTGGCTCAAGATCGGCTGCATCGGATTTGGCGGCCCGGCGGGCCAGATCGCGCTGATGCACCGCGTTCTCGTCGACGAGAAGCAATGGGTCGATGAGGCGCGCTACCTGCACGCCCTCAACTTCTGCATGCTGCTGCCGGGCCCCGAAGCGCAGAAGCTGGCGACCTACGTCGGGTGGCTGCTGCATGGAACCCGCGGCGGGCTCGCCGCCGGGATACTGTTCGTGGCTCCGGGTGCGCTCGTGATGCTTGGCGTGAGCCTCCTGTACGTGCTGGGGCGCGGCATCCCGGCCGTGGACGGCGCGCTGTTCGGCATCAAGGCCGCCGTGCTGGTGATCGTGGTCGAGGCGCTCATACGCATCGGCCGCCGCTCGCTGAGAACCCGGCTCCTCATCGGGCTGGCGGGCCTCGCCTTCATCGGCATCTTCTTCCTCGATTTGCCGTTTCCCCTGATCGTTGCGGTGGCCGCGGTGACCGGCTTCATGGTCGCCCAAGCGTCGCCTGCCCTGCTCGGGCTGAAAGCCGCCGCGGGGGAGCCGCCCGCGCCCAGGCCCGGGCGCTGGCGGCAGGCCGCGAGCGCGACGGCGGTGGGCCTCGTGCTGTGGTGGACGCCGGTTGCGGCCGCCGCCGTCTGGCTCGGGTCGAGCCACGTCTTCGTGGACATCGGCGTGTTCTTCTCGAAGCTCGCGGTGGTGAGCTTCGGCGGCGCCTACGCCCTGCTCGCGTACATGGCGCAGGAGGCGGTCGAGACCTATCGCTGGATGAGCGCGCCGGAGATGGTGGACGGCCTGGGTCTGGCGGAAACGCTGCCGGGTCCGCTCATCAAGGTGACGCAGTTCGTGGGGTTTCTGGGCGCGTATCGCGACGCCGCGCCCTTCACCCCGATTGCCGCCGGCATCATCGGCTCGGCGCTGACGACGTGGGTCACCTTCGTGCCGCCGATGCTGCTGATCTTCGCCGGCGCGCCGTTCATCGAGCAGCTGCGCTCCCATCAGCGCCTCTCCGGCGCGCTCGCCGCCATCACCGCCGCGGTGGTCGGCGTCATCCTGAACCTCACGGTGTGGTTCGTGCTGCACGTTCTGTTTGCGCGCGTCGAGGAAGTCCGCGCGGGACCGCTGCGCGCCTACGCGATCGATCTTGCATCGCTCGATCTCAGGGCCTTCGCGCTTGCGCTCGTCGCGGCGGCGCTGGCGCTCGGGTTGCGCCGCGGGCTGGTCGAGCTGGTGGTGGCGATGGCCGCGCTCGGTGTCGCGGTTCGACTCGTCCTCGGCGGGTGACGCGCTCGCAACGACCGGCGGCAACCGGCGTGCCGCGTTGGCCGTAACGGGACGCCCGATATGGTATCTTGCGGCATGGAGCAAACGCGCGCGGCGACCGGTTCCGGCCTCGGGCCGGCGCCGCAGAAAATCGGGAAATACGAGGTCATCAGCGAGATCGGCAAGGGCGCGACCAGCGCCGTCTATCGGGCCTACGACCCGTTCCAGAGCCGCCAGGTCGCGATCAAGGTGGTGTATCCGGAGGCGCTCGGCGACCAGGAATACGGCCGGCGCTACCGCAAGCTCTTCGTCACCGAGGCTTCCCTCGCCGGCAAGCTCTCCCACCCGCACATCGCCGCCATCTACGACGCGGTCGCCGGCGAGGACACGAGCTACATCGTGATGGAGTACGTGGACGGGACGACGCTCGAGCCATACACGAGGCACGAGGGCCTCCTGCCGGTGCGGCGCATCGTCGAGATCGTCTACAAGTGCGCCAAGGCGCTGGAGTACGCGTCCAACCAGGGCGTGATACACCGGGACATCAAGCCCGCCAACATCCTGCTCGCCGGCGAAACGGACATCAAGATCACGGATTTCGGCGCGGCGCTGACGCAGGCCGCCGAGACGACCCAGGTGAGCGGCATCGGCTCGCCGGCCTACATGTCGCCGGAGCAGGTTAAGGAGCAGAGCCTCAGCTACCAGACCGACATCTTCTCGCTCGGCGTCGTGATGTATCAACTCCTGACCGGGCGGCTGCCGTTCCAGGGCGCGAACAATTACAGCATGATCTACCAGATCATCCACATCGACCCGCCGCCCCCCATCGAGGTGCGCCCCGACATCCCGCCGCGCATCGATGCGATCGTGATGCGTGCCCTGCAGAAGGACACGGCGCGGCGCTATCAGACGTGGGACGAGTTCGCGCATGATCTCGCCACCGCGCTCGGCACCGAGGAGAAGCCGGGGCAGGGATTCGCCGAGGCCGAAAAGTTCGATACGCTGCGCAGCCTCGAGTTCTTCCGCCAGTTCAGCGACGTCGAGCTGTGGGAGGTGCTGCGCATCGCAAGCTGGCGCCGCTACCCGCGCGATACCGTGCTGATCCGGGAGAACGACATCGGCTCCTCGTTCTTCATCCTCACCGCGGGGGAGGTCAGGGTGGTCAAGCAGGACCGGGTCCTCAACGTGCTCACGGCGGGCGAGTGTTTTGGCGAGATGGCCTACCTCGGCAAGCACAAGTTCCAGCGCTCGGCGAGTGTCGTGGCGCTCTCGGACATCGCGGTGATCGAGATCCGGGCCGAGACGCTGTCCCGGGCCTCCGACCTGTGCCGCCATCATTTTCACGGCGCCTTCCTCGAGCTGCTGGTCGACCGGCTGGCGAAAGCCAACGTGCGGCTGTCGGAGCTGCTGGTCGACCGCAACATCAGCGTGTTCTGAGCGGGAACCGCGGCGCGCGGCCGGTGCATGCGGCTTGCCCGCGGCGCCGAAATCGCCTTAAATTGGGTTACACTGCGGCTCCCGGCACGACGAGGATGGCGATGGATTTCGACAAGGAACTGGACGCGCGCGGGTTGAACTGCCCGCTCCCGATACTGCGTACCAAGAAGGCGCTGACCGACATGCTGTCGGGCCAGGTGCTGAAGGTCCTGGCGACCGACCCCGGGGCGGTCAAGGACTTTGCGGCGTTCTCCAAGCAGACCGGCAATCCCCTCCTGTCATCGGAGAAGGCGGAGGCCGAGTTCATCTTCTTCATGAAGAAGAAATAGCCGGTCCGCGGGCGGCGCGCCCGCCGCAAGGGTTCCGTGCGATTCGATCTATTCTACGAAGCGGCGGTTCCGCCCCGGCTCGGCCTGAGCGAGGCCGGGACCTACGCCGGGATCCTCGCCGAGATCGAGCTTGCCGACCGCCTGGGATACGGTTGCGCCTGGCTGGTCGAGCACCACTTCCTCCGCGGCTACTCGCACGCCTCCAAGCCCGAGCTGCTGCTCGCGGCCGCCGCGGCCCGCACCGGCCGCATCCGCCTCGGCCACGCCATCATTCCGCTGCCGCTGCACCATCCCGTGCATGTGGCCGAGCGCGTCGCCACGCTGGATGTCCTGTCCGGCGGGCGGCTCGAGGTCGGCATCGGACGTGGCTTCTCGCCGCGCGAGTACGCCGTTTTCGGCGCCGACATGGCCGCGAGCCGCGAGCTAGTGGAGGAAAGCCTCGACATCCTGTTGGCGAGTTTCCTGCGTAAGCCGGTCACCTACCATGGGCGCTGCTATCGCCTCGACGCGCTCGACATCCTGCCGCACGTCGTCCAGGAGCCGCATCCACCGCTGTGGACGGCGGCGGTCAGCTCGGACACCTTCGATTGGGCGGCCGCGAAGGGCTTGGGCGTGCTCGCGGGGCCGTTCAAGCCGTGGTTCATGGTCAAGCACGATATCCAGCGCTTTCGCGCCGCCTGGCGCCACGATGCCGCGCCCCACATCGGCATGACGATCGCCGTCCTGTGCCTCGCGGACGGCGCGCGCGCCCGGCGGCTCGCCCGCGATGCGTTCACCTGGTTTTACCGGGAGCTCTATCGCGCCGCGGCTCCGGTGCTCGAGCGCCTCTACCCCGGCTACGAGCAGCTGCACGAGCTCGGGCGCTTTCGGGCGCTCATGAAGCTCGGCGTGGATCTGGGGCTCGCCGATACGTTCGGGCTTGCCGTCGTGGGGGATCCCGCCGAGGTCCGCGCCCGGATCAGCCGCTATGCGCAGGCCGGCGTCACCCACCTGCTGTGCGCGTTCGGCGCCGGCGCGCTCGAGACCGCGATTACGCGCGAGTCTCTCGAGCTGTTTGCCCGCGAGGTGATGCCGGCGTTCAGCGGGGCGGCGGCGGCCGGCAATCAGCCATCAGCGCTCGGCCCGATAGCGCCGGACCAGCGGGCACCCCAGAAGACCAACGAAGGAGGCTGACGGCCAAAAGCTGTCGGCTGATCGCTCGCCATGCGCGTCATTGTCACCGGCTCCAGCTCGTACCTGGCGCGCGCGCTGTTGCCGCTCCTCACCGCCGAGCCCGCTATCGAGAGCGTCACCGGCGTGGATCGAGCGCCCCCGCATTTCAGCCACGCCAGGTTTCATGCGGTGCAGTCCGACATCCGCGACCCGGGGCTGGCGGCGCTGCTCGAGGGGCAGGACGCGCTCGTCCATCTCGCGTACGTGGTGCTGCGCGGGCGCATGAGCGAGGCGGAGATGTTCGATATCAACGTGACCGGCAGTCACAAGGTGTTTCACGCCGCGCGCCGCGCGGGAGTCAAGCGTCTCGTGCACCTGTCGAGCGCCGCGGTCTACGGTGGCGGCGTGCACCTCGGCGAGGAGGCGCCCTTCACGCCCCTCCCTCACTTTCTGTATGCCCGCCACAAGGCGCATCTGGAACGGCTGCTGGAGATCGAGTTTCCCGAATGCGTGCGGCTGCGGGCGCACGTGATCCTGGGCCGGAACGCGCAGCCGCTGTTGCAGCATCTTCTCAGCCTGCCGTGCTACCTGTCGCTCCCGGAGCCCCAACCGCGCCTTCAGTGTGTCCACGAGGACGACGTGGCGCGCGCCGTGCTGCTCGCGCTCGAGCGCGACGTGCGCGGCCCGTTCAACCTGGCGGTCGAGGACAGCTTCAGCTACCGCGACCTCATTCGCGGCCGGCACCGGTTCGCGATTCCCCTGCCGCCCGCGGCGGCGCGCGCGGGGCTGGCCCTGGCCTGGCGGTTCCGGGGATGGGGTGGCGAGCCCGCGTGGATCGAGGGGCTCACGCGAACGTTGCTGCTCAACTGCCGCCGCGCGGCGGTCGAGCTCGGCTGGAAAAGCCGCCACGATGCCGCGGCGACGCTCGCCGCGACGTGAAGCCGGCCGTTATCAGCGCCGGATCTGCAGGCCGTAGGATTCGAGCACCCGCGCGGTCGGCGCGATGCGCTCTGCAACGAAGCGCCTTCGCTGCGAATTGCCCAGGGCCGCCGCGCGCCAGTCCTCGCCGCGCGTGAGGCCCGCCAGCTCATAGAAGCGCGCCGGCGGGAAGTAGAACGCGCGGGCGAGCTGCCACAGCAGGACGCGCGCCACGCCCGCGAACAGCTCGCGACGCAGCCGCCCCATTCCCGCCAGGGCGGACTCGAGCTTGTGACCCGCGAGGGAGATGTGCCGCGCTTCGTCGATGACGTGGAGCGTGCAGATCTGCCGGACCGCGGGATTGACCCCGTCCGGCTGGCTGCGCAGATAGCGGTTGAACTTGTCGGGCAGGTCCTCCCCGATCAGCATCGCGAGCCAGAACAGGGCGCCGCCCGCCGGCGCCGCGCGGGCGAGCGCGTGGGCGGCCCGCGGCGCGCGCCAGCTCCCTTCCGAAATCGCCAGCCCTCCGGCCTCGATCGCCCGCAGGAACATCAGGCTGTGGCCCGCTTCCTCGCGCAGCTCGTGGAGCAGGTACTCGTGTTCCGCGCGCGGCATTCCCGGCTGCAGCCGCCGCGACATCCGCTGCAGAAACATGCCTTCCAGCCACAGCCCGCAGTGCAGCACGTTGGCGAACTCGTATTGCGACAGCTTCTGCCGTATCGGCAGGGCGAGCGCATCGTATTCCGGCAGACCATGGAGCGAGAGCGCGGGCTCGGGCAGCCAGAATCCCGGTGCGCCGAGCTGCAGCCAGTTGATGCCGGCCAGGGGATCGCGGTACGGGGCGCTGTTCTCCGAGAGCTGGCGCAGGAGGGCGGTATCGGCGATCGGCATGCAGGTAAATCCCGGAACGCTGCGGCGGCAACGAAACTTGGGCGGCGGCTCAGAATCCCGTAGGATCGGACGTGCGGACGGACATCATGCGGCTCATCGAGGAACTGGAGAGAAGGCTCGGCGCGGAGGAAAGCCCGTTTCGCGCCCAGCTGCTGCGCGAAGACATCGCCCGCCTGACCCGCCTGCGCGAGCTGGCCGGCAGCGCCGGCGATCTTGCCGCCGTGAGAAGGGGGTCGATGCGCCTGGGCTGGACCCAGGGCGATCTGCGCACCCAGGAGTTGCGCGAGCCGCTCGAAGCGCTGGTGGACGCCATCTATGCATACGAAATGAAGTCCGGCAAAGACGCGCAGGAAGCGCGGATCATCGAGGCCTGGACCGAGCTCCACCGGGTGCGAATGGAACGCCTCGTCGGCTGTCTCACGACGCCGGTGCCGAAGCCGGTCGACCGGCCCTGAGCGCGCACGGATTATTTCCTCGAGACCTTGCTGCAGAATATACGGTAGAGGGACGCCATGATCTCCTCGACCTCCTTGCTGGCGAGCGAGTAGTAGATCGACTGCGCCTCGCGCCGCGTCGCGACGATCCGCTTCCTGCGCAGCACGGCGAGGTGCTGCGACAGGCCCGACTGGGAGAGCCCGACGACGCTTTCCATCTCCCCGACCGATTTCTCGCCTTCGGCGAGCTGGCACAGGATCATCAGCCGCGAGGGATTCGCCATCGCTTTCAGCAAATCAGTCACTCGAACGGCGCTTCGGTGCAGGCGCGCCACCTCCACGCGGGTGAGGCCCACTGATGCGCCCGCCAACTCCTGCTCGTTCATGCCTTCACCTGTCCGCCGCCGGGTGCGCAGCCGGCGAATCCGTCCGCGTCCATCTTTGCCTCGTATCTCGGGCCGACCTGGGAGCCGACGACCAGGTTCGGCTTGACTCGCGCCCAGTCCTCCGGTTTGAGGATCACCATCCAGCCCGCGCCGTACGGATCCTCATTGACGAGCGAAGGCTTCCCCACCGCCTGGTCGTTCACCGCAATGACTGCACCCCCGACTGCTGATTTCGCGGGCCCGACCCACTTTCCGGACTCGACTGTGGCGCAGGTTTTTCCGGCCTGGACCGAGCGACCGACCTTCTTGGGGGTGAAGGCGACGAGCTGTCCGGCCAAGGCCGTCGCCACGGTAGTCATGCCGATCTTGATGTTGCCATCATCGAGTTCCTTCAACCAGACGTGATTTTCGACGTCGTACAGAAGGTCGTCGGGAAGATGGCATCCGCGCACGTCGGGCATATCGCAGTTCCCCTTGTCCGGTTG
>DASWIC010000182.1:0-6330 GCA_036397875.1 Burkholderiales bacterium
CGCAGCTTGCCTTGCGAGACCAGCAGGAAGTTGTCGATCAGCACGCCTTCCTCGTCGAGATGGGTGCTGTCGGGCGGCATCGAGCCGGGAGTGATGCCGCCGATGTCGGCATGATGCCCGCGGCTCGCGACGTAGAACAAGACCTCTTTCTTCGCGTCGTCGAATACCGGCGTCACCACGGTGATGTCAGGCAGGTGAGTACCGCCATGGTAGGGATTGTTCAGCATGTAGGCATCGCCGGGGCGCATCTTGCCGGCGTTCTCGGTGGCGATGACGCAAACGGACTCGCCCATCGCGCCGAGGTGCACCGGCAGATGCGGCGCGTTGGCGATGAGGCCGCCCGCCTGGTCGAAGAGCGCGCAGGAGAAATCGAGCCGCTCCTTGATGTTGACCGAATGCGCGGTGTTCGCGAGCGTCACCCCCATTTGCTCCGCGATCGCCATGAAGAGATTGTTGAAAATCTCCAGCATCACGGGCTCCACCTGCGTCCCGACCGCCACGCGCCTGGGCCGCGGCGCGCTGCGCATCAGCACCAGGTGATTGAGCGGCGTCACCTGCGCCTGCCACTGCGGCTCGATCACGGTCGTCGCGTTGGCTTCCGCGATGATGGCGGGCCCCGCGACGACGTCGCCTGGTCGCAGCGCTTCGCGGCGATATACCGGCGCCTCGTGTTCGACACCGCCGCTAAACATGCGCACCTGCCGGGCCGGTCGCGCGCGGCCCGCGCGCGCGGGCAGCGCGCCGAATGATTCGCGCACCGGCTCTCCGCTTCCCGCCGCCTCGACCGACACCGCCTCGACGACCAGCGTGCGCCCCGGCATGAGGAAGCTGAAGCGGCCGCGGTAGGCGGACTCGAACTGCGCGAGCATCTTCTGCGGCACGCCGAAATTCACGATGACCGCGGTATCGGTGCCCTCGTAGCGCAGGTGGACGCGCCGCGCGAGATGGATGTTGTCCGGCGCTACGCCCTGGCCAGCCACTTCGGCGCGGGCGGTATCGGCGAGCTCTCCAAGCGCCTCCTCGAGCTGCGGCATCAATCGGGGTTCGAGCCGATCCTCGATCGCCCGCTCGCGCAGCGCGCTGATATCCGCGAGGCCCATGCCGTAGGCGGACAGCACGCCGGCGTAGGGATGGATGAAGACGCGGGGGATCGCGAGCGCGTCCGCCACCAGGCAGGCGTGCTGGCCCGCCGCGCCGCCGAAGCAGCACAGCGTATGCGAGGTGATATCGTGCCCGCGCTCGATCGAGATCTTCTTGATGGCGTTCGCCATGTTGTCCACGGCCACGCGCACGAAGCCTTCGGCGATGTCCTCCGGCGTGCGCGGCTCGCCGGTCGCGGCGCTGACTTCGGCTGCCAGCGCGGTGAATTTCTCGCGCACCGCGGCGGGATCGAGCGGCTCGTCGCTCCGCGGGCCGAATACCCGCGGAAAGAAGTCCGCCTGGATCTTGCCGAGCATCACGTTCGCGTCGGTCACCGTGAGGGGGCCGCCATTGCGGTAGCACGCCGGGCCCGGCTGCGCCCCGGCGGACTCCGGCCCCACGCGGAAGCGCGCGGCTTCGAAGCGCAGGATCGAGCCGCCGCCGGCGGCCACCGTGTGAATGCTCAGCAGGGGGGCGCGCAGGCGCACGCCCGCGACCTGGGTGTCGTAGGCGCGCTCGAAGTAGCCGTGAAAGTGCGACACATCGGTGGAGGTGCCGCCCATGTCGAAGCCGATGATGCGGTCGAACCCGGCGGCAAGCGCCGTGCGCACCACCCCGACGACGCCGCCCGCAGGCCCCGAGAGGACGCTGTCCTTGCCCTGGATGAGCCGCGCCGAGGTGAGACCGCCGTTAGATTGCATGAACATCAGCCGCGCGCCCGGAAGCTCGCGCGCGATGCGCTCGACGTAGCGGCGCAGCAGCGGCGAGAGGTAGGCGTCCGCCACGGTGGTGTCACCGCGCGACACCAGCTTCATGAGGGGGCTTACCTGGTGCGAGAGCGAGACCTGGTTGAAGCCCGCCGCCCGCGCGAGCTCGCCCATCCGCAGCTCGTGGGCGGGATGCCGGTAGCCGTGCATCAGCACGACCGCGGCCGCCCCGAAGCCGCGGCGGCGCGCGTCGGCCAGGTCGCGCCGCGCCCGCTCCTCGTCGAGCGGCTCGAGCACTTCGCCCTGGGCGGTCACGCGCTCGCCCACTTCGTAGGCCGCGCCGTAGAGCGGCTCGGGCAGCACGATGTGGCGGTCGAACAGGCGCGGCCGGTTCTGATAGCCGATTTTCAGCTGGTCGCGGAATCCCCGCGTGATGAAGAGCGCCGTCGGCTCGCCCTTGCGCTCGAGCAGCGCGTTGGTCGCGAGCGTCGTGCCCATCCGCACCTCGGCGATCCGCTCGTCGGGGATCGACCTGCCGCGCGGGATGCCGAGCAGCTCGCGGATGCCCGCCAGCGCGGCGTCCTCGTAATGGCCGGGGTCTTCGGAAAGGAGCTTATGAGTGACGAGGCTGCCGTCGGAGCGGCGCGCGACGATGTCGGTGAAAGTGCCGCCGCGGTCGATCCAGAACTGCCAGCGCTCGGTGGAGTGAGGGGGATCCGCCATGGCAAGGGGCGGATCCAGTTTAGCACGCGTCCGCGGCGGAGCTCCTCGAATGCCCCCTCAATCGGGCTCGCCGTCGTCGGTCTGCTCGAGTACTGCGATCTTGTCCCTGACGGTGCCGTCCGGGTTGAAGGTCACGATGAGCCATCCCGGCAGCGAGCCGATCCGGAGGTAGCGCCACGTCCACGTCAGGCCGGGCATATACGTCGCTTCCTCCCATGGCCGACCGAGCAGGAGTCTGACGTCAGCCTGGGTTGTGCTTCCGGGGATGACCTTGTCCAGCTGCTCTTCGGTCAGCAACTGGGTCACGCCCTTCACCTTGCCGTCGGCGCCGAACCGCACGTGGTAGGTCTCGAAGCCTTCCGGAGCGGTCGCGTACTCCCAGATCCGCTCGCCATTGCGATCGACGCGAGCGTCGGTGGGATTCCCCAAACGCGCGCGCACATCGGGCTCGGTGGACTGGCCGGGGACCAGTAATCGGGGATTGGCACAACCGGCGAGCACGCCGATGCAAGAAAGCAAGACTAATGACGAGATGAGTCTCATTGGCTACCCCCCATCAAGAAATCGGGTGACGTTGGCTACCGGGATTAGTTGTCGCGGCCGCCTCTACCGCCGGTGAAATCGATGATGGCGATCCGCTCCATGACCGTGTTATCGGGGTTGAACCGCACCGTCAGGTGGCCCAGCTGGATGCCGTCTCTCTTGAAGCGCCAGGACCACACGGTGCCGGCGGCCGTGAACGACACTTCCGAGGGTTTGCCCAGAATTTGCCTGACATCCGCCTTGGTCATCTTTCCCGGCACAATCGTGTTCATCTGGTCTTCGGTCAGGAGCTGGGTCACTTCCTTCACCCTCCCGTCGGCGCCGGCGCGCACCAGGTAGGTTTCGGTTCCCGACGGCCCGGTGGTGTATTCCCACAACTCGTCGCCATTGCGGTCGAAGCGAATGTCAGTCGGGGGACCCGCTCTGGCGAGCATTTCCACCATGCTCGTGCCCGGAGCGAAGGATCTGGGACTGACACAGCCCGTGAGCGCGGCGGCAACCAACATCGCCGGCAATATGGTCGGAATTCTCATGGTTCACCTCCTTCGAGGTCCCGCCCCATCATGCAAACAGCCGGAGCAGGGGTCCTATTCCTCTGGATAGGCCTATTTTCTGTCGGGCTGATCGCTCAGCGGCGTGGCTGAGAGGTTTTTCTGCAGGCGCCGGTATTCTCCGTTCGTTCTCTCGTTGGCAAGCTCTTCGGCGCCAATCACGACCCTGGAGCGGGGGTTCGACTGGCAGTACTGGTCCATCCACGAATAGGCCTGCTCCCGGGTCATCGGATTGCCCTGCGCCCTCCATATATCCGTCATTCGTCCAATTGCCATGCCACTCAAAAGCCCGACCAGGCGCGCCTCATGGGGACTGGAGCGTTTCAATTTCCGCGCCTTGAGCCATTCTCCGCAGTCTTCAGGCGTTTCCACCCAGATTCTCTGTCCCGCGCTGATTTCACATGTAAGTATCAGCGCGAGCGCGAGCGAGATCGAAAGCACGATTCTCATGGGACCTCCCCAAAATCTGAACCCTGAGCTGCGGGGCGAGTCGGAAAGCGCGACGAAACCGAGTTCTGTCCCTGCAATTACGTTTGTTACCTGTAGGCCTGGAGTGCATTGCTGTCGCGCGTGAGCAGGGTCATCAGCTTCGGATGAACAAAGAGCTTTTCCTTGCCAAAGGTCTGCTCGCGCAGCACCCCGATTGACGCAAGCGCCTTGAGATAGCGGGATGCCGCCTGGCGGCCGGCAATTCCGGCCTTGACCACGTTCGCGATGCGGCAGTACGGTTGCTCGAAGATAACGTCCACGAGTTCTCGGCTGTAGATCTTCGGGAGTTTGCGGCGCACATACGCAGTGGTATCGCCCGAAAGTTTGCGGACGGCGCCGATCTTCGTAGTACTCCATATGGCCGTGTCCTCCACTGCACGCAGCATGTAGAGCAGCCACGGTTCCCAGGCACCGTCGCGCGTGACTGCGAGCAGCAATCGGTAGTAGTCCGTCTTGTGCGCGATGATGTAGCGGCTCAGGTACAGGATCGGCAGGAGCAGCAGGCCCTGTTCGACGAGGAACAGAATATTCATCACGCGTCCGGTGCGACCGTTGCCGTCGGTGAACGGATGTATCGCCTCGAACTGATAGTGCGCTGCCGCCATCCGGACGAGTGGGTCGAGTGCCTCCTCCTCGTGGAGGAACTGCTCCCAGTTGGCGAGCAGGTCGCGAAGGCGCGCTTCGCCTTCGGGCGGCGTGTAGACCACTTCGCCAGTGGCGTCGTTCGCAAGCGTGGTGCCCGGCACCCGGCGTACGGCCATATCAACGCCCTTGATCTGCGTGCAGATTGACTCCGCCGTCCGCGTCGTCAAGGGGCGGGTCTTCAACGCGTTGACTCCTTCGAGCAGGGCGCGTCGGTAACGTAGCGCCTCTCTGGTCGCTGGGTCGGCGCCAGCGTCGGATTGCAGGTGCCGGAACAGCTTGTCGGCGGTCGTGACGATATTTTCGATCTCCGAACTCGACCGCGCTTCCAAAAGGGGGAGGGTGTTGATGAGCATGGCGGGATTGGGGATCAGCGCCGCCGCCTGCTTCAGTTCGGCAAGTGCCGCTCTAGCCGTAACGCATTGCTTCAGAACGGATTTCGTCTCCAGCTCGATCGCTGGTGGGAGACGGGGGAGGTCGTTGTACGGCTGGCTTGGCTGCCAGCCGCGAGCCCCGGTCATGTTGCCAGAATTCGATTTTTGCGCCACGTCCGCAGCTTATGTCGCTGGTGGCGACACGTCAAGAAAACGTGTCGCTGAATGCTTATTTCGGGGACATGAGAAAACCCCCTCTTATGGCCTCGCTCCTCATGCCAGTTCCTTGACCTTCGGCTGGCTGAAATGGCGCGTTACCCGATCGCGGACGCAATGGGGCACATTCAATTACCGCAACCTAACGAATTGAGATTCGTCGCTTTGGAGTTCAGCCAGTTCCGTGGACGGTTAGCCGCTAGGGATCCTATCGTATTGATTGTTGGCACCCCGGACACGAATCGAACGTGCGACCTGTCCCTTAGGAGGGGACTGCTCTATCCACTGAGCTACCGGGGCCCGCACAGATTTTAGCGCAACTGCTTTAGAATCCCCCGGCATGAAATGGTTGCTGATCGCTGCCATTGCGATCGCCGCGCTCCTGTGGTGGCGGGTGAGCGCGTTCTCGAAGCGCAACGAGCCCAGGGTCGGCGATGAGGCGCCCGGTTTCGCGTTGCCCGATCAGGACGGCAGGACCCGCAACCTGGCCGAGTTCCGCGGCAAGTGGCTGGTGCTCTATTTCTATCCCAGGGACGATACGCCGGGGTGCACCAAGCAGGCGTGTGCCTTTCGGGACGACCGGCATAAGCTCGCCGCGCTCGGCGCGGAAGTGGTGGGCGTGAGCGTGGACAATGTCGAGAGCCATCTCGACTTCGCGAAGGAATACAGCCTGCCGTTTCCGCTGCTTGCGGACGCGGGCGGCGCGGTGGCGGCGCGCTACGGCTCGATCCGCGACCTCGGCCTGATCAAGTTCGCGCGGCGCAACACCTTCCTCATCGACCCGCAGGGGCGCATCGCGAGAGTCTATCTATCGGTGAACGCGGCGAGCAATTCGCGGGAAGTGATCGAGGATTTGGAGCGGTTGCGGCGTGATTGATCGTCCCCCTGATCTTACCCACGAATCGTGGACACCCTAATTAAGGGTACATCGCTTCGAATGCCAGC
>DASWIC010000183.1:0-58399 GCA_036397875.1 Burkholderiales bacterium
GCCGACGGCGGCTTCCATTCCGGCGAGGCGTTGGCGCGCAGCCTCGAGAGTTCGCGCGCGAGCGTGTGGAACGCGGTTCGCGAGCTGGAAGCGACCGGTATCGAAATCTACAAGGTGCACGGCCGCGGCTACCGCCTGCCGTATCCGGTCACGCTGCTCGATCGCGCCGCGATCGAGCGCCACCTCGCCCCGCACGCCGGAAAGTTCACGATAGAGGTTCGCAACGCAGTCGATTCCACCAACACCGTGCTGCTCCAGCGCGCGGCGACCGGAGCGCCCGACGGCATGGTGATCGCCGCGGAATGGCAGTCGGAAGGACGCGGCCGGCTCGGGCGCGCGTGGCACGCGGGCGTAGGCGAGGCGCTGACGTTCTCGCTCTTGTGGCGATCCGCCCGCGGTGCGGGCGCGCTCTCGGGCCTCACGCTGGCGGTCGGCGTCGCGCTCGCCCGGGCGCTCGGGTCGGCCGGCGCGGGTAGCGTCGCCCTCAAGTGGCCGAACGATGTTCTCTGGCGCAAGGGAAAGCTTGCGGGCGTCCTTACGGAGCTGCAGGGTGACGCGCTGGGCCCGACCGCAGTGGTGATCGGCGTCGGCGTCAACGTGCGCCTGTCCGAGGCGACGCGCGCGCGCATCGGGCAGGCGGCGGCCGACCTCGAGACCGCGTGCGGCGCCGCGCCCGACCGTAATCGCCTGCTCGCGGGCGTGCTGATCGAGCTCGACCGCGTGCTGGAGGCGTTCGGCCGGGACGGATTTGCGGCGGTGCGCGACGAATGGCAGCGCCGCCATGCGCAGCAGGGCAGGCGCGTAACGCTCACGCTGGCCGATGGCAAGCGCCGCAGCGGGCGGGCGCGCGGCGTGGCCGAGGACGGGGCGCTCCTTCTCGAGACCGGGTCGGGCACGCAGCGCTTTCACAGCGGCGAAATCGGCCTGCGCCCTCACAGGCAGTGACGTGTAACGAGCGATGAGAGGGGCCGTGCGTTAGGTTAACTGCCCACCACCTATCACCCATCACCCGTCGCGCATTACCCGTTACCATTGGCGCATGCGTATCCTCGCTATCGATGCCGGAAATTCCCGCATCAAGTGGGGCGTGCACGAAGACGGCTCATGGTTGACGCAGGGCTGGGTGGCGACCGGTCAGGCGGCCCGGCTGAGTCGCGCGTGGGCCCGCTTCGGGCGCCCGGACGCCATCGTCGCAGCCAACGTGGCCGGCACGCGCGTCGCGCGCGCCCTCGCCGCCGCCGCGCGCCGCTTTGGAAGCTCCGTGCGCTTCGTCAGGAGCGCGGCCGAGCAGTGCGGCGTGAAAAACAGCTATGCCGACCCACGCCAGCTCGGGGCGGACCGCTGGGCGGCGATGATCGGCGCGTGGGGCCTCCATCACGGCCCGTGCGTGGTGGTCAACGCCGGCACCACGGTGACGGTGGACGCGCTCGGTGGCGGCGGCGTATTCCTGGGCGGCATGATCGTGGCAGGGGCGGACTTGATGCGCGACGCACTCGCCCGCAACACCGCGGGACTGCGGCCGCGTCCGGGCCGCTTCGCCTTCTTCCCGTCGCGCACGGCCGATGCGATCGAGAGCGGGGCGGTCAATGCGCTCGCTGGGGCGGTCGAGCGCATGGTGCGCTTCATGCGGCAGGCCGGTGAGGCAGCGCCGCTGACCGTGCTCTCGGGCGGGGCCGCGCAAGTGATCGCGCCGCAGCTTAACGGCGCGGTCGAGGTGGTGGATAATCTCGTGCTCGAGGGGCTCGTGCGCATCGCGCTCGACTCGCCAGTCGTCAGTCGCCGGCCACCGCGCATTCCCGGAAGATGAGGGCATTCTTTCTCCTGCTGGTGCTGGTCAACCTGGCGTTCTTTGCCTACGGTCGCGTTGCGCTCGAGGGCGGCGGCTCCGAGAGCCGGATACCGCAGCTGCAGGTCGCGCCCGAGAGCATCAAGCTGCTCCAGACGACGGAGCGGGTCCCCGCCGGCAAGCCGCAAGCAACGGGCAAGGCCGTGGCTCCGGAGTCGCCGAAAACCGCAACCGCCGCGCCGGGATCCTGCCTGGAGTGGGGTAATTTCGCCGGTACCGACGTCGCGCGAGCGGAAGTCGCGCTCACCCGGCTGCAGCTTGCGCCGGAGAGCATCGAGCGCGCGGTGGTCGATGCCGGCGGCTACTGGGTGTACATGCCGCCGCTCCGGTCCAAGAACGAAGTGGACCGCAAAGTCCGGGAGCTGAGGGAGTTCGGCGTGACGGAATTCTTCGTGGTGCAGGACGCCGGCCAGTGGCGCAACGCCATCTCGCTCGGCATCTTCCGTACCGACGAGGCAGCCCAGGCCTTTCTCGCCGGGCTCAGACGGCGCGGTGTGCGCTCCGCGGTCGTGGGGCGGCGCGACAACTTCCTCAAGCAGGTCGTGTTCTATCTGCGCGAGCCGAGCGAGGCAACCATTGCCCAGTTGACGGCCCTGCAGGAGGAATTCCCGGGAAGCGAGATCAGGGCGGCAACCTGCCCGCTGGCGCAGCCGGCGGGGTGAGCCCCGTGATTCGTGATGGGTGAGTGGCTATTCGACTGCAACGGATCGCCAACCTTCGAATCACGATTCACGCCGTCAGGACGTGCGACGAATGCGCTCGATGAGCGCGCTGCTCGAGCGCTCATGCGCAAACGGTATGGCGTGAACGGCGCCGCCCCAGCTCGTCACTTCCTTCGCGCCGACGATTGCCGCGGGCTGCCAATCGCCGCCCTTGACGAGCACGTCGGGCTTCACGGCAAGAATGAGCGCGAGCGGCGTGTCCTCCTCGAACCAGGTAACGAGCGTCACGGACTCGAGCGCGGCGACGAGGGCGACGCGATCTTCGAGCGCGTTGACCGGGCGCCCTTTGCCCTTTTCGAGTCGCCGTGCCGAGGCGTCGGAATTGACGGCGACCAGCAAGCCCGCCCCCAGCGCGCGTGCCTGCGCGAGATAGGTGACGTGCCCGCGGTGCAGGAGATCGAACACGCCGTTGGTGAACACCAGCGGCCGCGTCAGTGACTTCAACCGCGCCGCCAGCTCGCCAGGCGGACAAATCTTTGATTCGAACGAGGGTGCGGGTTTAGGGGTGCTCACCCATCACCCGTCACGCAGTCAGTTGAGAAACTCGAATACCCTGACAACTTTCTGCGCCCCGCTGGTGGTACGCGCGATCTCGGTGGCATCGTTGGCCTCCTGTTTCGTCACCAGCCCCATGAGATACACGATGCTGTTCTCCGTGACCACCTTGACATGTATCGGGTTCAGCTTCCCGGCATCGAGGAGGCGCCCCTTGACCTTGGAGGTGATGAGGCTGTCGTTGCTGCGCACGGTGTAGGAGCTCACCCCGGAGACGGCGAGCTCGTTGTGGACGCCGCGCACGTTCTGCACCGCCCACGCGATGCGCTCCGTCTCGGTCCGGCTTGCGGCGTCGGGCACCTCTCCGGTCAGCAGCACCATGCGGTTGTAACTCGTCACGTTGATGTGCACGCCTTCCTTGAAGCGCTCGCCGATGCGGCCGGCGGCCTTGATCTCGATACCCTCGTCTTCGGTGAGCGTGCCCACGGTGCGGCGGTCCTGTGACAGCACGACCCCGGTGGCGGCCGCGCCGCCCGCGATGAGCGCGCCGCATCCCTGTATGAGCGGCAGTGCCAAGAGCAGTGCAAGAATCGCGCTTCGCATCATTCGACTCCCAGTAGCAAGCAATCGATCGCGTCACACAGGCAGTGCAGCGTCAGCAGGTGGACTTCCTGGATGCGCGCGGTACTCTGCGCCGGGACGCATATGTGTATGTCGGTCGGACGCAGCACCTCGGCCATCTTGCCGCCGTTGCGGCCGGTCAGCGCGACGACGCCCATCTGGCAATCGTGCGCGGCCTGCATGGCCTCCACCACGTTGCGCGAGTTGCCGCTGGTCGAGATGGCGAGCAGCAGGTCGCCGGCGTGGCCGAGCGCGCGCACCTGCTTGGAGAATACCTGGTCGAAGCTGTAATCGTTGGCGATCGAGGTCAGCGTCGAAGTATCGGTGGTGAGCGCGATCGCGGCCAGCGCCGGGCGCTCCATCTCGAAGCGGTTGACCAGCTCCGCCGCGAAGTGCTGCGAGTCGGCCGCCGAGCCGCCGTTCCCGCAGCTCATGATTTTGCCGTCGCTCCTCAGGCACTGCGCCATGCGCTCGGCGGCGGCCGCGATCGGGCGCGCGAGGGCATCCATGGACTGCAGTTTGAGGTGCGCGGACTCGGAAAAGTTCTCGCTGATTCGGGTAATGAGATCCACGATGCGCCGCCGATGGTTGCCGCTATTCTACCGATCGCCCAGGTCATTCACCAAACGCATCGGTCAGCCACTCCACCCGCTGCTCGGCTCCCTGCACCAGCACCACGTCGAAACGGCAGGCGCGGTCGATTCTCCGCGCGGCGAGGAAGTGTCGGGCGGCGGCGACAAGACGCCGGCGCTTGGTGGCAGTGATGCTGGCCGCGGCGCCGCCGAACGCCGCCGACTTGCGCGCGCGCACCTCGACGAATACCAATTGCGCGCCGCTGCGGGCCACCAGGTCGATTTCGCCGAAACGGCAGCGGTAGTTGCGCTCGAGGATCGTGAGTCCCTGGCGCTCGAGAAAGGCGGCGGCAAGGTTCTCGGCGGGTTCGCCGCGGCGGTTCATCGCTGCTCGCGCACGATCAGCCTGCCTTCGTTGAATCGGGCGGCGGTCAGGGCGCGGACGAATAGTGAGTCCGGCCCGAGCGTGAGCTTCCCCGTGACGCCATCGAAATCGGCGCCGGGCTTGCCACCGAGCAGGACCATCGCGACGCGGAACGCATCGATGCCCAGGGCATAGAACCGGCTCAGCTCGACGGATTCGTCGTATTCGGGCCGCGGATAGACCATGACCACCGGCTTCTCGGGCTGCAGCAGCCACGGCATGTCGAGAAACTGAACGTCGGCGAGGTCGAACGCGACCAGCGGGGCCGCGACCCCGGGATGGACCTGGGACGTCGCGTAGATCGGCAGCGTGCTGAGGTAGGGACGGACGAGACGTGCTCGCGCGAGATCCAGGGCCATGAACACCATGTCGCCGGTCTCGGTATCGATCGCCGCCTCGGCCGCCTTCTTGATGCGCACGAGGCCCTCGGGATCGGTGGTAAACGGGAGCGGCGCGAGAGACGTGCCCCCGAGGCGCGTGAACTCCTCGACGAACGCGAAATGAATGCGCCTGAGCAGCGGCGTTTCGCCGATGACGGTCAACGCGCTGCGGTGTCCGCCCTGCCAGGCAAGCTGCGCGACCTGGCGCGCCTCGCTCTCGGCGTGCAGGCTCAGCATGTAGAACCCGGGGACGGCGGGAATCTGGCCTTCCGGCACGTTGAGCGCAAGCGTGGGCACGATCACCGTCGCGCTCTCGGCGAGCGCCGTGACACCGCCGCGGGTGAGCGGGCCGACGACAACCCGGGCCCCCACGCCGAGCGCCTTGATGTAGGTTTCCACGATTTGCTGCGGGTCGTCGCCGATGGCGTAAATGTTGACCGGCAATGACGTGCCGCCCTGCGCCCGCGCCGCGGCGAGAAAGCCGTCCTTCACGGCCAGCGCGTGCTTGCCGAACGCATTCGAGCCGAGGGGCAGCAGCAGCGCAAGGTGCGGGCCGGCCACGTGGGGCGGGATCGGCGCGGGCACCGGGCCGACGGCGGGCGTGGTCGGGGGCAGCGATGGCACGATCAACGGGACCGCGGGCGCGGCGAGCGGCGGCGGCGGCGCGGACGGCTGAAGCGTTTCGGGCGCGGGCACCGGCAGCGGTGTGGCCTGCGGGAGCGCGATCGGCGCAAGGGGGGTGCTGCCCGCCGCTTCGCTGGCCATTGCCGGGGCGCCACCGTATAGTACGGCCCCTGTCAGGGGCACAATGAGCCAGAAATGGAGCACGCCGCAGCGCATCGGGAGACCAGCGGAAAACGGAGTGCGACATTATATGTAGTGGCCACCCCGATTGGAAACCTCGCCGATCTTGGCCTGCGGGCGCTGGAGACGCTGCGCGGCGTCGAGGCGGTGGCGGCGGAGGACACGCGCGTCACGCGACGGCTGCTCGCCCGCTACGGAATCGCCAAGCGGCTGATCCCGGTCCATGAGCATAACGAGAAGCGGGCCGTTCCCGGCATCCTCGCGCTGCTGCGCGACGGGCGGTCGGTGGCCCTGACGTGCGATGCCGGCACTCCGGCAATCTCGGATCCGGGCGCGTTGCTCATTGCGGCGGCGCGTGCGGCAGGATTCCCGGTGGTGCCGGTGCCCGGGCCCAACGCGGCGATCGCCGCCTTGTCGGTTTGCGGTTTCGGCGCGCCCCATCACCTGTTCTACGGTTTCCTGCCGGCGCGCGCGGCGGCCCGGCGGCGCGAGTTGTCCGCGCTGGCGGAACTGCCCTACACCCTGGTCTTTCACGAGGCGCCTCACCGCGTGGAGGAATGCGCATCGGATTTGCGCACGGTGCTGGGAGGGGAGCGGCGCATCGCGATCGCGCGTGAACTCACCAAGCTGTTCGAGTCGGTGCACGTGTGCACACTGGCCGAAGCCGTGCCGTGGCTCGGCGCCGATCCCGACCGGCGCAAGGGGGAGTTCGTGCTGATCGTGGAAGGGGCCGCGGAAAGGACGGCAGGGCAGGATGCCGGAGAGCGGACGCTCGGCGTGCTGCTCGGCGAGTTGCCGCTCAGGCAGGCCGTGGATCTCGCCGCGAGGATCACGGGCGGGAGAAAGAACGAGCTCTATCGCATGGCTCTCGCCACGCGGAAAAAACGTGATTCCTGATTCGACCTGCGTTCGGACCCAATCGCCGATTCACGAATCACGATTCACGATCCACGCGCTACCAGGTACCATCCTTCCTTGATGAGAAAAATAACGATCACCCGTCCTGACGACTGGCACCTCCATCTGCGTGACGGCGAGCACCTGCGCGCCGTGCTGCCGGATACGGCGCGCCGCTTCGCGCGGGCGATCGTCATGCCCAATCTCAAGCCGCCGGTGACGACCGTGGCGCTCGCGCTCGCGTATCGCGATCGCATTCTCGCCGGACTGCCGGCGCGCGCGCGCTTCGAGCCGCTGATGACGCTTTATCTCACGGACGATACGCCGGCTAGGGAGATCGCGGCCGCGCGCGCGAGCGGGACGGTGCATGCCGTCAAGTACTATCCGGCGGGCGCGACCACGCATTCGGATGCCGGCGTGACCGATATCGCGAAGTGCGGGCGCGCGCTGGAGGCGATGGAAAAACACGGGCTGCCGCTGCTGGTGCACGGCGAAGTGACCGACCCGGACGTGGACCTGTTTGACCGCGAGCGCGTGTTCGTCGAGCGCGTGCTGGCGCCCCTCGTCGCGCGTCACCCCGGGCTCAAGGTCGTGCTGGAGCACGCCACCACGCTCGAAGCAGCCGAATTCGTCATGAGCGCGCCGCCGCGCGTGGCCGCGACTCTCACCGCTCATCACCTGCTGCTCAGCCGCAATGCCCTCTTCGCCGGGGGCGTCCGGCCGCATCATTTCTGCCTGCCGGTGCTCAAGCGCGAGTCGCACCGCCGCGCGCTCCTGCGGGCGGCGACGAGCGGCCATCCCAGATTTTTTCTCGGTACGGACAGCGCGCCCCACGCGCGCCAGACCAAGGAAGCGGACTGCGGCTGCGCCGGTATCTACACTGCGCATGCCGGCATCGAGCTCTATGCAGAGGCGTTCAGCGCGGCGGGAGCGCTCGACCGGCTGGAGGGATTCGCAAGCCGGCATGGCGCGCAGTTCTACGGATTGCCGGTAAACGAAGACACCATCACGCTCGCGGAGGAACCGTGGCCGGTGCCGGCCGACCTTCCGTTTGGCGCCGATCGGCTGGTGCCGTTGCGCGCTGGGGAGCAGGTGAAATGGAAGCTCGTGTAATCCGCCGGGTGTCGCGGGCGTTAAGCAGGAAATGAGCGGCCCGGCGGCGGACACGGTTCTTCCCTATCTCCAGCCCTCCGAAATGGATCTGCCGAGGGGGGGCGTGTGGATATTCGGATATGGTTCGCTGATGTGGGATCCGGGCTTCCCCCACGTAGCCCGCTGGCCTGCGCTGATTTACGGGTATCACCGCGAGCTGTGCATCTACTCGAGCCGGTGGCGCGGCTCGCCGCAGCGGCCCGGCCTCGTGCTGGGACTTGATCGCGGCGGAGCGTGCCGCGGCGTGGCATACCGGATCGCCGCCGCTCATGTCGAGCGTTCGCTCGACGCCTTGTGGGAACGCGAAATGCGCCGGGGCGTCTATCATCCGCGGCTGTTGCGCGCCCGGCTGCGGGGACGGACGGCGCGGGTTCTCGCCTTTGTCGCGAACCCGCTGCATCCCGGATACGCGGGAACGCTTCCCACGGAACGCACCGCCGAGCTGATCGCCAACTGCTGTGGTGACCGGGGGCCGAACGTCGAGTACCTCGCCCGCACCCTGAAGCATCTCGCCGAGCTCGGCGTGCGGGACCATCATCTGCTGCGGGTGATGGCGGCGGTCCGATCCCTGCGGAGAGAGTGACGAGGTGAAGGTGACGAGATAAGGGTGACAAGGTACGGGTGACGGGTTCTACTTCTTGCTGTTTTTCGTCACCATTAATCGTCACCTGTAATCGTCACGTTCCGTACACCCGGAGGGTGTAAAATGCGCCTGGGAAGCCGGCCAGACAGCCGCTGCGCGCGGATGAAGCGAGCCTTTACGATGGTTCGTACCGAGCGGGGAGGAAAGTCCGGGCTCCATAGGGCAGGGTGGCGGCTAATCACCGCCCGCCGCGAGGCGAGGAACAGGGCCACAGAGACGAGTCTCGTCGAGGCCCGCGCTCCGGACTTTGACGCCGCAAGGCGGCAAAGTCTCGTAGAAATGGGCAGGGGGCCGAAATGCCTTCGATCCAGAGCGCGGGACGAAGACGAGGGTGAAACGGGGCAACCTCCACCCGGAGCAACACCAAATAGGCAAGCGATGACGCGGCCCGCCGAGCTTGCGGGTAGGTGGCTTGAGCCAGCGGAGCAATCCGCGGCCTAGAGGAATGGCTGTCGCGCGCCGCAAGGCGCGAACAGAACCCGGCTTATCGGCCGGCTTCCCTTTTCCCTTCTGATTGACTCTTGGCGGTGTTGTCCAGGCGCAACAGCGGCCTATTCCATGGGCGCCAACCACCCCGAGGCCAAACCTAAAGTATTACATTCAGTTCAACCAATATCACGCTGTTTTTCTATGATAATTAAGGGTAAGTTACAGTTGAAAACTGGTCGCAGTTTTTCCTCATAAGTCATTGTCCTAAAAACAGAAAACGCTCGATCGTCCTTGACCGTTCCCCAGCCTTTCCAATATAGTGGGAGGAAGTGGAGAAAAGTGGGATAAAGCGCCGCCAGATGGAAAGAGGGGCGGCGCTTTCCCGCGAGCCAAGGGGGACCGGTGTTTCGTGGCGTCGCGCAGCTGAATCTCGACAGCAAGGGGAGGCTCGCCGTGCCCTCCCGGTTTCGCGACGCCCTCCTCACGCGCGCCAGCGGGCACGTCGTGCTCACCGCCGATTCCGACCGCTGCCTGCTCATCTACCCGCTGCCCGACTGGGAGCCGATCGAGAAGAAGCTCATGTCGCTCTCGAGCTTCAACGCGCAGATACGCGAGCTGCAACGGCGGCTCGTCGGCTACGCCGAAGACGTGGTGATGGATGCGACCGGACGCATCCTCGTGCCGCCGGCGCTGCGCCGCTACGCGCAGCTCGAGAAAGCCGTGGTGCTGGTCGGGCAGGGGCACAAGTTCGAGCTCTGGAACAAGGACCACTGGGACGAGTTGATGGAGAAGGGCGCCGGTCCCGGCGCGGAGGGGCTGCCGCCTGAGCTGGAGGGCTTCTCCTTGTGAGCGGGGGCTCACATACCGCGGTCCTGTTGGAGCAGGCAGTAGAGGGTTTGAAGGTGCGCAGCGACGGGTGCTACGTCGACTGCACGTTTGGGCGCGGCGGGCACAGCCGGCTGATTCTGGCGCAGCTGGGAGACGCGGGGCGGCTGCTCGCCCTCGATCGCGACCCGCAGGCGGTGGCCGCGGGAGGAGAGATTGATGACCGGCGTTTTCACATCCTGCACGGGCGCTTCAGCCGGCTCGCAGCACTGGCGGCGCAAGCGGGCGTCACGGCGGCGGACGGCGTCCTGCTCGACCTGGGCGTCGCCTCGCCGCAGCTCGACGACCCCGCGCGCGGCTTCAGCTTCCGCTTTGACGCCCCGCTCGACATGCGCATGGACCCCGGCGCGGGGCTTACTGCCGCCGCGTGGCTCGCGCGCGCGCCGGAACGGGAAATCCGGGAGGTCATAAGAAACTATGGCGAAGAACGGTTTGCTAAATCGATTGCAGCATCGATTGTTGCGGCTCGAGCGCGGGGACCTGTTGGCACCACACGAGAACTTGCCGCGCTCGTGGCAAAGGCCGTTCCCGCGCGGGAACCACAACAGGATCCGGCGACGCGCACGTTTCAAGCTATACGGATTCACCTCAATCAGGAGCTTGAAGAGTTGTCGCTAGCGCTGCCGCAATGCCTGGAACTCCTGCGACCCGGCGGGCGTCTGGTCGTGATCAGCTTTCATTCGCTGGAGGACCGCATCGTCAAGCGCTTCCTGCGCGATAACGCCCGCGCCGATCGCCTGCCCCCGCGGCTGCCGCTGCGCGCCGACGAGCTGCCCCGGCCGCCGCTCAAGCTGATCGGCCGGCCGGTACGCCCGGCGGCCGTCGAGGTCGCGGCGAACCCCCGCGCACGCAGTGCCGTGATGCGCATTGCGGAAAAACTCGCCGTCGCGGACCGAGATTGATGCTGAGGCTCAATCTGGTATTGCTCACGGCCCTGACCGCCTGCGCGCTGGCGCTGGTCACCTCCCAGCACCAGGCGCGCAAGCTCTATGTCGAGCTGCAGAAGGAGCAGGAACTGGCCCAGCAGCACGAGGTCGAGTGGGGGCAGCTGCAGCTCGAGGCGAGCACCTGGTCGACCCACGCGCGCGTCGAACGGCTGGCGACCCGCGCGCTCGGCATGCGCGTGCCGCCGGCGGCGAGCGTCAGGGTGGTACCGGCCGCGGCGCCGGGGGCGAGGCCGTGAGCCCGGTCGCTCACCCGGGGCTGGCGCTGCAGCTGCCGGCGTGGCGCTCGCGGCTGCTGCTGCTCGCGCTGCTCGCGTGGTTTGCCGCCCTCGCGCTGCGCGCGGTCTACCTGCAGGGGCTGCACAACGATTTTCTGCAGCAGAAGGGCGAGTCGCGGTACTCCCGGGTGATCGAGTTGTCGGCGACGCGCGGCAAGATCGTGGACCGCAACAACGAGCCGCTCGCGATCTCGACTCCCGTGGAATCGGTGGCGGCGAGCCCGGCGGACATCGATGTCACTTCGGAACAGCTGCGGCGGCTTGCCCGGTTGCTCGGGTCGGACGTGGCCGAGCTGCGGAAGAAGCTCGCGGACACCCGGCGCGAGTTTGTCTACCTCAAGCGGCAGCTGCCGCCCGACGAGGCCGCGCGGGTAGTCGCCCTCGGAATACCCGGCGTATTCCTGCAGCGCGAGCACCGGCGCTACTACCCGGCGGGCGAGGTGACGGCCCACTTGATCGGCGTGACCGACGTGGACGGTCGCGGGCGCGAGGCGTTCGAGCTGGCCTTCCAGCAGCAGCTCGCCGGCAGGGCCGGCACCCGCCGGGTCATCAAGGACCGGCTCGGGCAGATCGTCGAGGACGTGGAAAGCATCCGCGCGCCGCAGAACGGGCTCGTGCTCGCGCTCTCGATCGATGCGAGGATCCAGTACCTCGCGTACCGCGAGCTGAAAGCCGCCGTGGCGGCGAACCGGGCGCGCGCGGGCAGCATCGTGGTGCTTGACGTCGCCACCGGCGAAGTGCTGGCAATGGCGAACGCGCCTTCGTTCAATCCCAACAACCGCGAGCGCCTCGATCCGCAGCGCTTGCGCAACCGCGCCGTGACCGATCTGTTCGAGCCCGGCTCGACGCTGAAACCCTTTACCGCCGCCGCGGCGCTCGAGTCGGGTACGGTGCGGCCGGCGAGCGTCATCGAGACCGCGCCGGGGCTGCTCGCCATCGGCAACCGCGTCATCCGGGATGCGCATCCCCACGGCGAGCTCACCGTCGCCGAGGTGATTCAGAAATCGTCCAACATCGGCGCCGCCAAGATCGCGCTGGACCTCAAGCCCGAGTGGCTTTGGAGCCTGTTCCACCGGGTCGGCTTCGGCGTCCCGCCGCATTCGGGCTTCCCGGGAGAAGTGTCGGGACGGCTGAAATCGGCGGCGAGCTGGCGGCCGATCGAGCAGGCGACGATGTCATACGGCCACGGCATCTCGGTATCGCTGCTGCAGCTCGCGCGCGCCTACCTCGTCTTTGCGACCGACGGGGAAATCAAGCCGGCGACCCTGCTGCGGCGCGAGGTCGCCGCCGAATCGGAACGGGTGATCTCGGTCCCGACCGCGCGGGCGGTGCGCCACATGCTGGAGCTGGCGGTGCAGCCAGGCGGCACCGCACCGCGCGCGCAGGTGACGGGTTACCGCGTCGCGGGCAAGACCGGTACGGCGCACAAGACCGAGGGCCGGGGTTATGCGGCGACCAAGTTCGTCTCGTCCTTTGTCGGCTTTGCGCCGGCCTCCGCCCCGCGGCTGGTGGTGGCGGTCATGATCGACGAGCCCTCGGCGGGACAGTACTACGGTGGCGCAGTCGCGGCGCCGGTATTCAGCGCGGTGATGGCGGACGCTCTGCGCACGCTCGGGGTGCCGCCCGACGCGCCGGCGGACAACGTGGTGCAGCCGCCGCCGCATGCCCAGGAAATCAGGGAAGAAGTGTGACTTCAGGTTCCAGGATCCAGGTTTCGGGATTCGGCTCGGTCGGGCTGACGGGCCCCGACTGGGAGGCGATCGAGCTGCTCGCCATGCGGCGGCTCGTGAACGACAGCCGCGCGGTGAAGCCCGGCGACACCTTCGTCGCCTATCCCGGCCAGACGCGCGACGGGCGTGACTACATCGCGCAGGCGATCGCGATCGGCGCCACGAGCGTGCTGTGGGAGCGTGCGGGCTTTCGCTGGGATCCGCGATGGCGCGTGCCGAACCTCGGCGTGCGGGCATTGCGCCTTCACGTCGGCGCAATCGCGGCTCGCCTGCACGGCCATCCCAGCCGGCGGCTGCGCGTGATCGGCGTGACCGGGACCAACGGCAAGACCACTTGCAGCCAGTGGATCGCGCAGGCGCTGACGCGCTGCGGGCGGCGCTGCGCCGTGATCGGCACGCTCGGCTACGGCATGCGCGCGCCGTTGAAGCCCCTCGCCAACACGACGCCGGACGCGCTGTGGCTGCACGAGCAGCTTGCGGATTTCGCGCGCCGCGGCGCGCAGGCGGTGGCGATGGAAGTGTCCTCCATCGGGCTCGATCAGGACCGTGTCGCGGGGATCGAGTTCGACACGGCGCTTTTCACCAACCTGTCGCGCGATCATCTCGAGTACCACCGCACCATGCGGCGCTACCAGGAGGCGAAGGCGCGCCTGTTCGCCTGGACGACGCTCCGGCACGCGGTGGTGAATCTCGACGACGATTTCGGCGCGGCGCTCGCGCGCCGCATCCGCCGCCCGGGGCTCGAAGTGATCGGATACGGTTTTGGAGCGGGGCGCGGTGCGCGGACGCCGCGCGTCGCGGGCGCCCACCTCGTGTCGGGCGTGCGCGGAGTGAGCTTCGACGTGCGCACGCCGTGGGGGGCCGCGCATGTCACGGGCCCGTTGCCGGGGAGGCACAACGCAGCCAACCTGCTCGGGATCCTGGCGGTACTGCTGGCCGTTGGCGTGCCGCTGCGGCGTGCGACCGCGGCGCTCGCCGCGCTGCGGCCGCTGCCGGGCCGGCTGCAGCGTCTCGGCGGTGGGGCGAAACCACTGGTGGTCGTGGACTACGCACATACCCCCGATGCCCTCAAGCACGCATTGCTCACCCTGCGCGAGCTTCTCGACACTCACGATCCACGATCCACAATCCACGATCCACGCCTCATCTGCGTATTCGGCTGCGGCGGCGAACGGGATCCGGGCAAACGGCCCCAGATGGGACGGGTTGCGGCACAGCTCGCCGACGGCGTCGTGGTGACGTCGGACAACCCGCGTGGCGAAGAGCCCGCGGAGATCATCCAGGACATCGTCGCGGGCGTGCCTGGCGGCGCCGACTCGGTAGAGATCGAGCCCGACCGGCGCGCGGCGATCCTGCGAACGGTGGCGATGGCGCGCCGCGGCGACATCGTGCTGGTTGCAGGCAAGGGCCACGAGAGCACCCAGGAGATCCGGGGCGTGCAGCTCCCGTTCTCGGATGCTGCGGTCGCGCGGGAGGCGCTGTCCCGATGAGCATGATGCGCCTGTCGGAGGCCGCGCGCGCGATTCCGGCGGAGTTGCGGGGGGAGGATTGCGACTTCGAAACGGTAAGTACCGACACCCGCACGCTTTCCCCGCGGGCCTTGTTCGTCGCGCTCAAGGGCGAGCGTTACGACGGGCACGAATTTCTCGCCGAGGCGGCGCGCAAGCAGGTCGCGGGCGCCCTGGTGCACGACGCAACCAAGCTGCCGGCAGGGTTGACTGCGCTGGTGGCGGACGACACCCGTCTCGCGCTCGGCCGGCTGGCGGCCTATTGGCGCAAGCGATTCTCCGCGCCGCTGGTGGCGCTGACCGGCAGCAACGGCAAGACCACGGTCAAGGAAATGCTGGCGAGCATCCTGCGCGCCGCGGGCTCGGACAACGCGGTGCTCGCCACGCGCGGCAACCTCAACAATGATATCGGCGTGCCGCTCACGCTGCTCGAGCTGGGGCCCGGGCATCGCTATGCCGTGGTGGAGCTCGGCATGAACCACGCGGGCGAGATCCGCTACCTCACGCGGCTCGCCGCGCCGGACGTCGCGCTCATCACCAACGCGGGACCGGCGCACCTGGAATTCTTCGGCTCGGTCGAGGCGATCGCCCGCGCCAAGGGCGAGATCTTCGAGGGACTCCCGCGCGCCGGCACGGCGGTGATCAACGCCGACGACCGCTACGCCGGCCTGTGGCGCACGCTCGCCGGCGATCGGCAAGTTATCGACTTCGGCCTCTCTCACCCGGCGGCAGTGAGCGCGCGCTATGCGCTGCGCTACCTGGAGAGCGAGATCGTGGTGCGCACGCCGCACGGCGAGGCCCAGGCGGTGCTGAAGGCGCCGGGACTGCACAACGTCCGCAACGCCCTCGCGGCGAGCGCCGCCGCGACAGCACTCGAGGTGCCGGCGCCTGCCATCGCGCGCGGTCTCGCGGGCTTCGCCGGGATCAAGGGGCGGCTGCAGAGGAAAGCGGCGTTGCACGGCGCGACGCTGATCGACGATACCTACAACGCCAACCCCGAGTCGGTGCGCGCCGCGGTTGCCGTACTCGCGCAAGCCCCGGGCAGGAAGCTGCTGGTGCTGGGCGACATGGGCGAGCTCGGCGCCGGCGCGGGGCAGCTGCACGCGGACATCGGGCAGCTCGCGCGCGACAGCGGGACCGAGCGCCTGCTCACGCTGGGCGAGCTCGCGTTGCATGCGGCACGCGCGTTCGGGGCGGGGGGACGTCACTTCACGCGCATCGAGGATCTGCTGGCCGAGGTCCGGAATGTCCTCGCGCCCGACGTCACCGTGCTCGTCAAGGGCTCGCGCTTCATGCAGATGGAGCGCGTCGTAAAGGCGCTTGCCATTGGTACCGCCGCCCCCGCGGCTGGAGGGCGCGCATGCTGCTAGAGCTTGCCCAATGGCTCGCCAAGGACATCCGCGCCTTCAACGTGTTCAACTACCTCACGCTGCGCGCGGTGCTGGCGTGCCTCACGGCGCTCCTCATCAGCTTTCTGGTCGGGCCGGCGTTGATCCGCCGGCTGACCGCCTACAAGGTCGGGCAGTCGGTGCGCGACGACGGCCCGCAATCACACCTCGCCAAGGCGGGCACGCCGACCATGGGCGGCGCGCTGATCCTCACCTCGATCGCCATCACCGTCCTGCTGTGGGCGGACCTGGGGAACCGCCTGGTCTGGCTCGTGCTGTGGGTGATGATCGGTTTCGGCGCGATCGGCTGGGTCGACGATTACCGCAAGGTCGTGGCGCGCAATCCAAAGGGGCTGTCGGTCCGGATGAAGCTCTTCTGGCAGTCGGTCATCGGCCTCGCGGCGGCGTGCTTTCTCGCCTTCTACACGAGCCTGCCGGCGCAGACCGAGTTCATCGTGCCGTTCTTCAAGCAGGTGGCCTATCCCCTCGGCGCGCTCGGCTTCATCGTCATGACTTTTTTCGTGATCGTCGGCACGAGCAACGCGGTCAACCTGACCGACGGGCTGGACGGCCTCGCCATCATGCCGACCGTCATGATCGGCGGCGCGCTCGGCGTGTTCGCCTACGTTGCCGGGCATGCGGTGTTCTCCAAGTACCTCGGGTTTCCCTATATCCCCGGGGCGGGCGAGCTCACGGTGATTTGCGGGGCGATCGCCGGCGCCGGCCTCGCGTTCCTGTGGTTCAACGCCTACCCCGCGGAAGTGTTCATGGGCGACGTCGGCGCCCTGGCGCTGGGCGCCGTGCTGGGGACGATCGCCGTGGTGGTGCGGCAGGAAATCGTGCTCTTCATCATGGGGGGCGTGTTCGTGGTGGAGACGCTGTCGGTCATGCTGCAGGTCGCCTCCTTCAAGCTGACGGGCAGACGGATCTTTCGCATGGCGCCGCTGCACCACCACTACGAATTGAAGGGGTGGAAGGAAAACCAGGTCGTGGTCAGGTTCTGGATCATCACCATGATGCTCATTCTGGTCGGGCTGTCGACCCTGAAACTGCGCTGATGGGCCGTGGAGCTGAAAGGGCGAAAGGTCGTGGTGCTCGGGCTCGGTGATACGGGGCTGTCGATGGCGCGCTGGCTCGCGCGCCGGGGAGCCGACGTGCGCGTCGCCGACAGCCGCGCCGTGCCGCCGCGCGCCGAGCAGCTCGCGCGCGAGCTGCCGCAGGTTCCGCTTGCGACCGGAGCGTTCGGCGAGGCGACCCTGCGCGGTGCCGACCTCATCGCGATCAGCCCGGGACTCGACCGCCGCGAGGCGCCGATCGCAGCCGCAATCCAGCGCGGCGTTCCGGTCGTGGGCGACGTCGAGCTCTTCGCCCAAGCACTTAAACAACCCATTACCCATTACCCGTTACCCATCACGCCGAAGGTATTGGCGATCACCGGCTCCAACGGCAAGAGCACCGTCACGGCGATGACCGGTGAAATTCTCCGTGCAGCAGGTCGCCGGACCGTGGTGGCAGGCAACATCGGCACCCCCGTCCTCGATGCGCTCGGCGCGATCGATGACGGCGCGGCCACGCCGGAGGTTTTCGTCCTCGAGCTCTCGAGCTTCCAGCTCGAGAGCACCGCGAGCCTCGAGCCGGACGCCGCCGCGATGCTCAATCTCACCGAGGACCACCTCGATCGCTATGACGGCATGGCCGATTACGCGGCGGCGAAAGCGCGCGTGTTCTCGGGTGCTGGCGTGCAAGTTCTCAATCGCGACGACCGCTGGTCCATGGGCATGGCGCGCACGGGCCGACCTGTCGTTACCTTTGGCAGCGGACAACCCCGGGCAGAAACGGAATGGGGCATTCGTGCCGCGCACGGCGTCGACGTGCTCGCGCGCGGCCCCCACTCCCTGATGGAGCTTTCCCGGATGCCGCTGGAGGGGCTGCACAACGCGGCCAACGCGCTCGCGGCGCACGCGCTCGCGCACGCGATCGGCGCGCCCGACGACTCCCTGGCGCAGGCGCTGGGCTCGTTCGAGGGGCTGCCGCACCGCATGCAGAAAGTGATCGAGCACGAGGGCGTCCTGTTTCTCGATGACTCGAAAGGCACCAACGTCGGCGCGACGGTCGCCGCGCTGGCCGGCTTGCGGCGGCCCGTGGTGCTGATCGCGGGCGGCGACGGCAAAGGGCAGGATTTCGCGCCGCTCGGGCCTGCGGTGGCCGCGCGCGCGCGCGCCGTCGTGCTGATCGGACGCGACGCGGAGAAGCTGGCGCGGGCAATTGCCGCGGCCGGCGTGCCCGTCGAGCGCGCGGCGGGAATGGACGAGGCGGTGCGAGCGGCGTTCCGCGCGAGCCGCGCGGGCGATGCGGTGCTGCTGTCGCCTGCGTGCGCGAGCTACGACATGTTCCGGGACTACGTGCACCGGGCCGAAGTCTTCGTTGCGGCGGTGCGGAAGCTCGCAGGGAGTGCCTAGAACGTGTTCTACACGGACGTCAAAGCGCGCGCGCAGACCAGGGACTACGACGAAGGGCTGGTGTGGGTCACGATCCTGCTGCTGGGCCTGGGGCTGGTAATGGTTTATTCGGCCTCGATCGCCATCGCGGAAGGCAGCCGCGTGAGCGGGCACCAGCCGACCTACTACCTCATGCGGCACGCGCTGTTCGTCGCGATTGGCATCGTCGTGGCGGTGGCGGCGTTCCAGGTTCCGCTGCGGCTGTGGCAGCAAGCGGCGCCCTACTTGTTTCTCGTCGGCGCCGTCCTGCTCACGCTGGTGCTGTTCCCGGGCGTCGGACGCGAGGTGAACGGCAGCCAGCGCTGGATCTCGCTGCACTTCGTGACGGTGCAGCCCTCGGAGCTGATGAAGCTCTTTGCCGTGCTCTATGCCGCCGACTACACGGCGCGCAAGGCCGCGCACATGGCGAGCTTTCGCAGGGGGTTCCTGCCGATGCTGGTGGTGATGCTGGTGATCGGGTGGCTGCTGCTGCGCGAGCCGGATTTCGGGGCATTTGTGGTGATCACCGTGATCGCCATGGGCATCCTCTTTCTCGGCGGCATGAACTGGAAGCTGTTTGCCGGGCTGTTCGCGCTGCTGCTCTCGGGATTCGTGCTGCTGATCCTGGCTTCCCCCTACCGCCTGCAGCGCGTGATCGGGTTCATGGACCCGTGGGCGGATGCCTACGGCGCGGGCTACCAGCTCTCGCATGCGCTGATCGCGTTCGGCAGAGGCGAGTGGCTCGGCGTCGGGCTCGGCGCGAGCGTCGAGAAACTGTTCTACCTGCCCGAAGCGCACACCGATTTCCTGCTCGCGGTGATTGCGGAGGAGCTGGGATTCGTCGGCGTTGCCGCGATCATCGCCGCGTTCGCCTGGATCGTGACCCGGGCGTTCGTGATCGGCCGGCGCGCGGCCCTGCTCGAGCGGTATTACTCGGCGCTGGTCGCGCAGGGCATTGGCCTGTGGATCGGCGTGCAGGCGATCATCAATATCGGCGTCAACACCGGCATGTTGCCCACCAAGGGTCTGACACTGCCGCTCGTGTCCTTCGGCGGCAGCGCGCTGACGGCGATCTGTTGCGCGCTTGCGATTCTGCTGCGGGTGGACTGGGAGAACCGCCAGTTGGCCAAGGGCTTCACGGTATGAGCCGGACCATCATGATCATGGCCGGTGGCACCGGCGGCCACATTTTCCCGGCGCTGGCGGTCGGCGAGCACCTGCGCGCGCAGGGCTGGAATGCCGTGTGGCTAGGCGTGCGCGGCGGCATGGAGGAACGGCTGATCCCGCCGCGGGGCTACACCATGGCATGGGTCCGCTTCGCCGGGGTGCGTGGCAAGGGCCTCCTCGCCGCGGCGCTGCTCCCGTTCAACCTGCTCGTCGCGTTCTGGCAGAGCGCGCGGGCGATTTTCGCGCACCGCCCGGACGTGGTGCTCGGGATGGGCGGATACGTCTCGTTTCCGGGGGCCATGATGGCCTCGCTCTTCAACCGGCCGCTCGCGATACACGAGCAGAACTCGGTGGCGGGTCTCGCCAACCGGGTGCTCGCGAAGCTCGCGGACCGGGTGCTCACGAGCTTTCCGGATGCTTTCGGCGAGACGACGGCGGTGATCTGGACCGGCAATCCCGTGCGTCAGGAGATCGTCGGCATGGCGCCCCCGGAGAACCGCTACGCCGCGCGCGCCGGGCAGCTGCGGGTGCTGGTCGTGGGCGGCAGCCAGGGCGCCCAGGTGCTGAACACGGTTATGCCCGAAGCGCTGGCATTGCTCTCGCCGGCCGCGCGCCCGCGCGTCATGCACCAGGCCGGCGCGGGGCACGACGATGACGTGCGGAGCCGCTACCGGCAGCGCGGCGTGGCCGCCGAGGTGGTTGCTTTCATCGACGACATGGCGGCCCGCTATGCGGAAACGGATCTCATCGTCTGCCGCGCCGGCGCCACCACCGTGGCGGAGATCGCCGCGGCGGGCATCGCCTCGCTGCTGGTGCCGTACCCGCACTCGGTGGACGACCACCAGACGATCAACGCGCGCTTCCTCGCGGATCGCGGCGCCGCGTTGCTCATCCCTCAGGCCGAGTTGACGCCGCGACGGCTTGCCGAGTTGCTGGGCGGATTTACGCGCGAGCGCCTGCTGGCCATGGCGCAGGCGGCGCGCGCCACCGGCAGGCCCGAGGCGACGCGCGCGGTGGCGCAGGCGTGCATGGAGCTCGCGGCATGAGACACAAGGTCAAGCAAGTGCATTTCGTGGGCATAGGCGGCGCGGGGATGAGCGGCATCGCGGAAGTGCTGCTCACGCTGCGCTATCGGGTGAGCGGGTCCGACCTCGCCGAAAGCAGCGCGACGCGCCGTCTGCGGCAGCTCGGCGCCAGGATCCACATCGGCCATGCGGAGGCCCACATCGCGGGCGCCGATGCGGTCGTGGTGTCGAGCGCGGTCAAGGACGACAACCCCGAAGTCGCCGCCGCACGGGAGAGAAAAGTCCCGGTGGTCCCGCGCGCCCTGATGCTCGCCGAGCTGATGCGTCTGCGACAGGGCATCGCCGTCGCCGGCACGCATGGCAAGACCACCACCACCAGCCTGATCGCCAGCGTGCTGGCCGAAGGCGGACTGGATCCGACCTTCGTTATTGGCGGAAGGCTCGAGGCGGCCGGCTCCCATGCCAGGCTCGGCGCGGGCGAGTTCATCGTGGTGGAGGCGGACGAATCCGACGCGTCGTTTCTCTACCTGCAGCCGGCGATCGCGGTGGTCACCAATATCGATGCCGATCACATGGAAACGTACGGGCACTCGATGGACCGGCTGCGGCAGGCGTTCGCCGATTTCCTGCAGCGGCTGCCCTTCTACGGCGTGGCGGTGCTGTGCGCCGACGATGCCAACGTGCGCGCGGTGATGCCGCAGCTCACCAAGCCGGTCACCACCTACGGGCTTGATCCGGGTGCGCAGGTGCGCGCGCTGGACGTCACCCCGAGCGGCGGCCAGATGCACTTCCGTGCCGCGCATGCCGGCGGCGAACTCGCGATCGCGCTCAATCTGCCGGGCGCACACAACGTGCGCAACGCGCTCGCTGCGATCGCGGTCGGCATTGAGCTGGGCGTGCCGGAGGCCGCCATCGCAAGAGCGCTCGCGGAATTCAAGGGCGTGGGACGGCGCTTCCAGAATCTCGGCAAGATCCGGCTGCCGGGCGGCGGCAGCTTCGTGCTGATCGACGACTACGGCCATCACCCCGCGGAAATGGCGGCGACGCTCGCCGCCGCGCGCGGCGCCTTCCCCGGGCGCCGAATCGTGCTCGCATTCCAGCCGCACCGCTTTACACGCACGCGGGACTGCTTCGAGGACTTCGTCAAGGTGCTCTCGACGGCGGACGCGCTGGTGCTTGCCGAAGTCTACGCCGCTGGCGAGGCGCCGATCGTGGCGGCGGACGGCAAGGCGCTGGCGCGCGCGATCCGCGTGCACGGCAAGATCGAGCCGATCTTCGTCGAGGGCGTCGCCGAGCTCCCAGCGGCGATCCTGGGTCTCGCGCGCGACGGCGATGTGGTGCTCACGATGGGCGCGGGATCCATAGGCAACGTTCCGGCGCTGCTGCTCGCCGCCCGGCCGAGGAGCGTGAACGGGCTCGCATGAATATGGCGGAAACAGACATCCTGGCGGCGGGGCTGCGCGGCGAGGTGCGGCGGCGCGAGCCGATGGCAGGCCACGTGACCTGGCGCGCGGGCGGCACGGCCGAGGCCGCCTACTTCCCCGCCGATCTCGATGACCTTATCCACTTCCTGCGGCTGCTGCCCGCCGGCGAGCCCGTGCACATGATCGGCCTCGGCAGCAACCTGCTGGTGCGCGACGGCGGGCTGCGGGGTACGGTGATCTTTACGCACCGGGCCCTGCGCGAAATGCGGCTCGACCACCTGGGCGCGCTCGGCGGAGGAATCTACGCCGAAGCCGGCGTGGCGTGCCCGAAAGTCGCCCGCTACGCCGCGCTGAACAATCTCGCCGGCGCGGAATTCCTCGCGGGCATACCGGGAACCGTAGGCGGGGCGCTCGCAATGAACGCCGGGTGCTACGGCGGCGAGACGTGGGACATCGTCGCGCACGTGCTCTCCGTGGACCGCACCGGGAGGATCCGGGCGCGCACGCGGGAGGACTATGAGATCGACTACCGCAGCGTTGTGCTGCGCGCTCATGAAATCCCCCCCAACCCCCCTTTGCTAAAGGGGGGAGCAATCCCCTCGACCCCCCCTTTGACAAAGGGGGGAGTCAGGGGGGATTCGGAAGAGTGGTTTGTCGCCACGAGCTTCCGCCTGAAGCGCGGCTCGGGAGCCGAGTCCCGCAGGAAGATCACCGAGCTGCTCAGGCGACGCATCGCGACGCAACCGCTCGGCGAGCCCAACGCCGGCTCCGTATTCCGCAATCCCAAGGGCGCCTACGCCGCGCGGCTGATCGAGGCCTGCGGGCTCAAGGGGCGCGTGATCGGGGACGCGATGATCTCGGAGAAGCATGCCAATTTCATCGTCAACCAGGGCAGCGCGCGCGCCGCCGACATCGAGGACCTGATCCTCCTCGCGGAACGGTCGGTCAGGGAGAAATTCGGAATCGCGCTCGAGCGCGAAGTGCGCATCGTCGGCGAGGCGTGACCAGTGACCAGTGACCGGTGACCAGTGCGCGACAGGTTTGGAAAAGTGGCCGTGCTGATGGGTGGTAAATCGGCGGAAAGGGAAATATCCCTGAAAAGCGGAACCATGGTGCTCAACGCCCTGAGGAAGAGCGGAGTGGACGCGCATGCATTCGATCCGCGCGACAGCGGCCTCGCGGCGCTCACGGCGCAACGCTTCGACCGCGCATTCATCGCGCTACACGGACGCTTCGGGGAGGACGGAACGGTGCAGGGAGCGCTCGAGTATCTCGGCATTCCCTATACCGGCAGTGGAGTCATGGCGAGCGCGCTCGCGATGGACAAATGGCGAAGCAAGCTGCTGTGGGACGCCACGGGACTGCCGACGCCACGCTGCGAGCTCATCCGTGCCAGCACGGATCCCGCCGACCTCGCGGCGCGCCTGGGCCTGCCGCTGATGGTGAAGCCCTCGCGCGAAGGCTCGTCGATTGGCATGAGCAAGGTGACCGCAGTCGAGAAGATCGCTCCAGCCTACGAGCTCGCCGCGCGCTACGACGACATGGTGATCGCGGAGCGCTTCGTCGACGGCACCGAGCTGACGGCGGGAATCCTGGGCGAGACGGTTCTGCCGCTGATCCGCCTCGAAACCCCGCGCGAGTTCTACGACTACGAGGCCAAGTACTTTGCCGACGACACCCGCTATAGCTGTCCGTGCGGGATCCCCGCCGGGGAGGAGCGGGCGATCCAGCAGACGGCGCTGGAAGCGTTCCGCGTGCTCGGCTGCAGCGGCTGGGGGCGGGTGGACGCGATGCTCGACCGTGGCGGCAATCTGCACCTGCTGGAAGTCAACACCATACCGGGGATGACCGACCACAGCCTGGTGCCGATGGCCGCCCGCGCTGCCGGGATTTCATTCGAGGATCTGTGCGTGCGGATACTGGAGTCAGCGCATGTCGGTTGAAACCGGAAACGAGCAACGAGCGACGAGTCATGGGGCGGAACGCCATGTGGAATAAACCCGCGCTGATGAACGGGGTTGCCGGCGCGCTCTTCGCCGTGGCGGCGCTGCTCGCGCTGGTCATCGCGTGGAAGGTGGCCGCGCGCCAGCCGCTATTCGAGTTGCGCGAGGTGACAGTGCGCAGCGCGCTGGCGCACGTCACCCGCGGCGAGATCGAGGGGCTGGTGCAACGCGAGATCAAGGGCGAGTTCCTCACGCTCGATCTCGCCGCCGTGAGCGCCTCGTTTCAGAAGCTGCCATGGGTGCGCAATGCAAGCGTGCGGCGCCAGTGGCCAGCCCGGCTCGAGGTCGCGCTCGAGGAGCACGTGCCGCTCGCGCGTTGGGGACGCAGCGCGCTCGTCAACACGCAGGGCGAAGTGTTCCGGGCGGCCTATGACGCGGATTTGCCGGTATTCGTCGGCCCGGAGGGCTCGGCGCGGGAAATCGCGATCCAGTACCGCTACTTCCGCAAGAGCCTGGAGTCGATCGGCCAGTTGCCGGTGCGGGTCGAGGTTTCGCCGCGCCGCGCCTGGAAGCTCAGGCTTGCAAGCGGAATGACGCTCGTGCTCGGGCGCGAGCAGGTGGAAGCCCGATTGGCCCGTTTCGTCGCAGCGCATGACCAGGCGCTCGTGCCGCTCGGACCGAGGGTCAGCACCGTGGATCTGCGTTACGCCAATGGATTCGCCGTGCGCTCTCCGGAGCTGCGCCGCGAGAAGGCGGCGCCGAAGCGCGGCCGGAAAGCGGGAAAAAGGGTGGGCTGAACGCATGGGCAAGGCGCGGGACAACAAGAAGCTGATCGTGGGTCTCGACGTCGGGACGTCGAAGATTGCCGCCATCGTCGCCGAGGTGGGGCCCGAGGGCGGCTTCGAGATCATCGGCATGGGCAGCCATCCCTCGAGGGGGCTCAAGAAGGGCGTGGTGGTCAACATCGAGACCACGGTCAACGCCATCCAGCGCGCGCTGGAGGAGGCGGAGCTGATGGCCGACTGCAAGATTCGTGAGGTCTACACCGGCATCGCCGGCAGCCACATCCGCAGCTTCAACTCGCAGGGCATGGTGGCCGTGAAGGACAAGGAAGTGGCGCTCGCCGATATCGAGCGCGTGGTCGACACGGCGCGCGCCGTGCAGATCCCGAACGACCAGCAAATCCTGCACGTGCTCAACCAGGAGTTCATCATCGACGGGCAGGAGGACGTGCGCGAGCCCCTCGGCATGAGCGGAGTGCGCCTGGAAGTCAAGGTGCACATCGTGACCGGGGCGGTTTCCGCCGCGCAGAACATCGTCAAATGCGTGCGCCGCTGCGGGTTGGAGGTCCGCGACCTGGTGCTGCAGCCGCTCGCCTCCGCGATGGCCGTCATCTCCGACGACGAGAAGGACCTCGGGGTCGCCCTGGTCGACATCGGCGGCGGCACGTCCGATCTCGTCGTGTTCACGCATGGGGCGATTCGCCACACCGCGGTGATCCCGATTGCGGGCGACCAGATCACCAACGATATCGCGATGGCGCTGCGGACCCCGACCAAGGACGCCGAGGACATCAAGGAGCGCTACGGCTGCGCGCTATCCCAGCTCGCCGATCCCCAGGACATGGTGGAGGTGCCGGGACTCGGCGAGCGCGACCCGCGCCAGCTCTCGCGCAAGACGCTGGCGGAGGTGATCGAACCCCGGTTGGAGGAACTCTACTCGCTGGTGCAGACCGAGTTGCGCAGGAGCGGCTATGAAGAGCTGCTGTCGTCGGGGGTGGTGATCACCGGGGGCAGCAGCGTGATGCAGGGCATGGTCGAGCTGGGGGAGGAGATCTTCCACATGCCGGTGCGGGTGGGCTACCCGGCTTACCACGGCGCGCTGGCGGAGGCCGTGCGCCACCCGCGGCATTCGACCGGCGTGGGGCTGCTGCTGGCGGGGATGCAGCAGCTGCGAAGCCGCGAGCTGGCGCGTCTCACCGCGGGCTCGTTTCGCCAGGTGCTGGAGCGGATGAGGACATGGTTCACCGGAAATTTCTGAATCTCACGATGAAAGGAGACGGCAGTCATGTTTGAGATAGTGGACGCGCAAGCTCAGGAAGCTGTGATCAAGGTAATCGGCGTGGGCGGCTGCGGCGGCAACGCGGTCGACCACATGATCGACAAGGGCGTGGAGGGGGTGGAGTTCATCTCCGCCAACACCGACGCGCAGGCGCTCAAGCGCACCCAGGCCAAATCCCAGCTGCAGCTCGGCGCCGGGATCACCAAGGGTCTGGGAGCGGGCGCCAATCCCGAGGTCGGGCGCAAGGCGGCGTTGGAGGACCGCGAGCGCATTGCCGAAGCCATCGCGGGGGCGGACATGCTGTTCCTGACTGCCGGCATGGGCGGGGGAACGGGGACCGGTGCGGCGCCGGTAGTGGCGGAGCTCGCCAAGGAACTCGGCATCCTCACGGTCGCGGTCGTCACCAAGCCCTTCGCGTTCGAAGGCAAGCGCCAGAGAATCGCGCAGGAAGGCATCGAGCAGCTCACGCCCCACGTCGATTCGCTGATCGTGGTGCCCAACGACAAGCTGATGGAGGTGCTCGGCAACCAGGTGACGCTCGACGGCGCGTTCCGGGCGGCGAACGATGTGCTCCATGGCGCGGTCGCCGGCATCGCCGAGATCATCAGTTGCCCGGGCATGATCAACGTGGACTTTGCCGACGTGCGCACCGTGATGGCCGAGATGGGCATGGCGATGATGGGCTCGGCTCGGTCCTCCGGGCCCGACCGGGCGCGGCTTGCCGCGGAGCAGGCGGTGGCGTGCCCGTTGCTCGAGGACGTCAACATCTCGGACGCGCGCGGCGTGCTGGTGAACATCTCGGCGAGCAAGGCGACATTCCAATTGCAGGAGATGTACGACGTGATGAGCACGATCAAGGCGTTCTCGTCGGAATCCGCGCATCCCATCATCGGCACCGTCTACGACGATGCGCTCGGGGACCAGCTGCGGGTGACGATCATCGCGACCGGCCTCGGCAAGCCCGTGGTGCAGCGGCAGGTGAAGCCGCTTACCGTGGTGACCGGCAAGACCGGCACTGACAACCAGCCGCTGGATGTGGACTACGGCGCGCTGGAGATGCCGGCGGTGATGCGTTCCAAGCGCAACCGCGACGCGACGGTCGAGGCGATGCGGCAATCCGGTGTCGAGATGCTCGACATCCCCGCGTTCCTGCGCAAGCAAGCGGATTGACTGGTTGCCGGTGCGGGCGGGTGAATCCCCTGCGCCGCGGGTGGTGCGAGGGCATGGCGCGGAGCTGTCGGTTTGTTAACGGCAACGATGGCCGCGCGTTTCGTGACATTTTTGTTGCGAGGCAACAATTGCGCGTGTTAAGATTTCTCAGTTAAGGACCTGAAATTTCAGGGAGTTTTGCGTGATCAAGCAGCGCACGCTGAAGAACATCATCCGCGCGACGGGCGTCGGGTTGCATACGGGAACGAAGGTCTATATGACGCTGCGGCCCGCGGCGCCGCATACCGGCATCGTGTTTCGGCGCATCGATCTCAATCCGCCGGTGGAAATCAAGGGTGAGCCATACTCGGTCGGCGATACCCGGCTCTCCTCCTGCCTGGAAAAGGGTCAGGCGCGGATATACACGGTCGAGCACCTGATGTCGGCGCTGGCCGGCCTGGGCATAGACAATGCCTACATCGACCTCACGGCCCCGGAAGTGCCGATCATGGACGGCAGCGCCGGCCCGTTCGTGTTTTTGCTGCAATCCGCGGGGATTGATGAGCAGAACGCCGCAAAGAAGTTTGTTCGAATCCTGAGTCCCGTGGAAGTGACGGAGGGCGACAAGTGGGTGCGCTTCGAGCCATACAACGGCTTCAAGCTCACCATGGGAATTGATTTCGCGCACCCGGTCTTCGACAAGGCGCGGCGGTCGGTTACCGTGGATTTCTCCACGACGTCCTATGTCAAGGAGGTGAGCCGCGCGCGCACCTTTGGTTTCATGCAGGACGTCGAGACGCTGCGGTCGCAGGGGCTCGCGCTCGGCGGTAGCCTCGACAACGCGATCGTGATGGATGAATACCGGGTGCTCAACACCGACGGGCTGCGTTACGAGGACGAGTTCGTCAAGCACAAGGTGCTCGACGCGATCGGCGATCTCTATCTTCTCGGGCACCCGCTGATCGGCGCGTTTTCAGGCCACAAATCGGGGCACGCGCTCAACAACCGGTTGCTGCGCCGGCTGCTCGAGGACAAGCCCTCCTGGGAATTCGTAAGCTTCGAGCGCGACGAGGACGCCCCGGCATTCCTCGCCTGGCAGCCCCAACCGGCCTGAGCGGCGCGCCCTTGGCGCGCCGGTTCCAGGTTCCAAATTCCGAGTTCAAGGCTCTGGGCGCCTACCTGGAACCTGGAGCTTGAGACCTGAAGCGTTAATCCTTAAACCTGAAACCTGGAACTGCACATGCTTGTTCTCAGGCTGATCGGTATCCTGGTACTGCTCGCCATCGTCGGGTCGATTGCGCTTTATCTGTTTACCCGCAACCGGCGCTACCTCACCATCGCCTGGCGGGTATTCCAGTTTGCCTTCGTGTTCCTCGTGATCTTCCTCGTGCTCTACTTGCTCGAGCGCCTCGTGCTGGTGATTTGAGCCCCAGAGCCTAGTCCTGCCCGGTTGGGGCGCGCTTCGCCAGCCAGCGGACGAGAGCCGATTTGAGGGGCGAGGGCGGCAGGGCATTCGCGAGGCCTGCCAAATTCTGAATGGCTTCAGGGGGTAAGGGACGCTTCGTGACTTCGTCCTCGTCCTTGATTTTGTGCGTTTTTACTTGCACGCCCAGGCGGATTCCAGTAATCTCCGGCTGTTGTTTTTGAACGTGTTTTAGGAGTCGCGGCGCGAGTTGCCTGAGCTTGGCTGCCACGGCCGGATTGTCAGCCAGAACAACGAGTGTCCCGGCCCTGAGGTCCACGACCCGGGTGGCCGCCGCGAGTGCAGAGGGAGTCGCTTCGAGCAGCAGTTGTTGCAGGTCGCCCAGGCGGCGCGCGTGGCGGGCAAGCGCCGTGAGGTCGCCTGAGCGGGCGATGACATCGCCAATCTTCTGGGCAGGCACCGGGGGGTGTCGGGTGAAAGACGATGAATATTATCCTGGTTTCGGAAAAACTGGCCAAAGCAAGAACCATCACCCTGGGGCTGCCGCAGTTCGCGCTGCTCGGTCTGGGCGTGGTGATTTCCGTAGTGGCGCTTGCCGCGTCGATCAACTACGTGTTGCTGCGTTACGCCGCCGAGCTCAACGTTCCCTACGTGCAGTCGATCCTGCTGTCAGCTCAGCAGGAGCAGCACGCGAAGACCGAGTCCTACCTGCGCGAGAATCTCAACGCAATGGCGGTCAGGCTCGGGCAGATGCAGGCGCAGCTGGTGCGTCTCGATACGCTCGGCGAGCGTCTTGCCAAGCTGGCGGGGTTCAAGCCGCAGGACCTGGTGTTTAACGAACCGCCGGCGCGCGGCGGCGCGGTATCGTCACTGCCGCCACAGGATATCTCGCTCAACGATTTCACCCGGCAACTCGACGTATTGACGCGGCAGGTGGAAGACCGCGGCGACAAGCTCGGTGTGCTCGAGTCGCTCTTCACGGTCGACAGCGCGAAAAAGAAACTGCTTCCGACGATCCTTCCCGTGCAGGGCGGGTGGTATTCCTCGAATTTCGGCTGGCGCATCGACCCTTTTACCGGTCAGCGGGCGTTTCACGAAGGCATCGACGTCATTGTCGAGCATGGCACGGCGTTTCGCGCCGCGGCGGGCGGCGTCGTCGTCTTCTCGGCCATGCACCCGCAATATGGTAATATGATCGAGATCGATCACGGCAACGGCCTGGTCTCACGCTACGCGCACGCCTCGAAGCGGATGGTAAAAATCGGCGACGTGGTGTTGCGCGGCACGAAGATCGGCGAAGTCGGCAAGACGGGGCGGGCGACCGGTACCCACCTGCATTTCGAGGTGCGCCAGCACGGGGCACCGGTAAATCCGGCGCGGTTCCTGCGGCTGCCCGGCTGATTCGAGAGGCAGGGATTCGGAGAGGGGGTGGGGCGTTTCCCCACCCCTTTTTGTTTATCACGGCTAGATGATCCAGACGATACTGCGGAAGATCTTCGGCAGCCGGAATGACCGGCTGCTGCGCCAGTACGGGCGGCAGGTGCGTGCCATCAACGCGCTTGAGCCGCAAATAGGAAAGCTGACGGACACGGAGCTGCGCGCCAGGACCGACGAATTCCGCGCCCGTATCCGCGACCGGCTCGCCCGGATCCCCGAGGCCGCCGGCGACGAAGCCGATCGCGCGCGGCAGCGGGCGAACGAGCTTAAGGATGCTCGCCGCGACGTCCTCGAAGAGGTGCTGCCGGAGGCGTTCGCAGTGGTGCGCGAAGCCGCCAGGCGCACCCTCAACATGCGCCATTTCGATGTGCAGCTCGCCGGCGGCGTGGCGCTCCACAACGGAAAGATCGCGGAAATGCGCACCGGCGAAGGCAAGACGCTGGTCGCGACCCTTCCCGCCTATCTCAATTCGCTCGCCGGCGAGGGCGTGCACATCGTGACGGTCAACGATTACCTGGCGAGTCGCGATGCCGACTGGATGGGCAAGATCTACCGGTTCCTGGGCCTCACCGTGGGGGTCAACCTGGCGTTCCACGATCTCGAGTCGGGCGAGCGCCAGGAAGCGAAGCGGCGCGCCTACGGGGCCGATATCACCTACGGCACCAACAACGAGTTCGGCTTCGACTACCTGCGCGACAACATGGTGTACCAGGTTCCGGAGCGCGCGCAGCGTGGGCTGCATTACGCGATCGTGGACGAGGTGGACTCGATCCTGATCGACGAGGCGCGCACGCCGCTCATCATCTCCGGGCAAGCCGAGGACACCACCGACCTCTATGTCCGGATGAACCGGGTCGTCCCCCAGCTCGTGCGCCAGAAGAAGGAGGACGCGGCGGGCGATTACTGGGTGGACGAAAAGGCGCACCAGGTGCTGCTGTCCGAGCAGGGACACGAGCACGCCGAGGAGGTTCTCATGAAAGCCGGCCTGCTCACCTCGGGAACCAGCCTCTACGACGCGGCCAACATCCATTTGATGCATCACCTGAATGCCGCGCTGCGGGCGCACAGTCTGTTCCACCGCGACCAGCAGTACGTCGTGCAGGGGGGCGAGATCATCATCGTGGACGAGTTCACCGGGCGGCTCATGCCGGGGCGGCGCTGGTCGGAAGGCCTGCACCAGGCGGTCGAGGCCAAGGAAGGAGTCGAGATCCAGAAGGAAAATCAGACGCTGGCGACGATCACCTTCCAGAATTACTTTCGCATGTACGGCAAGCTCGCCGGCATGACCGGCACGGCAGACACCGAGGCCTATGAGTTCCAGCAGATCTACGGCCTCGAGACGGTGGTGATCCCCACGCACATGCGGATGATCCGCGACGACCGCATGGACCAGGTCTACCGGACGGCGCGCGAGAAGCATCGCGCGATCATCATCGACATCAAGGACTGCTACGAGCGCGGCCAGCCCACGCTCGTCGGGACCACGTCGATCGAGAACTCGGAGCTGCTGTCCGAGATGCTCAAGAAGGAGAACCTGCCGCACAACGTGCTGAACGCCAAGCAGCACGCGCGCGAGGCCGAGATCGTGATCCAGGCCGGGCGCCCCAAGATGGTCACGATTGCCACCAACATGGCGGGCCGCGGCACCGACATCGTGCTCGGCGGCAATCCCGAGCCGGAGATCAATCGACTGCTCACCGACCCCGCGCTTGACGACGCGAGCGGCAAGAAACAGGCCGAGGCGGTGCGCATCGAGTGGCAGAAACTGCACAATCAAGTGGTTGCCGCGGGGGGCTTGCACATCGTGGGCACCGAGCGTCACGAATCGCGCCGCATCGACAACCAGCTGCGCGGGCGCTCCGGACGCCAGGGGGACCCCGGGTCGAGCCGGTTCTACCTGTCGCTCGAGGATCCGCTGCTCCGTATTTTCGCCTCGGACCGCGTGGCCGCGATCATGGAGCGCCTGAAGATGCCCGAGGGCGAGGCGATCGAGCATCGCTGGGTGACGCGCTCCATCGAGAATGCCCAGCGCAAGGTCGAATCGCGCAACTTCGACATTCGCAAGCACTTGCTGGAATACGATGACGTCGCGAACGACCAGAGAAAGGTCATTTACCAGCAGCGCAACGAGCTGCTCGAGTCGGTCGATATCTCCGAGACCCTGCACGCGATGCGCGCCGATGTCGTCAACCGCGCCATCAGCGAGCACATCCCGCCGGGGAGCCTGGAGGAACAATGGGACCTGGCCGGGCTCGAGAAGACGCTGGCGGTCGAGCTGCAACTCAAGCTTCCGGTGGCGCGCTGGATCAAGGACGAGCCCGAGCTCGACGAGCAGGAGCTGCGCGGCCGCATCCTAGCCGCCGCGCGCAAGCAGTACGCAGACAAGATCGCCGAAGTGGACCCCCAGGCGATGCGCCAATACGAGCGCGCCATCATGCTGCAGAGCCTCGACACGCACTGGCGCGAGCACCTCGCCGCGCTCGACCATCTGCGCCAGGGCATCCACCTGCGCGGCTATGCGCAGAAGAACCCGACGCAGGAATACAAGCGCGAGGCGTTCGAGCTCTTTTCCATCATGCTGGAATCCATCAAGAGCGAGGTGACGAAGATCCTGATGGCGGTGCAGATCCGCAGCGCTCAAGAGCTGGCCTCGGTGGAGGAGCCGGAGGCGCCGAGAAACGTCCAGTACCAGCACGCCGATTTCGCGGATGGCGGCGGCGCCAGTGTCGAGGCGGAAGCAGAAGGCGATATCGCGGTGGCCGAACGGCCGCGCCCGTTCGTGCGCGGCGCCGAGAAGGTCGGGCGCAACGATCCCTGCCCGTGCGGATCGGGCAAGAAGTACAAGCACTGTCACGGCCGCCTGACCTAGCGGTGCGACTCGTGACGGGTGACTAGTGGGCAACAACCACTAGCTGACCGGCAAAGTACGTCAGCTTTCCCCGCTATAATTCACGCGGTTCACCGCGCCCGCCGGCAGCCATGCCCGTCAATCTGAAGCCGCCCGATCCGAAGCGCCTGCTGCCCGTCAAAGGGATCGGCCTTGGCGTGACGGCGGCGGGGATCCGCAAGGCGGACCGCAAGGACCTGCTGGTGATGAAGCTCGAGCCCGGCGCGCGGGTAGCGGGCGTGTTCACGCAGAACCGCTTCTGCGCCGCGCCGGTGACGGTGGCGCGCCAGCACCTGACGATGCTCGACCCGGGTGCTTCGGTCCGGGCGCTGCTGGTCAACACCGGCTGCGCCAACGCCGGCACCGGCAGGGAGGGCATCGCCGCGGCGCGCCAGACCTGTAACGAGCTGGCGCGGCTGCTCGGGTGTGCCGCGTCGCAAGTGCTGCCGTTTTCGACCGGCGTCATCATGGAGCCGCTGCCGGTGGAGAGGATCGCGGCCGGCCTTCCCGCCTGTCTCGCCGATCTGCGGGCGGACAACTGGCTCGCGGCGGCGCAGGCGATCATGACGACGGACACGCTGCCGAAGGCAGCCTCGCGGCGCGTGATGGTAGAAGGCGCGGAAGTCACCGTCACCGGCATCGCCAAGGGCGCCGGCATGATCCATCCCGACATGGCCACGCTCCTCGGCTTCGTCGCCACTGACGCGCGCCTGACACTGCCGCTCGCGCGCACGATAGTCGCGCGCTCGGCCAACCGCTCCTTCAACTGCATCACGGTGGACGGCGACACATCGACCAACGACGCCTTCATGCTGATCGCGACCGGCCAGGCCGACATGATGGAGATCGCTGACGAGAAAAGTGCGGCATATGCCACGCTGCTGGAGGGAGTCGCGGTGGTGGCTGCGGAGCTTGCGCAGGCCATCATCCGCGACGGCGAAGGCGCGACCAAGTTCATCACCGTGCGCGTCGAAGGCGGCCGCAAGGAGGAGGAGTGCCGCAAGGTGGCGTACTCGATCGCGCGTTCGCCGCTGGTGAAAACTGCGTTCTTCGCATCGGACCCCAACCTCGGCCGGATACTCGCCGCGGTCGGCTGCGCCGGCGTAGCCGACCTCGCGGTGGACCGGGTTGATCTCTACCTCGATGACGTCCTGGTCGCGAAGAACGGCGGGCGCAGCCCCGGCTACCGCGAAGAGGACGGGGCGCGCGTCATGAGGCAGCCCGAGGTCACGGTGCGGGTCGTGCTGAATCGCGGCACGGCTGCCGCGACGGTGTGGACCTGCGACCTCTCGCACGACTACGTGACGATCAACGCCGATTACCGGACCTGAATATCCCTTTTCCCGCCCTGGCGGTTAGAATCCGGACATGGCCAACGCCGACAAATTGTTCAAGCAGGCCGAGGGGCTGCTCACACGCCTCGAGGAGCTGCTGCCGTGGGAAGCACCGGCGCCGGATTGGGAGGCGTCCATCGCCTTTCGCTGGCGCAAGAAGAACGGCCGGGCCCACATCGAGCCGGTGCGGCACGTGCACCGCATCGCGCTGCGCGACCTCCAGGGGATAGACTCCCAGAAGGCATTGGTCGAGCGCAACACGCGCCAGTTCGTGGAGGGCCATCCCGCCAACAACGTGCTGCTCACGGGCGCGCGCGGCACCGGCAAGTCCTCGCTCATCAAGGCGCTGCTCAACAAGTACGCCCCGCGGGGGCTACGGCTGATCGAAGTGGACAAGCGCGACCTCGTCGACCTCCCCGACATCGTGGACCGCATCGGCGAGCGGCCGGAGCGCTTCGTGCTCTACTGCGACGATCTTTCGTTCGATGCCGGCGAGCCGGGGTTCAAGGCGTTGAAGGTCGTGCTCGACGGCTCGATCGCCGCCGCCACGGACAACTGCGTCATCTACGCCACCTCCAACCGGCGCCACCTGATGCCGGAGTACATGCAGGAGAACCTCGACTACAAGCACGTCGGCGAGGAGATCCATCCGAGCGAGACTTCGGAGGAAAAGATCTCGCTGTCGGAGCGCTTTGGCCTGTGGGCGGCGTTCTACCCCTTCGACCAGGACGACTATTTGAAGATCGTCGGGGTGTGGCTCGAGCACTTCAAGGCGCCGGGCGCCCGCAGCGAGCAGGTGCAGCGGGCGGCGCTGCAATGGGCCATGCAGCGCGGCTCGCGCAGCGGGCGCGTCGCCTGGCAGTTCGCGCGCGACTGGGCGGGGAAAATGAGCTTGCAGAAGTCAGAAGGCAGAAGGCAGAAGGATGAATAGCAGGACCGGCGCAGCCCCAAGCCCTTCCCCCTGCTTCCTTCCCCCTTCATCCCCGAGAGTCGAGGTCGCCGCGGCGGTGATCACCCGCCCCGACGGCAGCTTCCTCCTCGGGCAGCGCCCGGCCGGCAAGGTCTACGCCGGCTACTGGGAATTTCCCGGCGGCAAGATCGAGGCGGGCGAGGCGGCGCTGCCGGCGCTCAAGCGCGAGCTGCACGAAGAGCTCGGCATCGAGGTCGTGACCGCCTACCCCTGGCTCACGCGCGACTACGACTACGCGCACGCGGCCGTCAGGCTGCGTTTCTTCCGGGTGGTGCGATGGTCGGGATCCCTGCATGGGCGCGAGAGCCAGCGCTTCGCGTGGCAGTCGCCCGCCGCCATCACGGTCGATCCTCTGCTGCCCGCCAACGCGCCGATCCTGCAAGCGCTGCGATTGCCGCCCGTATACGCGATTACCCACGCCTCGGAGCTGGGCGTGACGGTGCAGCTGCGGCGGCTCGAGCAGGCGCTCGCCCGCGGGCTCAAGCTCGTACAAGTACGCGAGAAGGAGCTGGGCAAGAAGGAGCTGCGGAATTTCACTGCCCGGGTGATGGAGATCGCGCACGCCCGCGGTGCGCGCGTGGTGGTGAACGGCAGCGCGCAGCTTGCGCGCGATCTCGGAGCCGACGGCGTGCATCTCACCTCGGCGCAACTGAAGGACACCCGGCAGCGGCCCGATTGCGGGCTCGTGGGCGCTTCGTGCCATGACGCCGCGGAACTCGCGCGGGCACAGGCGGTGGGAGCGGATTTCGTGGTCCTGGGGCCGGTGCTGCCGACGCCAACCCACCCCGGCGCGGCCGGTCTCGGTTGGGCGCAGTTCGCGGCGTTGCTGAAAGATTGCCCGCTGCCGGCGTATGCGCTGGGCGGGCTCATGCCCACGGATCTGGAAACAGCATGGCGCCACGGCGCGCACGGCATCAGCATGATGCGCGGAGCGTGGGCGGACTAGCGTCCCTGTTTCAAGTTCAACGTACTACGCTCGAGAGTCGACCTTGAAACTATGAACCGCTGCCCTCCGGCTCGCCCGGGGTTGCGGTTTCCGGCTGATCCTTGTCCTCGACCACCGGCACCCGGTAGCGCTCGGCAGCCCACGCGCCGAGGTCGATCAGCTTGCAGCGCTCGGAGCAGAACGGGCGCCAGGCGTTTTGTTCCGTCCATGCGACGCTTCTGCCACAGCTCGGGCAGATGACTAAGCGTGATTCAGCCACGGAAACACACTACAGATTGCAGAAGGTGAGCTCGAACTCGACATCGGCTTCGGCCGCCTTGGGCCGCTGAATTCCTTCCTGGGTCGTGAAGCGGATGTTGAGCGCGTACTTGTTCGCGCTGATCTCCGGCACGCAGTGAAACTCGCGCCTCAACCGTATGCGCAGCATCTGCGACAGCCGGCCCGCCATCATCTGCTGGTAGACGCCCTGGTAGGCGATTTGCGATGTCGTCTTGCCGGACTCGCGCAGCAGCCGCAGCACGATCGCGATGGCATCGCGCATCGGCAGAAAGGGCGCGAGCCACTGCTGCAGGTCATGGCGGTGCTGTTCCGGCCCCTGCTGTAGCCAGTAGTGGTACGAGGGCAGGTCGAACTCGCAGACGCCGCCGGGAATGCCGGTGCGCTGGCGGATGCTCATCAGCCACTCGTTCTCGCGCAGTTCCTGCCCGATCTTGCCCGAGATCTTGAGCAGCCGCGAGGAAGCCTGATCGATCTGCCACAGCACGTTGTCGAGCGCTTCGCCCGATACCTCGGGATTGTCGCGCAGCGACTCGAGTGATTGCTTCTGCCGCTCCAGTTCCTGCAGCAGGTCGGACTTGAGATCGGCGCGCCCCGAGACCTCGAGGATCTCGAAGATCGAAAGGAGCGCTACGTGGTGCTCGTGAGCGTCGCCCTTGTGCAGGAAATAATCGACGCGCTCGAACAGGTCCTCGAGGCGCAGCAGCGTGCGCACGCGCTCGCTCAAGGGGTATTCGTAGCTGATCACTTTAGGATGACCGGGCACAGTCCGGTTGGGTACAGGAAGCGGGGCCAGTATTCATCAAAAATCGAAAAATATAAAGCATTTATTGCGTCTTCCCCGAGGCCGCGGGCCCCGGGTCCGCCTGGCGCGCGAGCGCGGAATAGCGGGCATGAAGCTGCTCGACCTGGCTGCGCAGCGCCTCGATGTTGCCATCGTTATGAATCACGTCGTCAGCGCGACCCAGGCGCTCGGCGCGCGGCAATTGCGTCGCCATGATCCGGCGCACTTCCTCGGGGGCGAGTCCTCTGCCGGCGGCGACGCGGCGGATCTGCTGCGCTTCGTCGCAGTCCACCACCAGCACCCGCTGAATGAGCTCCATGCAGGCTCCGGTCTCGAGCAGGAGCGGCACCACCACGATCACGTATGGCGCGCGCGCAGCGGCGATGGCGGCGCGCGTACGGGCGCGGATCAGCGGATGCAGGATCGCCTCGAGCCGCGTCCTCGAGGCCGCATCCCGGAATACCAGCAGCCGCATCCGCTCGCGGTCGAGGCCGCCGTCGGGGCCGATCGCCGCCGTCCCGAACTGCTCCCGTATCGCGGCGATCGCGGCGCCGCCCGGCGCGGTCAGCGCGCGCGAGATCTCGTCGGTGTCCACCACTGCCGCGCCGAGCGCCTCGAACACGCCGGAAGCGGCCGACTTGCCGGAACCGATGCCGCCGGTCAGGCCGACGCAGAACGGCATGCTAGAGGATGTCGAGGTAATACCGGTTGATCCGCTCGCCCCAGAACATCGCGATCAGCCCGGCGACCGCAAGGTAGGGGCCGAACGGAATCGGCTTCTCGCGCGCGTGCTTCGCGAAAACGATCAGCCCGATTCCGATTACCGCTCCGACCAGGGACGACGCGAGGATTGTGAGCGGCAGCATCTTCCAGCCGAGCCAGGCACCGATCGCGGCGAGCAGCTTGAAATCCCCGTAGCCCATGCCCTCCTTGCCGGTCGCGAACTTGAAGGCCCAAAACACGGCCCACAGCGCGATGTATCCCGCTGCAGCGCCGATCACCGCGGAGTGCAGGTCGGTGAACGTGCCGCCGGCATTGAACAGCAGGCCGGCCCAGAGCAGCGGCAGCGTGATGCTGTCGGGGAGGTAAAACGTGTCGAGGTCGATGAAGGTGAGGGCGATCATCGCCCACGTGAACACCAGGGCGCCCGCCATGGCGGCGGTGAGGCCGTAGCGCCACGCGATATAGCCGGCAAGCGCCCCCGACAGGGCCTCGACGGCGGGATAACGCGGCGATATCGGCGCCTTGCACTGTGAGCACTTTCCCCCCAGCGCGATGTAGCTTGCCAGCGGAATGTTCTCGATCGCCGGGATCCGGTGGCCGCACTTCGGGCAGGCGGAGCGCGGCCGCACGAGGTCGTAGCGTTCGGCGGGCGGCGCGGGGATGCCCGTGAGATCCGCGCATTCGACGCGCCATTGCCGCTCGAGCATCCTCGGCAGCCGGTGAATGACGACGTTGAGAAAGCTGCCGACGATCAGGCCGGCGAGGACGGCGACGGTGACGAGAAAGGCCGGATACGCGTAGAAAGAAGCGGGAAGCATCCCGCGCTTAGACGGCCTGGCCCATCTTGAATATGGGCAGGTACATGGCGATGACCATGCCGCCGATCAGCGTGCCCAGCACCACCATGATCATGGGCTCCATCAGGCTCGACAGCGCTTCGACCGCGTCGTCCACTTCCGCTTCGAAGAAGTCCGCGACCTTGGACAGCATGGCATCGAGCGAGCCGGCTTCCTCGCCGATCGCCACCATCTGGATCACCATGTTGGGGAAGACATCGGTACCCTGCATCGAGGAGGTCAGGCTCGAGCCCGTGGACACCTCGGCCTGGATCTTCTTGGTGGCGATGTAATACTCGTAATTGCCGGAGGCGCCGGCGACCGATTCGAGCGCCTCGACCAGCGGCACGCCGGCGGCGAACATCGTGGCAAGCGTCCGCGCCCAGCGCGCGATGCACGAAATGCGCACGAGGTGGCCGAATACCGGCACTCTCAGCAAGACGCGATCCATGACGACCTGCATTTTCAGCGAGCGCTTCCACGTCCAGAAGAAGGCGTAGATGCCGCCTCCGGCCCCGCCGAAGATGGCGTACCAGTAATCCACGAAGAAATCGGAGACCGCCATGACGAACAGCGTCGGGCCCGGCAGGTCGGCGCCGAAGTTCGTGAACACCTGCTTGAACGCGGGGATCACGAAAATCATGATGATCGCCGTGATGACGACCGCGACCACGACGATCGCGATCGGGTAGAACAGCGCCGCCTTGATCTTGCTCTTGATCGCGAGAATCTTCTCCTGGTAGCTCGCGAGCCGGTCGAGCAGCGAGTCGAGAATACCGGCCGCCTCGCCCGCGCCGATCAAGTTGCAGTAGAGCGCATCGAAGTAGAGCGGGTGCTTCTCGAACGCCTGCTTCAGGCTCGACCCGGTCTCGACGTCGGTCTTGATTTCCAGCAGCAGGCGCGCGACCGCCGGATTGCTGTGACCCTTGCCGACGATGTCGAAGGACTGCAGCAGCGGCACGCCCGACTTCATCATGGTCGCCATCTGGCGGGTGAAGAGCGTGATGTCCTTCTGGGTGATCCTGCCTCCCCCCCGCGTTCTCTGCTTCTTGATCTCGACGACGCGTATCCCCTGGCGACGCAGCGTGGCATTGACCTGGGCCTCGCCGCTCGCGCGCATCTCGCCGCGCACGGTCTTGTTGCCCTTGTCCGTGCCGACCCAGGTGAAGTTGAACTCCTTGACATCTGCCCGTCTTGCCGCTGCGGCTGCCGTGGCCATGGAAGGCTCCTGATTGCCCTAATGAACCAATAGGTTAGGTGAAACTGTTCACAAAATGATGCACGTGTTGCCGGGCTTTGTAAAGCCCAGTTTGCCACAGCGCCCCCCGCCCGCCCGCTCCGTTACGCGGCAACCGGCGGAATGACCCGCACCGCCTTCACCACCCGGTCCTGGGTCTGGACGATTTCCAGCGGATGCCCCGAGATCTTGACGCTGGTGCTGGGCTCCGGCATCGATTGCAGGTGCTCGAGGATCAGGCCGTTCAGCGTCTTCGGCCCGTCGAGCGGGAAGCTGAAGCCGAGCTTGCGATTCAGCTCCCGCAGCAGGGTCGCGCCCTCCACGAGGTAGCTGCCGTCGGGCTGCTTCACGAAGCCCCCGGAGAGCAGCGGCGACTGGGTGGTGAACTCGCCGATCAACTCCTCGAGGATGTCCTCCAGCGTGACCAGCCCCATCAGCTCGCCGTACTCGTCCACCACCAGGCTCAAGCGGTCCTGCTGCTCCTGGAAGTTCTGCAGCTGGGAGAAGAGCGGGGTGCCGGCCGGCACGTAATAGGGCTCGCGCATCAGCTCGCGCAGCTTGTCCTTGGAAAGCTCCTCGTTCTGTACGAGGTTCAGCACGCTTCGCACCCGCAGCGTGCCCAGCACCTCGTCCAGATGCCCCCGGTACAGGAGCACCCGCCGGTGATGGGAGGTCGCGATCTGCTGCCGCAGGGTGTCGAGCGGCGCGTCGAAATCGAACGCCTCGATGTGGTTGCGCGGCACCATGACGTCGTCCACCGTGATCGCCTCGAGGTCGAACAGGTTCAGCAGGATGCTCTGGTGCTTCTGCGGCAGGTAGCTCGTCTCCAGCACCAGCGTGCGCAGCTCCTCCACCGACAGCTTTTGCTCGCCGTGACCGGGCGCGCGCCTGAGGCGCATGAGACCGAGGAGCGTTTGGACGAAGAGATTGATAAACCACACCACCGGCTGCGTGATGCGCAGGAGGGGCGTGAGGACGTACGCCGCGGGGAGGGCGATGCGTTCGGGATAGGTCGCGCCGACGATCTTCGGCGTGATCTCGCTGAAAACCAGGATTACGGATCCCGCCACCGCGGTCGCCACGAACAGCGACAGCTCGCTCTGGCCGAGATAGCGCTCGGCGATAAGCCCCACCAGCAGCGCGGAGGCGGCGTTGATGAGATTGTTGCCGAGCAGGACTACGCCGAGAAAGGTGTCGGTCTTCGCCAGCAGGTCGGAGGCGAGCCGGGCGCCGCGGTGACCGCTCTGAACGAGGTGCTTCAGGCGGTAGCGGTTGATCGCCATCATGCTGGTCTCGGATATCGAAAAAAACCCGGAGACGACGAGCAGCACGACTAGAGTGACGTAGAGCGTCGACAGGGGGATGGCTTCCACGGGACTCTCGCGCGGTGGTGGGTGAATTTTCAGTATTCAGCGGCAAGACAGGGGCGTCAAGCCGCCGAACAACGTGACGAGTGACGGGGCTATCGCCCCAGGATGACTTCGAGGACGAACTTGCTGCCGATGTAGGCGAGCACCAGCATGAGAAAGCCGGTGAGCGTCCAGCGCACCGCGACGCGCCCGCGCCAGCCGTAGACGTGCCGGCCGCCGAGGAGCGCCGCAAAAATGATCCAGGACAGCACGCCGAATACCGTCTTGTGATTGAACCGCGCCGCGCGCCCGAAGAGCTCCTCCGAGTAGAGCACGCCGGTCGCGAGCGTTGCCGTCAGCAGGATGAAGCCCGCCCAGATGATGCGGAACAACAGCGTTTCCATCGCCAGCAGCGGCGGCAGTCCCTGCAGCGCTCGCGGCAGGCTGCCGTCGTGGAGGCGCCGCTCGAGCAGCGCCATCAGCAGCACGTGCAGCGATGCGATGGTGAAAAGACTGTAGGAGAGCATTGCGATCAGCAGGTGGACCTTGAATACGATGAGCTCGGTGTTGGGCAGGGGTTTGACCGAGGGCAGCACGGCCGGCAGGAGCGCCGCGACCGCGGCCACCGGCAGCACCAGCGACTGCAAGCCTTCCAGCCGGTAGACGAGATTGCCGGCCCAGTAGACCAGCACCGTCAGCCAGAGGATCGCCGACACCGCGTTGCCGACGCCAAGATGCAGCCCGTCGGACGCGAACATCGCGCGCGCGATGAGAACGGCGTGCAGACCGAGCGGCACGAGCACCGCGTAGCGCTCGATCACGCCGGAAGATGCGGCAGAACCCGAGACGCCGGCCGCAGGAATCGAGCGAATGCGCCAGACGTAGACCGCGAGTGCGCCGTAGAGCAGGGCGTTGACCGCGTAGGGTAGAATCTCCGGCACGTTTCGAGTCTACACCAACCGTTTCCCATGTTCGACCATCTGACGGAGCGGCTGTCGCGCGCGATCAAGACGCTGCGCGGCGAGGCGCGGCTTACCGAGTCCAACATCCAGGACGCGTTGCGCGAGGTGCGCGTTGCGCTGCTGGAGGCGGACGTTGCGCTGCCGGTGGTAAAGACCTTCATCGAGCGGGTGCGCGGGAAGGCGCTGGGGGAGGAGGTGATCGGCAGCCTGACGCCGGGCCAGGCCGCGGTCGGCGTCGTTTACCGCGAGTTGGTCGCATTGATGGGCGAGAAGAACGATGCGCTCGACCTCGCCACGCAGCCGCCCGCGGTGATTCTGCTCGCAGGGCTGCAGGGCTCGGGCAAGACCACGACGGCGGGCAAGCTCGCGCGCTGGCTGAAAACGGAGCTGCGGAAGAAGGTCCTGCTCGCGAGCTGCGACGTTTACCGCCCGGCCGCGATCGAGCAGTTGAAGACTCTCGCGGCGCAGGTTGACGCCGGGTTCTTTCCCTCCGCGGTGGGCGAGAAGCCGGTCGATATTGCGGCGCGCGCGCTCGGCCATGCGCGCACGCACTACGCCGACGTGCTGATCGTGGACAGCGCGGGGCGGCTCGCGATCGACGAGGCGATGATGCGCGAGATCGCCGAGCTGCATGCCGCGCTGAAGCCGATCGAGACGCTGTACGTGGTGGACGCGATGCAGGGCCAGGACGCGGTGAATACCGCCAAGGCGTTCGCTGACGCGCTGCCGCTCACCGGCGTGATCCTCACCAAGGTTGACGGCGATGCGCGTGGCGGCGCGGCGCTGTCGGTGCGCGAGGTCACCGGCAGGCCGATCAAGTTCGCGGGCGTGGGCGAAAAACTGGACGCACTGGAGCCGTTCCACCCCGACCGGATGGCCTCGCGCATCCTCGGCATGGGCGACGTGCTCTCGTTGATCGACGACGTCAGGAAGGGCGTGGACCGCGCCCAGGCGGAGAAGCTCGCGCAGAAGGTGAAGTCCGGCAAGAACTTCGACCTCGAGGACTTCAAGCAGCAGGTCGCGCAGATGAAGAAGATGGGCGGGCTCGCCGCGCTCGCGGACAAGCTGCCCGGCAATCTCGCGCAGCTCGCGCACGGCGCGCCGGGGATGGACGACAAGGCGATCCGCCGCCTCGAGGGCATCATCAACGCGATGACGCGCGAGGAGCGCGCGCGGCCCGAGCTCATCAAGGCCTCGCGCAAGCGCCGCATTGCCGCAGGAGCCGGCGTGACCGTGCAGGAAGTGAACCGCCTGCTCAACCAGTTCGAGCAGGCGCAGAAGATGATGAAAATGATGTCATCGAAGGGCGGCATGGCCCAGATGATGCGCAGCATGAAGGGGATGTTCCCCGGCATGCGGTAGCGATAGATCGTGAGCGCTCCCTCGCGCGCCCAGGCGCTGGCCCCATTCCGCGTCCGCAGTTTCCGCTTCCAGTGGCCCGCCGACCTCGCCACCTCGTGGGCGTTCGAGATGGAGACGCTGATCCTCGGCTGGTACGTGCTGGTCGAGACCCAATCGGTGCTCATGCTCACCGTGTTCGCGTCGCTCCTGTACATCGGAACGCTGCTGGCGCCGATGTTCGGCGTGATGGGCGACCGCATCGGACACCGCAACCTGCTCTGCGCCATGCGCGGGCTCTACGCGAGCCTGGCGACCATCCTCATGTCCTTCGCGTTGCTCGGCATGGTCACGCCGGCGATCGTGCTCGCCATCACCGCGGTGATGGGCCTGGTGCGCCCCTCCGACATCGGGATGCGCGCCGCGCTGGTGGCCGAAACCATGCCGCCCGACCGGCTGGTGGGCGCGATGAGCATCCAGCGCACGACCCAGGACTCCGCGCGCATCGCCGGGGCGCTGACCGGCGCGGGGCTGGTTGCGCTGCTCGGCATGGGACCGGCCTACGCCGTGGTCGTGACCTTCTACGCGACCAGCGTCCTGCTCACCTTCAAGGCGGGCAGCTCGCGTCCCCAGCACGACGCAGCGCGAGATGCCTCAAGCGAGGTCCCCCGCAGCACACCGTGGCGTGATCTCAGGGAGGGGCTCGCGTACGTCTGGAACACGCCGCACCTGCTCGGGGCGATGGGCTTCGCGTTCCTGCTCAACCTGACGGCGTTTCCGCTGTTCACCGGGTTGCTGCCGTACGTGGCGAAGGAGGTCTATTCCTCCGACCAGACGACGCTCGGCTACATGGTGGCGGGCGCATCCTTCGGCGCGCTGCTCGGCTCGATGGTCCTGAGCCGCATCGGGCACGCGGTCCGGCCGGCGCGCATGGGGCTCATCTTCGGCGCGTGCTGGTACGCGATGCTCATCGTGTTCGCGCACACGCCGCACGCTGCCGCCGGCATCGCGGTGCTGATCGTGACCGGCGTCGTGCAAAGCCTGGGCCTCATCCCGATGTCGGCGATGCTGCTGCGCAATTCCGACGTGCGCTTCCGCGGCCGTGTCATGGGGATGCGGATGCTCGCGCTCTACGGCAACCTCCCCGGGCTGTTGATCTCCGCGCCGCTGATTGCCCACATCGGCTTTCCCTGGACCGCGACGCTCTACTGCGCCATCGGCCTTGCCTTTACCCTGGTGATCGCCGTGCGCTGGCGCGCCCACCTCTGGCGGCGCGATGCGCCGGCCAACACTCGTTAAACCGGACGCGCTGCGCCGGTTTAACTCCGCGTGTTCGAACGGGCGGGATGGCCGCCGTTCAACACGCGGGAGAAATCAATCTGTCTCCTATTTCAGGCTGAAGCCCTTCGACCGGATGAACGCGCCGAAGTCGGCCCGCTCGGGCACCGAGTACTGCCGCGCCTTGTCTTCCGACCAGCCGTAGAATTCGACGTTCGCGTATCGATCGGCATAGCGCTGCCTGCGATACGGCAGCAGGGCGTGCCGGCGCCGGTCATAGGCGTCGATGCCCTCCCTGACTCCGGACTCATCGTAGCGGTCTACGTGCACCGTGACCTCGAGCGGCAGGCGCGGCGTGATGCGGCCGGGCTCCGCCGGGTAGCCCGCGCACAGGCCCGCCACCGGAAACACCCAGTCGGGGAGCGCGAGCAGCCGGGAAAGCTCGTCGGGATGATTGCGCACGTGGCTGATCGGACAAGTGCCGAGCCCGACTGCCTCCGCTGCCCGGATGAAGCTCATCATCACCAGCGCGGCGTCCACCGCGGCGTTCAGGAAATGATCGAGGTGATCGTTGGCGAACGGCTTGCCGCGCCAGCCGCCGATTCTCCGTATGCGGCGGTTGTTGGCGAGAAACACCAGGAACACCGGCGCGTCGGCGATCCACGGCATGTCCGGGATGCCGTCGGCAATGGCCTTCACTTGCGCGCGGTCGGCGACGTGAATCACGTCGGCCTGCTGCAGGTCGGATTTTGACGGCGCCGAGAACGCGCACGCGAGGAGCAGTCGCAGCAGCCCCGGCGCTACTGCCCGCCCGGCGAACTTGCGGTGCGACCGATGCTCGGCCATGCGCGCGAGCTCGTCGAGGCCGTGCAGATCGGAGTTGACGCCGGGCGCGGCGCCGAAGCGCTCGGCGAGCGCGGCGTCGATGCGTGGTGCGGAAGTGATGGGCGGCATGGCGGATCCCTTCAGAGGAGGCAGCATGTTAACTCAACGCGCCGGGACGGCTGCTCCGCTCCTGCCCATATCGAATACAAATCATCGAGTTAATGGCACGTGGTCGCCGAGCGATGATCGAACCGCGCGCGCATCGATCACGCGCCGTTCGCCTTGCGAAAGTGCCAAAAACTGGCGTAGAATCACGCCCTTTCCGCATTTTCAGCGCAGAAAGTATCCATGGTAGTCATTCGACTGGCACGCGGCGGCAGCGTAAAACGCCCGTTCTTCAATATGGTTGTGGCGGATTCGCGGCGCGCGCGCGACGGTCGCTTCATCGAGCGCATCGGTTTTTACGATCCCATGGCGCCGGAAGGACGCGAGCGGTTGCGCATCGACGGCGCGCGGCTGACGCACTGGAAGAGCAAGGGCGCCCGGCTCTCCGGTACCGTGGCGCGGCTCGTCAAGCAGCTTGGTACAAGCAAGAGCGCAGCCTGAGAGTTGGGTCGTGATGGGGCGGATCGCCGCCCCGTTTGGCGTCAAGGGCTGGGTCAAGGTCCAGCCGAACACCGCGGCACCGCGCAACCTGCTGTCCTACAAGACCTGGTGGGTGGGGCCGGACGGCGGCTGGCAGGAAACGGCTGTTGCGGACGCGCGCGTGCATGGCCGCACCGTGCTCGCGAAGCTCGAAGGATTCGATGACCGCGACGCCGCCGGGGCGTTGCGGGGGAAAACGGTGGCGGTGCCGCGGGCGGCACTGCCCGGGACGCGAAGCGACGAATATTACTGGGCGGACCTGATCGGCCTCGCGGTGGTGAACGAAAGCGCGCGGGGCCTCGGCCGGATCGTCAGCATCCTGCAGACCGGCGCGAACGATGTGCTGGTCGTGAGCGGTGAGCGCGAGCGGTTGATCCCGTTTATCGCGGACGTGATCCGGGACGTCGATCTGGGCGCCGGCGTGATGCGTGTCGAGTGGGACGCGGACTATTGATGTACCAGTTCGACGTGGTCACGCTGTTCCCGGAGATGTTCGAGGCGGTCACCGAAAACGGGGTGACCGGCCGGGCGCGGGAGCGGAAGCTGTTCGAGCTGGTGCTGTGGAATCCGCGCAGCTTCGCGGCCAACAGCTACCGCACCGTGGACGACCGCCCGTATGGCGGCGGCCCCGGAATGGTGATGATGGCGGAGCCGCTGGAGAAGTCGCTCATGGCGGCGCGTGAGCGGCAGAAAAGCGCGGGCGTGAAGCAGGCGAGAACGGTTTATCTCTCGCCGCAGGGCCGCCGGCTCGACCACCGGCGGGTGATGGAATACGCAGGGTTGCAGGGGCTGGTGCTCCTCGCCGGGCGCTACGAGGGTGTGGACGAGAGGCTGGTCGGGCGCGCGGTCGACGAGGAGGTCTCCCTCGGCGACTACGTGCTGACGGGCGGCGAGCTTGCGGCGATGGTGGTGATCGACGCCGTCGTGCGGCAGATGCCCGGCGTGCTCGGGGATGCAGATTCGGCGGGCCAGGACTCGTTCGCGAACGGGCTGCTTGATTACCCCCACTACACCCGCCCCGAAATCTATGAGGGCGCGGCGGTGCCGGAAGTGCTGCTCTCGGGCAATCACGCCGCTATCGCGCGCTGGCGGCTGAAGGAGGCGCTGGGGCGCACGTGGCGGAGGCGACCGGAGCTGCTCGAGGCGCGGGGGTTGAGCGACGAGGAACGGGAGCTGCTGGACGAATACAAGCAGGAGAACTGAACATGGACATCATCAAACAGCTCGAGGCCGACGAGATCAAGCGGCTGGGAAAGGAAATTCCCGAGTTTTCGACCGGGGACACCGTGGTCGTGAGCGTGAGCGTGGTCGAAGGCGACCGCAAGCGCGTCCAGGCCTACGAGGGAGTCGTGATCGCCAAGCGCAATCGCGGGCTCAATTCCTCCTTCATCGTGCGCAAGATCTCCTCCGGGGAGGGCGTGGAGCGCACGTTCCAGACCTACTCACCGCTGATCGCGAGCATCGAGGTCAAGCGCCGCGGCGACGTGGGACGGGCAAAGCTCTACTACCTGAGAGAGCGCACCGGCAAGAAAGCGCGCATCCGCGAGAAGCTCGAGGGCGGCGAGGCCGGCGCACCTGGCGAAAGCCAGGAGTGAGCAGCACAGCAGGCCTGGAAAAAGACGGCGCGAGCCGCCTTTTTTTCGGCGCAGAGATCGTGGGGCGACTTGGGTGAAACGGGATTGATCCGGCGCGCGCCGCATCATCGCTTGAAATCGAACCGCCTGGCGCGCTAGCATTGCAGCCATAAGATCGAAATCCGTCGCAATCCCTTGTCGATAGCTGCCCGGCGCCCGTGCCGGCCCATTCAGGAGTCAAGATGATTCAGGTTCTGGTTCACGACAAGAAAGACACCGTCGGCGTCATCGTGGTCGAGGGCGTCAAGGCGGGTCAGGAGCTGACCGGCTGGGTCATGGAGGACGACTCGACCATCAAGGTCAAGGCGCTGAACGATATCCCGATCGGGCACAAGCTCGCGTTGAAGGACATCGCCGGCGGCGAGACGGTGATCAAGTACGGCTTCGACATCGGCAAGGCCGCCGCGCCGATCAAGAAGGGCGAGCACGCCCACGTCCAGAACATGAAGACCAAGCGCTGGTAGGCGCAGTGCCACCGCGCGTCACTCGTCAGTCGTCAGTCGTCATTCATCACGAGGTTCCAGAATGATCTCAGCGAAATCCACCTTCCAGGGCTACCGCCGCGAGAACGGGCGCGTCGGCGTCCGCAACCACGTCCTCATCCTGCCGGTCGACGACCTGTCCAACGCCGCCGCCGAAGCGGTCGCCAACAACGTCAAGGGCGCGCTGGCGATCCCGCATCCCTACGGCCGGCTGCAATTCGGCGCCGACCTGGAACTCCATTTCCGCACGCTGATCGGTGCGGGGTCGAACCCCAACGTTGCTGCGGTCGTGGTGATTTGCATCGAGGAACAATGGGCCAAGCGCGTGGTGGATGGCATCGCCAAGACCGGAAAGCCGGTCACCGGCTTCGGCATCGAGCTCCACGGCGACCACGACACCATCTTGCGCGCCTCCAAGGTCGCGAAGGAATACGTGCAGTGGTCCTCCGAGCTGCAGCGCGTGGAGTGCCCGGTCAACGATCTGTGGGTCTCCTGCAAGTGCGGCGAATCGGACACCACTTCGGGCTGCGGCTCCAATCCCACCGTCGGCAACGCGTTCGACAAGCTGGAGCCGCTCGGCGTGACGATGTGCTTCGGCGAGACGACCGAGATCACCGGCGGCGAGAATGTCGTCGCCGACCGCTGCGCGACGCCGCAGGTGCGCGAGGCGTGGATGCGGGTGTTCAACCGCTACCAGGAGGTCATCGACCGGCACAAGACCAGCGACCTGATGGACTCGCAGCCGACCAAGGGCAACATCGCCGGCGGCCTCACCACGATCGAGGAGAAAGCGCTCGGCAACATCCAGAAAATCGGCAAGAAGTGCAAGGTGATTGGCGTGCTCGACAAGGCCGAGGCGCCGACGCGCCCGGGGCTGTGGTTCATGGACTCGTCCTCGGCTGCGGCGGAGATGGTGACGCTGTGCGCCGCCGCCGGCTACGTCGTGCATTTCTTCCCGACGGGGCAGGGCAACGTCATCGGCAACCCGATCCTGCCGGTGATCAAGCTCACGGCGAATCCGCGCACCGCGCGCACCATGACCGAGCACATTGACCTCGACGTCTCGGGCCTGCTGCAACGGCAGAAGAACATGGAACAATGTGGTGACGAGTTGCTGGAAGTCATGCTGCGCACCTGCAACGGCCGTTTGACCTGCGCCGAAGCGCTCGGCCACCGCGAATTCGTGCTCACGCGGCTCTACGAGTCAGCCTGAGCGGGCCGGCCGCCGCCAAGGCGCAGCGAGGCCGACGCCGATGGCGCAGCTGAGAGGGGCGGACATCCTCGCCCGCACGCTCGCGGCGGCTGGCGTGCGGCATCTCTTCTCCCTTTCCGGCAACCAGATCATGCCGGTGTATGACGCGGCGCTGGAGGCGCGGCTTTCGATCGTGCACGTCCGGCACGAGGGCGCGGCGGTGCACATGGCCGACGCCTGGGGGCGCCTGACGGGCGAGCCCGGCGTCGCGCTGCTGACCGGAGGACCCGGCCACGCCAACGGCGTCAGCGCGCTCTATACCGCCCTCGCTTCCGAATCGCCGCTGGTAATGCTCTCGGGCCACGCGCCGCTCGTGGAGCTCGGTCGCGGCGCCTTTCAGGAGATGGCGCAGGCCGATCTCGCCGCGCCGGTCACCAAGGCGTCGTGGACCGCCCAACGCGCCGATACCCTGGGCGACGATGTCGAGCGGGCGCTGCGCATCGCCCGCGCGGGGCGCCCCGGGCCGGTGCACGTGAGCCTGCCGTTCGACGTCCTCGAGGCAAGAGTCGCCGCCGGCACCGTGACACCGCCGCGATTCGCCAGCGCGGTGGCGCATCGGCTCGACGCGTCCGCGGAAAACGCCGTGTGCGCGGAACTGGAGCGCGCGCGCCGTCCCCTCGTGCTGGTCGGGCCCGCCCTCGCCAATGGCGCCGGACCCGCTGCGCGCGAGCGGCTTGCGGCGGCGACCGGCGTGCCCGTGGTATGCATGGAAAGCCCGCGCGGCATCAACGACCCGGCGCTCGGCGCGTTTGGTGACGTGCTGCGCGAGGCCGATCTCGTGGTGCTGCTCGGCAAGCAGCCGGATTTCACGCTGCGCTTCGGCGCGCCGCCGGTGGTCGCCGCGGACTGCCGCTTCATCGTCATCGACCCCGAGCCGGACGCGTTGCAGCGAGCCCTGCGGACGCTTGCTCCCGCGGCGCGCGTCCGGTTTTCGGCCACTGCGGATTCGCTCGCTGCCGCCCAAGGGCTGGCCGCGCGCGCCCGCGCGGCCGGATCGCGGCAATGGGCTGAGGAGGTGCGATCCGCCGTCCAGTATCGCCCCGCAGAATGGAAGACCCTTGTTTCCCGGCCCGAGGGGCCGCTGCACCCGGTCGAGGTCGGCCGTGCCGTGCAGCAGATCCTCGACCGGTCCCGCGAGGCAGTGCTGGTTGCCGACGGCGGGGAGTTCGGGCAGTGGGCGCAGGCCTGCGCGAGCGCCCCGACGCGGCTCATCAACGGCCCCGGGGGCTCCATCGGATCCGCGATTCCGTTCGCGCTGGCCGCGCGCCTCGCCCGGCCCGATGCCACCGTGGTCGCCATGCTTGGCGACGGCACCTTCGGCTTTCATCTCGCGGAAATCGATACCGCGGCGCGGGCGCGGCTGCCCGTCCTTGCGGTCATCGGCAATGACGCCTGCTGGAACGCGGAGCACCAGATCCAGCTGCGGACTTACGGGCGCGACCGCGCCCACGGCTGCGAGCTGTTGCCGACACGCTACGATCAGGCGGTGACTGCGCTCGGCGGGCACGGCGAGCATGTGGCGCGAGCCGCGGACCTGATGCCGGCGCTGGAGCGGGCCCTGGGCGCGCAGCGGCCGGCGTGTGTGAACGTCATGATCGAGCGTGCGCCGGCGCCGACGGTTACGCGCGGCGCCCCGGCGAGCGCAGGGGCAGTGCATTGATGAGCACATTGAGCGTCTCGGTCTGGCGCGGGCAGGAATCCGGGCAATTCCAGGTCTTCGAGGTGCCGCGGCTCGAGAGCCAGACCGTGCTCGATGTCGTGACCTACATCCAACGCGCGCTCGATCCGACGCTGGCCTATCGCTACGCGTGCCGGGTCGGCATGTGCGGCTCGTGCGCGATGACCGTGAACGGGCGCGCGCGCTGGACCTGCCGCACCCATGTCGACAAGGTCGCTCGCGACGGCCGCCTGGAGATCGCACCTCTCGGCAACCTGCCGGTGGTGCGCGATCTTGTCACCGACATGGCGGTCTTCTTCGACAAGTGGGCGCGCGCGCGCGGCCAGTTCAGAGGCGGCGCGACCCGCAAGGACGACGTCGCGCGGGTGCCGCCCGGCTCGCCGGCGCGGCGCCTGGCGGATGCCGCGATCGAGTGCATCGGCTGCGGCGTGTGCTACAGCTCGTGCGACGTGGTCGCCTGGAACCCCGCCTATCTGGGCCCGGCGGCGCTCAATCGCGCCTGGACGCTGGTGAACGATGCGCGCGACACCGGCAACCGCGCGCGGCTCGCGGCGGTGGCGGGCGATGCCGGCTGTCACGCCTGCCATACGCACATGAGCTGCAGCGAGCGCTGCCCCATGAAGCTCGCGCCGACCGCCTCGATCGCCGGGCTCAAGCGCGCCACCGCGCTCGCGGCGCTGCGCGGCGAGCTCGAAGAATGAACACGCGCTCGCAGGTGCTGCTCTGGGCGGCTCAGCGCGCGAGCGCGGCGGTGCTCGCCGTGTGCGTGATGGTCCATCTCATCACCCTCATCTACGCCGTGCGCAACGGCCTCTCCGCGGCGGAAGTGCTGGGGCGAACGCAGGGCAGCGTCGCGTGGGCGGCGTTCTACGCGCTGTTCGTCATCGCAGTCGCGGTGCACGCGCCGATCGGCCTGCGCAGCGTCCTGGCGGAGACATTCAACTGGCGTGGCGCGGGCCTGGAGGTCACCGTTGTGGCAGTGGGTCTCGCGCTCGCGCTGTGGGGCTTGCGCGCGGTGTGGGCGGTATTCGCATGAAGAGCGACTTCCGCGCGCGCAACCACCCGGCGTACTGGGCCTTCGCCGTGCATCGCGCTTCGGGCGTGCTGCTCGCACTGTTCCTGCCGCTGCATTTCTGGGCGCTGGGCCAGGCGCTCCAGGGCGAGGCCGGGCTCGAGTCGTTTCTGCGCTGGAGCGAGCAGCCGCTGGTGAAATTCGCGGAGACGGCATTGGTGCTCCTGCTCGCGGCGCATCTCGCCGGCGGGCTGCGCCTGCTGGCGCTGGAATTCCTGGCGTGGCGCGACTGGCAGAAGGGCCTGCTTGCCCTGGCAGCGGGCTTTACGCTGGGGGCGGGGCTTCTGTTCCTGCTGAATCTGACTTGACCCGGCATCCGCGCGGAGTAAGGACAATGGGCGAGATTGAGGACGCGGTGCACAAGTCATCCCCGCGCAGGCGGGAATGACGATGCGGCGGCCTAATATTCTCGTCATCCTGGTCGATGACCTGCGCTTCGACGAGTTCGGCGCCGGCGGGCACCCGTACCTGAAGACGCCCCACATCGACCGCATCGCGCGCGAGGGCGCGCTCTTCGAGCGCGCGTTCCACACGACGCCGATCTGCTCGCCCAACCGAGCGTCCATCCTCACCGGCCAGTACGCGAGCCGCCACGGCATCATCGACAACGTCGCGCGCGACGCGGCGAGCCACCGGCTGCCGAACTACCACCTGGAGCTGAAGCGGCTCGGCTACGAGACCGCCCACATCGGCAAGTGGCACATGGGCAACGACGGCTGCCCGCGGCCGGGCTACGACTTCTGGGTGAGCTTCGACGGCCACGGCCGCCTGAACGATCCGAGGCTGAACGAGCAGGGCCGCACCGTGCAGCACGCCGGCTACATCACCGACATCATGAACGCCATGGCGGCGGATTTCGTGCGCCGCGCGCACGACCGGCCGTGGTCGCTCTTCTTCGCGCACAAGGCGGTGCACCCGGATGCGGAGCAGGCGGCGGATGGCACCTTCAAGATGGACGGCTATCGCCCCGCCGAGCGGCACCAGGACCTGTATCGCGGCTGCATATTCCCCAGGAAGCCCAACATGCTCCCGCCCGCCGAGATCGTGAAGCAGAAGCCCGCGTGGGAAGAGGCGCAGCGCCTGCGGACCTCGGCGCAATCGCGCGCGCTGCTCGACGCGATCCATGCGGGCGAGCAGGAGGAGATTCGCCTCCGCGCCTGCATGATGGCGGCGGTGGACGAGGGCGTCGGCCTGCTGCTCGACTCCCTGGAGAGAACCGGGCAATTGGACGACACATTCATTCTGTTCCTCGGCGACAACGGCTATTTCTTCGGCGAGCACGGCCTGGGACCGGAGCGCCGGTTCGCCTACGAGGAGGGCATCCGCGCGCCGTTCATCGCGCGCTACCCGAAGCGCATCGAGGCCGGCACGCGCATCCGGAAGCTCGTCATCTGCCAGGACATCGCACCGACGCTGATCGAGCTCGCGGGCGGACGACCGGGACCGCACATCCAGGGCCGCACGCTGCTGCCGCTCTTCACCGGAAGGAAGGGAAAAAGCGGCGCGGGGTGGCGCCGATCGTTCCTGATGGAGTACTGGGCCGAGAACGCCTATCCGTGGCTCGTCGGCATGACCTACAAGGCGGTGCGCACGGAGCGCCATAAGTACATCCGCTGGGTGAACCGCGACCGCGCAGGCGAGCTCGACGAGCTCTACGATCTCGAACGGGACCCCTACGAGGTCGCGAACGTCATCCACCGGCCCGCCTACCGCGCAACGCGCGAAAAGCTGCGCCGGGAGCTGCGGCGGCTCGCGGTCGAGGCCGGCAACCTGTAATCGTCGCCGCCTTGCTGGGGCGGGCGCTTATCGGGTAAGGTTGTCCGGAAGCTGCCATTCCATACAACGACTTCCAGGAGGGAATCATGCGCATATCCAAGTGGCTAGCATTGCCGGCCGTGTTGTGGATCGCTTTCGCGACCCACGCCCAGAACTATCCCGCCAGACCGGTGCGCATCATCGTGCCGTTCGCGCCGGGCGGCGCGACCGACATCGTCACGCGCATCGTCGGCCAGAAGCTGACCGAGGTCTGGGGACAGACCATCGTGGTTGACAATCGCGCAGGCGCGGGCGGCAACGTCGGGGCCGAGCTCGCGGCGAAGGCGACTGCCGACGGCTATACGCTTTTCATGCCCTCAGGATCAGTGGTGGCCGCGAACAAGCACATGTACCGGAAGCTCAACTGGAACCCCGACAAGGACTTCGTCGCGATCACTAACTGTGCGAGCGGCCCGCAAATCGTCGCGGTGAATCCGGGCTTCGCGGCGAAGAGCATCAAGGAGCTGATTGCCCTTGCGAAAGCCAAGCCGGGCGCGATCAATTTCGGCTCGGCCGGCATCGGCACGCAGACGCACCTCGCGGCGGAAAACTTCGCGTACAGCGCGGGCATCAATGTCCTCCACGTTCCTTACAAGGGCGAAGGCCCGGCCCTGGTCGACTTGGTCGCGGGCCAGATCAACTTCCTGACCCCCAATCTTTCGGCGGCGATCGGGTTCGTCAAGCAGGGCAAATTGCGGGCACTCGGCGTGACCAGCAGGCAGCGCTCCGCTCAGGTGCCCGACGTCCCGGCGGTGGCCGAGACGCTGCCGGGCTTCGAGAACCTGGGCTGGTTCGGGCTGGTCGCGCCCACGGGCACGCCGAAGACGGTGATCACCAAGGTCCACCGCGATGTCGTGGCCGTGCTGAAGAGTCCCGACGTGAGGAAGCGCTTCGAGGACCTCGGCATGGCTCCGGTCGGCAACACGCCCGCGGAATTCGCGAAAGCGATCCAGGCCGAATCGGGGCATTGGGCGAGAGTCATCAAGGAGCGCAAGCTGCAGCTGAACTGATTGGACGCTTATTTGGGGCCACGGGTGACGCGTGAAGGTTGACCTGAAGCAAGTCGAGGACGCCGCCAAGGAGCTCTACATCAGGGCCCTCAAGATCCTGCCGCCCGATATCAAGCAGGGCCTTGCCCGGCTCAACGCGTCCGAGACCAGCGCGCGCGCGAAAAAGGTCCTTGGCACGATCATCAGGAACGTCACAGTGGCGGAGCAGACGGACAACCTGACCTGCCAGGACACCGGGGTGCCGATCTACAACGTGACGATCGGCCGCAACGTCCACGTGGACGGCGTCGATCTCGAAGCCGCGATCACGCGAGGTTGCGCCCGCGCGACGAACGAGCATCCCCTGCGCTCCTCGGTCGTGCATCCGATCACCCGCGTCAACGATCAGACCTCCTGCGGCATCCGGATCCCGGCGATCCATTTCAGCTATTCCGAGCGCCCGGACGAGCTGACCATCCAGATGATCCCCAAGGGCAGCGGTTCGGAGAACAATTCCTGGCTCAAGATGGCGGTGCCGGCCGAGGGGGTGGACGCGATCAAGACCTTCGTCATCGATTGCGTACTGGATGCGGGAGGCAAGACCTGCCCGCCCACCATCGTAGGAGTAGGAATCGGCGGCAGCGCGGATCTCTGCGTCGCGCTCGCCAAGCTCGCGGCGATCCGCCCGCTCGGCACGCGCAGCGAGGACGCCGATGGCGCGAAGCTCGAGGGGGAGCTTACGGGCGCGGTGAACCAGCTGGGGGTCGGTCCCCAGGGGCTGGGCGGGGACTCGACCGCGTTTGCCGTCCACGTGGAGCTCGCGGCGACGCATATCACCATGAACCCGGTGGCGGTGAACATGCAGTGCCATGCCGCGCGCCGCGCCTCGGCGACCTTCACGCCGCAGGGCATCACTTACGGCTTTTGAGGCGGATTCCGGATGGCTCATTACGACGTTACGCCGCCGGTGACGGAGGAGCAGGTGAGGGCGCTCCGCATTGGCGACACCGTTACGCTCAACGGAGTGCTCTACGGGATCCGAGACGGCACGCAGATCCATATGTTCGACCGCGGGCGCAGGACGCGCTTCGACCTGCGCGGCCATGCACTGATCCATACCGCGCCCAACGTGAAGAAGGTCGCGAGATCGGCGCAGCACCCGGCGGGGTACGCCCCGGTGTGCGTCGGCACGACGACCAGCGCCCGCATGGAGCGCTTCACGCGCCCGCTGATGCGGGAATACGGCGCGCGCGTCCTCATCGGCAAAGGCGGGCTCGGGGAGGGCTCGGCCGCCGCGTTCAAGGAATTCGGGGGCGCTTATCTCGCCGTCATCGGAGGCGCCGCCGCGCTCGAGACGACGTGGGTCGAGGCGATCGAGGACGTGGACCTCGACGACCTCAACCCCGAGGCGCTGTGGAAATTCCGGGTGAAGGGCTTCGGCCCGCTGCTCGTGGCGATGGACGCGCACGGCGGCAGCCTGTACTCGGAGGTCAATGCCGAAGCGCGTGGAAAGCGCGCCGCCGCGCTCGCTTCCCTAGGCGTGAAAGCCCGTTGAAACGGCTCAAGACCGACGTTCTCATCCTCGGCTCCGGGGGCGCGGGGCTGTTCGCCGCGCTGCACGCGCACCAGGCCGACCCCTCCCTCTCCATCACCATCGCGGTGAAGGGCCTCCTCGGCAAGTGCGGCTGCACGCGCATGGTGCAGGGCGGATACAACGTGGCGCTGGCGCCGGAGGACTCCGTCGAGCGCCACTTCATGGACACCATCGAGGGCGGCAAGTGGCTCCCGGACCAGGATCTGGCGTGGACCCTGGTGAGCGTTGCGGTGGAGCGCATCCGCGAGCTGGAGAACGAGCTCGGCTGCTACTTCGACCGCAACCCCGACGGCACCCTCCATCAGAAGGCGTTCGCGGGGCAGACCTTCGATCGCACCGTGCACAAGGGCGATCTGACCGGCATCGAGATCATCAACCGCCTCGCCGAGCAGGTATGGGCGCGCGGCATCGCACGGCTGGAGGAACACCGCGCGCTGGAGTTCATCAGGAGCCGTGACGGCGACGCGCTCGCGGGCGTGCTGATGGTGGACGTGAGGAGCGGCGAGTTCGTGATGGTGCAGGCAAAAGCGGTGCTGCTCGCGACCGGCGGCGGCCCGACCATGTACAAGTACCACACGCCCTCCGGCGACAAGACCTGCGACGGATTGGCGATGGCCTTGCGGGCCGGGTTGACGCTGCGCGACATGGAGATGGTGCAGTTCCACCCGACGGGATTGCTGGCAGGGCCCGGCACGCGCATGACGGGCACTGTGCTCGAGGAGGGGCTGCGCGGCTCGGGCGGCCATCTCCTGAACGGATCGAAGCAGCGCTTCATGCACGAATACGATCTCAAGGGTGAGCGCGCGACGCGCGATATCGTCTCGCGAGCGATTTTCGCCGAGATGCGCGGGGGCAGGACGACCCCCAACGGCGGGGTCTACATCAGCATGGGGCATCTCGGCCCGGAACGGGTGCGCAGGGAGTTCAAGGGCATGGTCGAGCGCTGCGCCGATTGCGGTTTCGATCTCGCCGGCGGGCTGGTCGAGGTGGTGCCAACCGCGCACTACATGATGGGCGGCGTCGTGTTCCGCGGCGATTGCACGACGGAGCTGCCGGCGCTCTTCGTCGCGGGGGAGGATTCCGGCGGCGTGCACGGCGCGAACCGCCTCGGCGGCAACGGGGTCGCGAACTCGACGGTCTTTGGCGGCATCGCGGGAGACGCTGTGCCCGGATGGGTGCGCCAGTATGGAAGCTATCGCGAACCTGACGCGGTGGCGGTCGAGAACGCGGTCGCGCGCGCGACGGCGCCGCTGGGAAAGCCGGCGGGGGACCTCAATGCGATCCGGGAGCGGCTCTACGATGCGATGTGGGACGATGTCGGCATCGTGCGCGACGCCGCCGGCCTGAAGCGTGCGGAGGGCGCGCTCGAAGCGCTCGAGGCGCAGCTCGACGCGGCAGGCGCAGGCGGGACCGGGCTTGCCTTCAACCTGACCTGGCACGACTGGCTCAATCTCAAGAACCTGCTGCTGGTCTCGAAGGCGATCCGCGCGTCCGCGGTGGCGCGGGAGGATTCGCGCGGCGCACACTACCGCGCCGATTTCCCCGAAGTGCGCGATCTCGACCGCTCGCGCTACATCTGCGTCGGCTGGCGCGAAGGCCGATTCGAGATCTCCACGCGACCAGTTGAGTTCACGCGCGTGAAGCCGGGCGAGACACTGCTCAAGGAGGC